>NZ_CP186276.1:0-201468 GCF_049331405.1 Singulisphaera chitinilytica
CTCGACGATGTACGTCGTGTCGAACCGGATGGAGAAGTCCTCGTGGTCCCACTCGACGGGCAGGACGGACTCGCCGACGCCTCGATGGGCCCGCTGGGTGCAGGTGAGTTGCCCGGCCGAGAACTCGAAGTCGACCCCCCTGGACTCCTCGCTGCTGAATGCGGACGCCTGCTCAAGCGTCGTCCGGAACCAGTCGCTGTTGACCTTGACGGGGAGCCGCTTGACCGCTTTGGACCGCATCGAACGCCAGAGCGGGAACCCTCCCGCGAGCATGTTGGTGGATATGACCGAGTCGTTGATCCGAACCTGGACGATGGACCGATCCGGGAACCCGATCTGGATCATGTCGTCGGGCTCCACCAGCGAGGCGACCTCCTTCGCGAAGCGGGCACCGATGACCCTCCTGGGTGCGTCCTTGTCGGAGAAGTCCCCCTCGCCGAAGAAGCTGGCCGGGACCTCCTGGGATGCCAGTGACCGCCCGCTCATGGCGACCAGGCTGACGGACACCGGGGCACCCTCGAAGAGGAGGCCGTCCAACGCGTAGCTGGTCCCGGCCTTCTGGTCGGCCGCGTAGATCGTCCGCTTCACCAGCGTCCTGAAGTGCTCGCCAGTCAGCTCGTGATATGACCGGGCCCTGAACTCGGGCTGCTCCGGGAACTTCTCCAGCTCGGCCTCGACGTTGAGAGACCATCGGGCACGGCCGCTCTTGATGAGCATGGGACCGGACGGGCCCTCCATGCCGAAGGCAATCGTATCGCCGTCGGCCTTGGCCACGACGCTGGCCAGCTGCTCCTTGGGGAGCAGGCAGACCCCCAACTCCTCCACATCGACGTCGGCCACCCTCAGGCGGATGCCGAGGCTGTTGTCCGTCGCCTGCAACTCCAGGCCCGGCCTGTCGAGGAGCAGGCCGGATGGCCCGTCCACGGCGATGCGGACGGCCTGCAGTACCTGCATCGGCGTGCGGGCCGGGACGAACCTGGCCACCCTCTCGAACGCGGCACGGAAGTCCGCGAGTGCCATCGTGAATTTCATGAGCATACCTCCCCCTCTTCGGCCAAGAGCGCCGATCGGCGCTCTTGGGACATGGCTCGCCCCGATCTCATACCGAAACCTCCCTCGTCATGGAGTCGACCAGTGCCCGCAACTTGCCCTTGTCCTCGCCCCCCTGCAGGCCGCCGATGATCCGGCCGGCCTCCTTCGACGTCAGCATCAGGGCCTTCGTCGGGTCCGCTATCCTGCGGATCACGTTGAACTGTGCCGACGTGATCATCCCCGAGGACTTGTGCCCCTCCCAGAACCGGATGATCGACTCGGCCGCCGCAGAGGACGTCACCGACCCGATGCCCTTGAGCCCGAGGCCCCTGATCCGCTCGAGCTGCTTGGCCGTGACCGGGGCGAACTCGCCCGTCTCCGCGTCCATGCCGAAGTGGCGGACGGCCACGCCGATCGGGTCGTACTCCCGGTAGGAGTGCTTGACCTCCTTCTTCCTCGCCTCGTACTGGAGCTTCCGCTCGCGGGCGACACGCTCCCGCTCGGCCTCGGCAGCGACCTCCTGCCTGGCCTGCTCAAGCAGGTCCTGCGGATTCGCATCCTTCGCCTTCTTCGAGAGCTTCCTGGCCAGGTCCCTGACCTTCGCGTCGTCGTTGGTCGCGAAGATGTCCGTGGGCCCGATCAGCGACAGGTCGCTCTCCCAGCCCACGTAGAGCAGGTAGCCGAACTCCTTGCCCTCGCGCGTGGCCCCGCACCGCCCGGCCTTCTGGTCGAACCAGGCACGCGATGTCGTCGGGGCCAGGTCGATCACCGCCCCGATGCCGGGGTCGTTGTAGCCCATGCCCAGGAGCTTGGCGTTGCACAGGACCCGGAACTCGCCGTCCCTGTGGCTCTTGATGATCTCCTTCCTGTCGGGGCTCTGGCCGTCGACGCCCCGGGCCGGGACGTCGACCTGCGAGAGGAACTGTGCGAAGGCGTAGGACAGGTTCTTGTTCGGCAGGAACGCGATGGCCTTCTCGACGCCGAGCCGGTTCAGGTGCATCCTGACGACGTTGGCGATCTCCTCGAGCTGCGGCCCGACGCGGGCCTCGAGCTCGCCGGGTGCCAACTGCCCCGTCGCGTTGGCCTTGATGCCACGGATGTCGATGTCGACGTCGCAGGGCACCGCCTTGAACGGGCAGCGGTGGCCGTTGGCGATGGCGTCCGTGATCGAGTAGCAGTAGGCCGTCGACTCGAACACCTTCGACAGCGGCACGCCGTCCAGGCGGTCGATCGTCGCCGTCATGCCGATGCGGAACGCCGGGTGGAAGTGGCGATGCACGTTCTCCCAGGTGTCCGCCGTCGCCAGGTGGCACTCGTCCTCGACGATGTCGGTGAAGAAATCGCCGGGCCACGACTGGAGCCGCTTCTTCTGGAGCGAGTCCTTGGACGCCAGGCACACCCTCATGCTCGGCATCGACTGGATCACGTCCAACGCACGCTGCTCGGCCTGCTCCACCGCGTAGGGTATGCCCATCCCGTCGAGGTCCCGGCCGAACTGGTTGAGCAATTCCCCCATGTGGGCCACGACGAGGACGCGGGCGTTGCGGGACTCGATCGCGTTGCGGATGTACTTGCAGATGGTCCTCGTCTTCCCGGTCTGGGTCGGCATCTGCAGCAGGGTCGAGCGGCGTCCCGCAACCCGCTCGGCCTCGATGGCTGCGATCGCATCGGCCTGTATCTCGTCCCGACTCCGACCCATCTCGAATCGCCTCCGTCATGAAAGAAGTTTCGCGTCAGAAATCGACTCGATCAGTTGTATGTGCCTGGCATTACATATCCTCGCGTCTTGCATTTCTCGCATCCCTCGCCATTGCAAAGGGCACATGCGAGCCACGAGTGGGGATGCGGAGTCAGGAGGAAGAACCCGAGCTTGGCCTGGAAGGCACCCTGGACGATGCCCGTCTTCCTGGAATCGGTGACCCCGAGTTGCTTCATGGCTATCAGGTGCTTCTCGACCTTGCGGAACGCGTTGGCGTCGCGGTCGAAGATCTCGCGGCAGCGGTCGGAGAGCTTCTTGCGGACGGGGATCGATTCGAGGAACTTCTCCTCCTCCGTCGGCTCCGGCTCGGCGGGGCCGCCGGCCCTGGCCTTGATCTCGGCCTCGGCGGCGAAAACCGTCTTCTCGCCCGAGTAGACCTGCTCCTTGAGCTGGTCGTCCCCCTGCTTGGCCACGCGGCTGGCCCGCTCGATGTCCTTCTCCGACCGCCCGAGCTCCTTCGCGGTCGATGCCACCGTCCGTTTCCCAAGAGCGCCGATCGGCGCTCTTGGATCGGGCGTCGCCTTCTTGTGCTCGCCCTTGCCCGGCAGCGGGTGGGCCTCGATGTATCGGAGCAGCTCGGCGTCGGTGAGGTTGCGGCGGTTCCTCTGATTGCCCTTGGCCCACTCCAGGGCTGCGGCCTCGTCGGGGAAGGCGATCTTGATGATGGGTACGCTCGGGATCTTGGCCGTCTTGGAGGCCGAGAGGCGGGTGTGGCCGTCGACGACGACGTTGCCCCAGACCGTGATCGGTGCGTCCGGGTGGAATCCCGTACGTTCCATCGAGTCGACGAGCGACGAGAGCACCGCGGGGTTGATGGGGAAGAGGCTCGAGAACGGCTCCCTGGTCTCGAGCTTCGACGGGTGGACGTCGTCCTGGAGGCTGTAATTCAGCCATTCGGAATCATCCGCCGGCTCGGGGTCGTCCCCCTTCGACTCGATGCCGACCGAGTTCAGCTCGTCGCGGACCAGCTTCACCGTCGAGCGGATCGACGACTCGGGGAGGTTGAGCCGCTTGGCTATGGCACGGCAGCTGAGGCCGGGCTCGTCCGTCAAGAGTTCCTGGATTCGAGAAGAGTGCTCGCCCGCGATCATGCCGATCTCCCGATGTATTGCCTTCCGAGGTCGTTGCAGCAGTCCTGCCACGTCGCGTAACGGCCCAGGGCAACCCCCAGGTCGAAGAAGTCCATGTGCCTCACGTAGGGCTCGCTGTAGTAGCCGCTGGCCGGGGAGAACCCCGCAGACGGCCGATGGTCGTCGCGGCCGACCGCGTGGCATTCGAGCCAGTCCTTGCCCGATCGTCGGCCGGTGAACCGCAGCCCCCACGACGACGCGATCGGTGCCTTGTCGGGTATGGCCCGGACCACGTCCCTGAAATTGAAGTGGCCGACGAATTCCGATCTGGGCGGGGGAAGGGGCGGCGGCGGGAAGGCCGCCTTCGGCTTCTCCCTGACGGCCTGGGCCCGACCGATCACCCACCGTGGCAGGAAAGCGGGCCGATCCATCTGCCGGGGGCCTATGACGAACTCGTAGAGCCTTCCCGTCCTCCAGTGCCGCGACGGCGGTGCGATCACCAGGGCCCCGTCCCCGAGCAGTTCGATCTTGGAGTGGTCGCCGCCCAGGTCCCAGAGGCAGGCCTTGGGAAGTTCAGCGATGCCCGACGGAATCCGATAGTAGAGGTGCCACCCCCCGCCGCCCGTCCGCACCGTCCATGTCCTCGGCTGGTCGTAGTAGACTCCGAGCGACTGCCAGGCGTCCGACGCCGTCTCCCCGTCGAGGTCGACGACCGCCAGGTCCCAGCGGACCCCGCACATGAGCTGCACGTTCGCGACCTGCCATCGGTCCCATGACTTCAAGATCCACGGATCGACGGGGGCATCCCAATACTTGGTGTAGCGGAGCACCGGGTGACGATCCGTTCGGCTGGACGGCAGAGGGTTCCACCCGAGCGACTTGTAATGGAGGGCGGCGAGCTGGGCCGTCCTCATAGGCCTGCCACCAGAAGCCATGTTCGCGGCGGTAAAAAGTCTCACGCTTCTTGCCCTGCCTGTTGCCCGACCGCTTGCCACTTCCCATCAACGAGTCGATAGGGAACATTGGGGAGAAGGCCGTTCTCGCCGATGTATCCGACAGCCTTTCGGCGTCGATCTGCGGCGTAGTCATACCAGGCAACTTCGATGGTGCCTCTGTCCCCGGCCGTGGCGGTGCCTCTGTCCCCGGCCGTGGCGGTGCCTCTGTCCCCGGCCGTGGCGGTGCCTCTGTCCCCGGCCGTGGCGGTGCCGCTGTCCCCGGCCGTGGCGGTGCCTCTGTACCCGGCCGTGGCGGTGCCGTAGGACCCGGCCGTGGCGGTGCCGCTATCCCCGGCCGTGGCGGTGCCGCTGTCCCCGGCCGTGGCGGTGCCGCTGTCCCCGGCCGTGGCGGTGCCTCTGTACCCGGCCGTGGCGGTGCCGTAGGACCCGGCCGTGGCGGTGCCTCTGTACCCGGCCGTGGCGGTGCCTCTGTACCCGGCCGTGGCGGTGCCGCCCACGATGGCCTTACCTTGACCTCCGTTCTCGGCCAGGTAGGTCGTCGCTCCGAGGCGATCGCCGCAGAAGACGACGTTGCCACGGGGGAACTTCACCTTGCCGTCGAGGTTGATGACAGTCTCGGCCTCGACCTCGACGACCAGCCACTTGGCGTCACGATCCCAAATCGCCAAGTCCCCGTCGCCCTCTCCCCAGAGGAACCCGTGCAGGCCGTGGCCGCATTCCTCGGTGGGCTCCCAATCCGGGGCCTCGCAGAGCCCGGACTCCGGCCACTTGAAGCCGCCGTGGCTCGTCATGTCGGAATGGCATGTTCGTAATATCAGGACTTGACCAGACATAAGATTACCCTCAGAAAGGGATTCGTTCGGCCTTGGAGTGACGCTCTTCCGCCATCGCCACGAGGCGACGAAGGACGCCCTCGTCGGTGAGCTCGCCGAGGCGGCCTACGACCTCGCCGGGAGAGACCTCGTTCAGCATCCCGTTGAGCTCGGACCAGAGGAGGTATTCGGTGACGTGCTCCGGATCGGAGATCTCGACGAGGCACTTGTCCTTGATGAGCTTCCAGAGCTTGCGTTGCATCGCCTTGAGCGGGGACTCGCCGGGCGGCGGTGCGATGGCCTGATGTGCGGATGAGATCCAGCCGTGATTGGCGGCGAAGTTGACCAGCCAGGCCCAGGCCTTGGCGACCTCCTGCTCGGACCAGTCGACCAACTTGCCGGAGAGGTTGGCCGCCCTACCCCAGTCGTTGCAGGGCTTGACGATCTCGGTCGAGTATCGCTGCTCGAGCTCGCGGATCGTGGCGAAGAGGGCACGTCCGGACCTCGGCTGTTTCGGGAACGGCTTGCCGCCAAGAGCGCCGATCGGCGCTCTTGGATCTGGCTCGGTCTGGTGAGGCTGGCCTTCGTGCTGGTGCCCGTTGTTCGACGGTGAGGACGGTGCGGGTGCCTCGTACGATTCCCTGACGAAATCGGGGATGCCGTCGCGGTAGAGGTAGCGGGCGATGCCGAACTTGGCACAGGCACGCTTGAAGGCATCGCTGAAACCGGACTTGTCGTCGTCGCCGGAGTCGGCCATCCCCGCGTAACCGCCGGCGTCGCACTTCGTCAGTGTCGACTTGTCGGGAAGCCGGATGGTCAGCTCGCACATCACCGAGTTCTCGCCGGGCCTGTAGGCGTCCCACCAGTTCTCGGGGCCGAGGACCTCGTCTAGGCGATTCATCGCGGTGCGGGCGGTGATGTAGTGGAGCTGGCGGTTCGCCTGCGTCCTGACCTTGACCTCGTTCCCCTCGAACGGGGCCATCAGTGCCGTGAAGATCTCTGGGAAATTGGTAGCCACGGACTTCGGTCCCCGGATCATGGACGTACCTTCCACGGCACCGCCTGGGGCGGGTCGCGAGGACGGATCGAGTTGTGAATGTTTGCGGGTCGGACTAAATAATCAGTTGTCCCTGACGAAATCCTCGGAGACTCCGGGGAACGCCTTCAGGATCGGGACGAGCCGGGTCAGGCCCTCGGGCGTGACCATCGTGATGCGGCCTGTCTTGCGGACGGGGATGCGATGCTCCTCGATCAGGGTCGACACCTTCCACCATTGAAGGCCGGCAGCCGCGGCGATCGTCTTGATGTTGGAGAAGTCGGCGATGACTGTGGACATCTTTTAGGGCCTGCTGAGTTGCTGCTATGCAGCTGCTGAGTAGTAACTTTTCACGTCCGACAGGGAGATAGTACGACTATAAGTCGTACATTTCAAGTCCCAGGAGTCATATTTCCTAAATTCACGACTCTAGCGGTTGAAAACCTTTCGTGTGAAAGCTCTTATGGCCGTCATGAAACGCAAACGATTCGAGACCAACTTCGATAAAAAGCTGGTGAACCTCCTGGACGCACCCGGGTGGAGCGGGGCCAGGCTCGCCCGTGAGATCGGGCTCGACCAGACGACCGTGTCGGCCTGGACCAAGGGCACGCGACGCCCCTACCTGGACCAGGGGCTCCTCGTCTCGAAGGCGTTGGGCGTGTCCCTCGAATTCCTGGCCGACCCGGAAAGGACCGACCCCAAGCCCGATGTGTCGACCGAGGAGAAATTCATCCTCATGACGATCCGCAATCTGGGGCTCGACGTCGAGGACGTGATCCGGGTGCTGTACTCGTCGGTCAAGAAGGCCGAGGCCATAGAAGGCGGAAGGGCCGAGGAGGAGGTCATCCCGAAGGAGATGTCGCCGCCGAAGACGAGGAAGGATCTCGGGCTGAGGGACCGGACCCCCAAGCCCAAGAAGGCGGCGGCGAAGAAGGAAGAAGCGAAGGCGTCGAGGCCCAAGAAGCCGAAGGCCTAGACCTGGATGCGATAGGCGATCACGATGTTGCGTTCTTCGATGGGGTAGGACGACCAGCTGGGATCGGACGACTCGGGGCGTTCGCCCCACTCGTCCAGGTCGACGCAGATGTGCTGCAAGCACTCCGTGTCGTCGCCAAGCCCCATGATGTTCTCCCACACCCGGAGCAGCGGCGTGTCCAACGAGGGCTGTTGGGCATGTGCCTCCGCACGCCTCGACCTTCCTGCTCCCATGTCTCCTGCTCCCGGTGCACGGCGGCCTGGCTCTCGCTAACGGATGATAATTCGTCCAAGGTTAACGATTGCGGAGGCCACAAGCAATTCGATTCTCGGAATGCTTTGATGCAGGACGCATCGGCATGATGGCATCGCGGATGCGAGACATCTGACCCAAAACAAACCCGGTAATCTACCTGGCGTGTTCAATAGTATACCGACCAAAACCGGTTTTCCAACTCGAAACAGTCGATAAAATCTGAACACCTGCTCAGTCGGATTCCGAGAGACTTAACTCGTTACGACTATTAGTCGTACTAAATACGACCTATAGTCGTCGTACTGCTTCTTGACGTACATCTGCATCTGGCCGAGGTCCTGGTGCGTCAACTTGCCGACCTTCAGGTCGAGGAGGACGAAGGATCGGGTGAGCCGGTTGTAGAAGACGAGGTCGATGTAGAAGTGCTCGCCGTCGAGCGAGATCCGCTGCTGGCGGCCCATGAACGCGAATCCCTTGCCCAGCTCGAGCAGGAACCCCTGGAGCTTGGCGATCAGGGCCCGCTCCAGGTCGGACTCGCTGAATCGCTCGTCCTGGCGGAGCCCGGTGAATTCGAGCACGAGCGGGTCTTTCACGAGGTCCGAGGGGGTCGCGATCTCGTGCCCCTTGCGGGCGAGCGCCAGCACCCCGGCCCTGTCGCGGCTCAGGGCGAGGCGGTCGAAGAGGAGCGAGTTGATCTGGCGCTCGAGCTCGCGGGTCGACCAGCGGGCATTGACCGCCTCGGCCTCGTAGAAGGCCCGGGCGTCCGGCCGATCGACCCGGAGCAGGAGCCGGTAATGGGTCCAGGACAATTCGTGACGCAGCGCGTCGCGAATCGGGTAGGCGAGGAAGAAGGCCCGCATGTTGCGGAGGTTGGACGGGTCGAAACCCTTGCCGAACTCCGCCTGAAGCCGCTCGGAGAGCCGATCCAGGATCCGCTCGCCGTAGTCCGCCCTCCCCTTGCCCGCCTGCTCGTCCTCGACGATGACCCGCCCGACCTCCCAGTAGGCCGCGACCATCAGCGTGTTCACCGCCCGCCAGGCCCGGTCACGCGCGGAGTTGAGGATCTCGTGGACCTGGCGATAGAGCGCGTCGAATCGGGAATCGCCGGGCGTTCGCCGCCCGGCGCCCGGACTGCGGGCTGGCGTCTTCGGGGCCTTCGGGGCCTTCGGGGTCTTCGGTGGGTTGGATTTCTTCGCCATGCGGTCCCTATAACACGGCGAAGTCCCGGGGGCGAGGGCTTTCCGTCGATCCATGGCCCGAGGGATTTCAGGCCCCTCCGGGAGAGGCCATCGGCCTCAGTCTTCCGACAACCAGCCGACCTTGATCGCGTGGGTGACGATGTCCACCCGGCTGTCGATGCCGAGCTTCTCCATGGCGCGGGCCTTGTGCGTCTCGATGGTCTTGGTGCTCAGGTCGAGCTGGGCCGCGATCTCGCGGTTGGTGAACCCCCTGGCGATCATCCTCAGGACCTCCTGCTCGCGATCGCTCAGGGGGAGGGGCTCGGTCGCGGCCTTGGCCCCCGGGCTCCCCACGAGGCCCTCGAGCACCTTGCCCATCAGGGCGGGGTCGAGGTACCTCCCGCCGCGCGCGACGGTTCGGATGGCGTGGATCAGGTCCTCGGCCGCGGCCCGCTTCAGGAGATAGCCTGTGGCGCCCGCCTCGAGGAGTTGCTGGAGGTAGACGCGGTCCTCGTGCACGGTCAGGGCGAGCACCTTGACGTCCGGGCGCTCGGCCTTGATCCGCTCCGCGGCCCTGGCCCCGCCGAGCCTGGGCATCGAGACGTCCAGGATCGCGACGTCCGGGGACAGCTCGGCGGCCAGCCGGCAGGCCTCCTCGCCGTCGGCCGCCTCGCCGACGACCTCCATGTCCGGCTCGGCGTTGATGAGGGCCCGCAGCCCGGCGCGGATGACGTTGTGGTCGTCGGCCAGGACGATCCGCAGCTTAGTCGCCATGGCTCTCCTCCTCGGCCGCGGGGGGCATGGGGATGCGTGCCCGCACGATCGTCCCCCCGCCGTCTCCCGACTCGACCACCAGCGTCCCGCCCAGGAGGTTGACGCGCTCCCGCATCCCGAGCAGGCCCAGGCCCCGTCGACGCTCGGTCGAGTCGACCCGGTCGGCGTCGAAGCCCCGCCCGTCGTCCTCGATGAGGGCCGTCAGCTCGCCGCCTCGCCGCTCGATGATCACGCTGACGCGTCGGGCCTCGGCGTGCTTGAAGACGTTGTTCAAGGCCTCCTGGACGATGCGGTAGACGGCCGTCTCGATCTCGGGGGACGGGCGTTGCTTGTCCAGCCCCAGCGGTTCGAAGGCGGCGGCGATCCCCGTCCGCTCCGACCATCGGGCGACGTAGGCGTCCAGGGTGGGGACCAGCCCGATGTCGTCCAGGGCGGTCGGGCGCAGCTCGACGGCCAGGTCGTGGGCCTCGCGGCCGAGCCGCTTGACGGTCTCCTCGACCTCGAGGAGGTAGTTGCGCCCGGGGGCGTCCTCCGACATCGCCCGCTCCAGCGTCTTGAGGCCGAGGATCAGGGCGGTCAGCTCCTGGCCGAGGCCGTCGTGCAGCTCGCGGGAGACGCGCCGACGCTCGTCCTCCTGCGCCGTGACCAGCCGCCTGACCAGGGCCATCCTCGCCTCGTTGGCCAGCGTGAGCTCGGCCGTCCGCTCGGCCACGCGGGCCTCCAACTGGTCGCGTGCCGCCCTCAGCTCATCCTCCATGCGCTTGCGGCCGGTCAGGTCGCGCAGGACCTTGACGAAGCCGAGCACGCCCCCTTCCCCGAGCGGGGTGAGGACGCCCGAGGCATAGAAGCGCGACTCGTCCTTGCGCACGTGCCAGCGCTCGTCGGCCGACCGGCCTTTGCCGAGCGCCTCGGCGGCCTCGCGCAAGGGGACGCCTGCGGCGCGGTCCTCCGGGGTGAAGATGGCGTCGGCGCTGCGGCCGAGCATCTCCTCCTCGCGATATCCGAAGGCGGCGACGGCCCCGGGGCTCCAGCTCGTCACCGTCCGGTCGGGCGAGAGCGTGAGGATGGCATAGTCGCCGGCGCTCGAGACGATCAGCCGGAGCCGTTCCTCGCCGTCCCGCAGGGCCGCCTCGGCCTCCTTCAGGTCGGTGATGTCGACGCAGACGCCGGCCATGCGGGTGCCGGGGCCCGTCGGCCCCCCCACGACATCCCCCTGGTTCCGCAGCCAGCGCACCGCCCCGGGGGGCTCGAGGACCCGGAACTCGATGACCAAGGGGCGGCCCTGCCGGGCCGATTCCGCGAAGGCGGCCGTCGCGGCGGTGCGGTCGTCCGGGTGGATGCGGCCGAGGAATTCGCCCAGCGGCCGGGACGTCTCCGCGGGCTCCATGCCGAGGAGGCGGTTGAGGTTCGCGTCGCGGATGTGGACATCGGCCGCCACGTCCCAGGTCCAGGTCCCCATCTGGGAGGCCGCCAGGGCGATCCGCAGCCTCGCCTCGCTCTCGCGGAGCGCCGCCTCGGCGAGCCGGCGGGCGGTGATGTCGACGAAGGTGATGACGACCCCGTCGATCCGGTTGTCGGTCGTCCGGTAGGGGGTGATCCGGCGCAGGTAATGCCGGCCGTTGGAGCCGGCGACCTCGCGCTCGGCCGGCGACAGGCGGTCCAGCACGGCGAGGGCGTCGTCGTCGAGGTGCGGGTCGTCGAACCGGCGGGCCAGGTCCGTCAGCGGCCGGCCGACGTCCGAGGCGATCACGTCCATCAGGTCGCGCACGGCCGGGGTGAACCGGCGGATGCGGGAGCCGGTGTCGAGGAAGAGCACGGCGATGTCGGTGCTCGCCAGCAGGCTCGTCAGGTCGCTGCTGGCCGCCTGGTGCTCCTCGACCTTGGCGCGGAGCTGCGAGTTGACGGTCGCCAGCTCCTCGTTGAGCGACTGCATCTCCTCCTTGCTCGTCTCGAGCTCCTCGTTGGCGCTCTGCAGCTCCTCGTTGACGCTCATGACCTCCTCGTTGGAGGCCCGGAGCTCCTCGTTGCTCGTCTGCAACTCCTCGATCGTGGCCTGCAGCTCGGCGCGGAGCCGGCGCAGCTCGACGGTCGGCTCTTCGATCCGGACCCCGGGGTCGACGCGCTCGGGCGCCTCGGGCTCGGGGCGAGCCTGGAAGCACACGAGGAAGAGGTCGAGATGGCGGTCCCTCTCCTCGGCCGGATGCTGGGCGACGACGGGGGATGCGGTGACCGCGACCCCCACGCGTCGGCCCCGATCCGAGTCGATCCAGCCCTCGGGGATGGTGATCGACTGGTCCCCCGCCCTCGCGCGGCTCAAGGCGGCCCGCACCGCGCCTCGGACGCCCTCGCGGGCCAGGAGCATCACGTCCCGCGTCGGCTCGCCGGAGAGCTGCTGGAGGAACGGCCGAGTGTCGCCGTGGTAGTAGCGGATCTGGTGGTCGCGGTCGACTACGATGGCCGGCGGCGTGTGCCGCTCCAGGAGAGCGCGCTGCGTCAGTTGCGCGACCGACGGTCGAGAGGCCTCGCGCAATCGCGACGGGAATCGCATCGATCCCCCGACCGAGGCGCCGGCGGTCTCGGAACCCGAGGAGGCGTGCGAGTCGTGGAAGTCGACGTCCTCGTGGCGGGTCGGCCCGACGCGCCGGAAGATCCTCGCCTTCTTGTCCAGCACCTCGAAGAGGTCGTCGGGGCCGGCGATCGTCTCGGACGTCCCGAGGAAGAGGGCCCCCCCCTCACGGAGCCCGAAATGGAGCCGCTCCAGCAACCGGCGCTGCATCGCGGGCTCGAGGTAGATCAGCAGGTTGCGGCACGAGGCGATGTCGATCCGGCTGAAGGGGGGATCCTGGAGGATGTTCTGGGGGGCGAACACCACGCGATCGCGCAGATCGGTCTTGACCCGGTAGACCTCGTCCTCCCTGGTGAAGAACCGCCCCAGGCGGGCCGGCGGGATCTCGCTCTCGATGCCGCCGGGGTAGATGCCGGCGCGGGCGTGCGCCAGGGCCCGATCGGCCATGTCGGTGGCGAAGACCTTGATGTCGAGGAGCCGGCCGGCCCGCTCGGCTTCCTCGACCAGGAGCATCGCCAGCGAGTAGGCCTCCTCCCCGCTGGAGCAGGCCGTCACCCAGGCCCGGACCGGCCCGCCGGGCTCGCGGGAGTCGATCAGGGGCTTCACGACGAGCTGCCGCAGCGCCTCCCACGCGTCGGGGTTCCGGAAGAACCCCGTGACGTGGATGAGCAGGTCGTCGCCCAGGGCGGTCACCTCGGACGGGCTCTGCCGCAGCATCCGGGCGTACTCCGCCATGGTGGAGAGGCGGGTCAGGCCCATCCGACGCTGGATCCGGCGGATCAGGGTCGGCTTCTTGTACCCGGCGAAGTCCTGCCGCTTGCGGGTCCTGAGGATCGCCAGGATCTCCCCCAGGTGGTGCCGCTCCTTGCGCAGGATCGACTCGGCATCGGCCTCCCTCCCCCCGCGGCTGTAGGGGTCGCCGGCGTACCGGAGGAGCACCCCGGGGATGTCGGACGGCCTGAGGACGTAATCGGCGTAACCGGAGTCGATCAGGTGCCTGGGCATGCTCGCGAACGCGGCCGACTCCGGGTCCTGGGCGATCCCCAGGCCCCCGACCGCCTTGATCGCCTGCGCCCCGGCCGTCCCGTTCGAGCCCATGCCGCTCAACACCACGCAGACCGCGCGCTCCCGCTGCTCCTCGGCGAGGCTCCGGAAGAAGTCGTCGATGGGGCGGTTGGCCGCCTTCGGCGTGCCCAGCTTCGCCCCGATGTGCAGCCGCCCGTCCCGGATCGTCAGCAGGTGGCCGGGACGGATGACGTAGACGTGGTCGCACTCCACGGCCATGCCGTCCTCGACCTGCTGGACCGGCATGGCGGTCCGCCTGGAGAGGATCTCGGCCAGGTGGCTCTCATGGTCGGGGGGCAGGTGCTGGACGAGGACGAAGGCCATGCCGCCGTCGGAAGGCATGGCGTCGAGCAACTCCCCGACCGCCTCCAGCCCGCCGGCGGAGGCCCCGATGCCGACGACGGGAAAGGGCAGCCTCGGCGGCTGCTCGGCGTCCACGGGCTGGGCCAGCCGGTCCGCCGACGGCTCCTGCTCCTGCTCCTGCTCCGGCTCCGCCTCCTGCCCCGCACCGTTCGCCGACACGTTCTCTTCCGACATCGCTTGAGCAATCCTTTCGAACGGGACCGGGCAACCGAGGCTCGGCGGCCAATCTCGATGGTTGCCCTCCCGCGACTCGGGCCGCGGACCCCATGCGACCCCGGAGGTAACGGCAGACGTCATCGTCCGGATCTCGTGCGGGTCTTCGCCTCGAGCCGCGAGAAAGGTCCGAAGACGAGCCGCGAGCAAAGGGTAGTGTCCCACGAGTGCCGCCTCGTGTGCAACCTCGACCCTCGGGATGACGGGCCGGCCCCCCGCGCGGACGCGGGCGTGCCGGACCATACGAGGAAGGAGGGCATACAAAAATGAACCCTGATCCTTCGATGTATCTAGGCCACATCGGATGCGAGAGGGCCGAAGCCGGGGGCGGCTCGCGCGACCTCGACGCCCCCGGCCCGAGCCATACTCGCCTCCGCCGGCCCCGACGGTCGTCCGATGGCATGGGCTTTGCTTTCAGGAAACTCCGAGATCCGAAGTCATTCCCAAAGGTTCAGGAGGAACCCGACCATGTCCGCCCCGCGCCTCCTCGTCGTGGACGACGACCCCTATACCCGGATCGCCCTGAATGCGTTCTTCACACGCGGAGGCTGGCAAGTCTCGCTGGCCGCGTCGGTGGCCGAGGCGATCCCGCTGCTGGCCGACTCCCCGCACTGCCTGATCCTGGACCTGAACCTCCCCGACGGCGGCGGCGAGGCCGTCCTCGAAGAGGCCCGGGCCAGGTGCAGCGAGACCCAGGTCGTCGTCTGCTCGGGCGTCGACGACCCCGGCCGCCTCGCCGACATCGGCCGCCTGACCCCCGAGCTGATGATGGCCAAGCCGATCGACCTCGCCGCCATCTACAAGCTGCGCGAGGCGGCGGAGACGTTCTCGTAATTTGCCGACCCGACTTCGATTCCATCTCGCTCCTCTCACATCAGGCCCTGCCCTCCTTCCCGCTCGCCTTCCGGGGGGAGATGCACGAGAATCGATTCGACCGGCCCTCCATCGCCCGCGCATCGGGCCTGGCGGCATGGGCTTTGCCACCTCGCCTTGCACCCGGCTCGGTCGAATCAAAGAGCCATCGCGGCCACAACTTCGAGTGACTCCCATGGACGATCCGGGCCCGACGCCCGCCGATGATCTCGTGACGGTGACGGCCGACGGCCTCTACTGTCGGGCGGGCGACTTCCACATCGACCCCTGGAACCCGGTGCCGAGGGCGGCGGTCACGCATGCGCATGCCGACCACGCCCGCTGGGGTTGCGGCAGGTACCTCGCCGCCGACCCGGGCAAACACCTGCTGCGCACCCGCCTCGGCGAGGCGGCGAACATCGAGACCGTCCCCTATGGCCACGAGGTGGATCAGGGGGGTGTCCGGATCTCGTTCCACCCGGCGGGGCACGTGCTCGGCTCGGCGCAAATCCGGCTCGAGCACAAGGGGGAGGTCTGGGTCGTCACGGGGGATTACAAGCTCGACGCCGACCCGACCAGCACGCCGTTCGACCCCGTGCGGTGCCACACATTCATCACCGAGTCGACGTTCGGCCTGCCGATCTACCGATGGGATCCGTCGGAGAAACTCTTCGCCGACGTCAACGCCTGGTGGCGGGCGAATCGAGATGCCGGCAAATGCAGCATCGTTTATAGCTACGCCCTCGGGAAGGCCCAGCGGGTGATGGCCGGGGTCGACGCCTCGATCGGGCCCATCTACACGCATGGGGCCGTCGAGAAGGTGACGAAGGCTTACCGCGAAAGCGGCATCGATTTGCCCCCCACGACCCCCGCCGGTTCCGTCACCGTCGCCAGGGGCTCGCCCAGGCCCTGGCCGGGGGCCCTCGTGATCGCCCCGCCGTCGGCATCCGGCTCCACCTGGGTGCGAAATTCGAGCCAGCGTCGGAGGCGGTCGCCTCGGGCTGGATGCGCGTGCGAGGCGCCCGGCGCCGCAAGGCGGTCGACCGCGGCTTCATCCTCTCCGACCACGCCGACTGGCCCGGCCTGCTCACGGCCGTGCGCGAGACCGGCGCGACGCGCGTCCTGGCCACGCACGGTTTCGCCAGCATCTTCGCGCGGCACCTCCGCGAAGGGGGCCTCGACGCCGGCGTCATCGCCACCCGCTACGGCGACGAGGAGGAAGGGGCCGACATCGAGGAACAAGCCCTGGACCAGGACCAGGGCCAGGAGGCGGCATCGTGAAGGCCTTCGCCGACCTCTACGCCGCGCTCGACGAGACGAACCGGACCACCGATAAGGTCGCGGCGATGGCCCGCTTCTTCAAGGCCGCCCCGCCGGCCGACGCCGCCTGGGCCGTCTACTTCCTCAGCGGGCGCAAGCCCAGGCAGGCGGTGCCGTCGAAGCGGCTCCGGCTCTGGGCCCGCGAGCTCGCCGGGCTGCCCGAGTGGCTCTTCGACGAGAGCTACCACCACGTCGGAGACGTGGCCGAGACCATCGCCCTGCTCCTCCCGCCGGCCGAGGCCGCGTCGGATCGGCCGCTCGCCGACTGGGTCGAGAACCACTTGCTCCCGCTCCGGACCCTCGACGAGGAGCGTCAGAAGGCCGACGTCCTCGCGGCCTGGCTGGCCCTCGACGCCCGGCAGCGGTTCGTCTGGAACAAGCTCATCACGGGCGAGCTGCGCGTGGGCGTCTCGCAGCTCCTCGTCGTCAGGGCGCTGGCGGAGGTCTCCGGTTTGCCGACCGATACGCTCTCGCATCGGTTGATGGGGACCTGGGAGCCCACCCCCCACTTCTACGCCGCGCTCGTCGCCCCCGACGACGGCGAGGCCGACATCAGCCGCCCCTACCCCTTCTTCCTCGCGCATCCGTTGGAGGGAGAACCCCACGCGCTCGGCCCCGCGGACGACTGGCAGGCCGAGTGGAAGTGGGACGGGATCCGCTCGCAGATCGTCCGCCGAGGGGGCCGCTCGTTCGTCTGGTCGAGGGGCGAGGAGCTCGTCACCGAACGATACCCGGAGCTCGAGGCCCTCGCCGACGCCCTGCCCGACGGCACGGTGCTCGACGGCGAGATCCTCCCCTGGAAGGACGGCCAGGTCCTCCCCTTCGCCTCGCTCCAGAAGCGGATCGGCCGCAAGACGGTCGGCAAGAAGCTCCTGGAGGAGATCCCGGTCGTGATGATGGCCTATGACATCGTCGAGGACGCGGGCGTCGATCTTCGCGATCGCCCTTTGTCCGAGCGTCGCGCGAGGCTCGAGACGCTCGCCGAGGAGGTCGCGGGGCCCGGCCTGTGCCTCTCCCCCCGGCTCGCGTTCGACTCCTGGGATTCCCTGGCGACCTCGCGGAGGACGAGCCGGGCGATGGGCGTCGAGGGGGTCATGCTCAAGCGTCGGGCCGCGCCTTATCGGGTCGGTCGGGTCCGCGGCGACTGGTGGAAGTGGAAGGTCGAGCCCTTCGCGGTCGACGCCGTCCTCATCTCGGCCCAGCCCGGCCACGGCAAGCGCGGGGGGCTCTACACCGACTACACCTTCGGCGTCTGGGACGACGGCAAGCTCGTCCCCTTCGCCAAGGCCTACGGCGGCCTGACCGACGCGGAGATCCGCAAGGTCGACGCCTACGTGCGGGCGAACACGCTCGAGAAGTTCGGGCCCGTGCGCTCGGTGAAGCCCGAGCTCGTCTTCGAGATCGGCTTCGAAGGGATCCAGGCATCGCCGCGGCACAAATCCGGCGTCGCGGTCCGCTTCCCGAGGATGCTCCGCTGGCGCACCGACAAGCCCCCCGAGGAGGCCGACACGCTCGATCGCGTGAAGGCCCTTTTGAATGTCTCCGGCGAGACCGAATCGGACGAAGGCGAGGAGTCGGAGTAAGCCCCCATCGCCGGCGATTCCAGATCAGGCCGAGCGCCCTTCAGGGCATGGGCTTGGCCGATCGCCTCGCCCGCCTCCGGGCGCGGGGGCATCGCGACACGACCGAGTTTGGCATCCAAATTGCCTTACATATCTGGCAACTGAGGATTGGCCACCAAGTCCTTCGACGTCTTCAATTCGATCTGAAAACCCAGCAGCAGGAGTTCGACCATGGCGATGATGACCCAGCCGTCATTCGGGCCGCGGACCGCGGTGATGTATGTTACGACAGGCGCCCTCCTCGTCGTCTGGACGGGCGTGTGGTACGCCTCGAACCATAACAGCGCGAGCCCGCAGATGACCTCCTTCTGGATTCCCGGCCTCTTCTTCTCGGGCCTGGCGATCCTGGCGATCGGCATGTTCCTCGGCCCGCTCGGCAGGGCCGCGCGCAAGGCGGAGCTCCCCCCCGCCGAGGCCACGAATGCCGAGGCCCGGATCCAGCAGACCGCCGCCGCGAGGACGGCCCCCGTCGCGATCACCCCGAGCCCCGGCACCGCGGTCCCCGGCAATGGCACCAACGTGAAGCCCGCGCCCGCCGTCGCCCCGGCGCCCGCCGTCGCCGCCGCCCCTGCCGCCCCCGTCGCGACGGCCGCTTCCCGTGCCTGAGCGATCGCAAGCCTCGGCCCGTCGAAGTTATTTTCTCATCCTGACAGACACCCTCGGCGGGCCGACATTTCCAAGCGTGCAGAATTCATCATCTAAATGAAAGTGGGCGGCCCCTGGCCGCCCGCTTTGTTTCATCGCCAGCCAGAATCCGCCACCCTTCGATCCGACCACCGAAGCCACAAGAGCTTGGCGAGAGCGTCGGGGGTGTACCACGCGACCCCCCAGGCCGGGGTTCTCTCAAAGGGGTCGCGTCCCGACGCGAGTTCGGCCCCGACGTTCGCCCCGATCAGACCGGTGGCCGTCCGAAATTGACACCGCCGACGTGCGAGGGCATGCCTGATCCCGTTGACCAATTCTCCGTTTCCGGGTGGCCGCGGTTGGAACAACCGGGGTCGCGCAGCGACGAGAGGTCCTTCGCCTTGCGTCCCGGCCGATCCGAGGAGCCTGGATTCGGCGAGAGACCGTCCACAACGCTCGGCCGACCCACCATGACCGGTTCTCCCCGCCCCGAACGGAACCTGCCTGGACATCATCGCGGGCGGGACCAATTGGTCCCGCCCGGACAAGGGGAAGCGGCCGGCGGAATCAGGAAGAGACTCAGGCCGTTCGGTCCGCAAATGCCGGGAGGGAATGGCCGCCCGATGGGCAAGGCCATTCCCTCCGATGTTATTGGTAATGGGATGTTGGCGTGACAAGGCTACGTCACTGGCCCACGGGGCTCTCGCCAAGGCGGGGGCGGGGCGAGATGCCGCGGCCGGTCTTGCCCCCCTTGGCCCGGCGGTCGGCCACGCTGCCGCCGACGGATCCGCCGGACTGGCCGGAGTAGGTCGAGGTCTCCTCGTCGTCGCCCTCCAGGGCCTGGTCGAAGTTGCCGCTGCCCATGGCCTCTTCCAGGTCGCCGTCGTCGGGGTCGCCGTCGCCGATGTTGGTGCCGGCCAGGCCCCCGATCGCGGTGCCGCCCCCCGCGGTGCCGGCCGCGTGGATGTCCTCGCGGCTGCGTTTGCGATTCCGGCTCCGATCAGTTCCGCGACGCTCGTCGGTGAATGGCTGGTCGAAGTCGCTGAGGCCCTGCCCCGGCCGGCCGTCGTTCAGGTTGGCGCGTTCGCCGTCCCCGACCTTGGCCGAGCAGGCGGTGCAATAACGAGTATAGGGGAGCACCTCGAGCCGCTCTTCCAGGATGTCCTGGCCGCAGTGCTCGCAGACCCCAAATTCGCCGCCGTCGATGCGCCCGAGGGCGTCCACGACCTCGCGGCGGATGTAGCCTTCGTTCTCGAGGAGCGTGGCGTTGAGTTCCTGCATGTATTGCTCGGTGCCGAGGTCGGCCAGGTGCATCGGGGCACCCGAGAGGTTGCCCCCCGCCTCGCCGCCGAGCCCCGTGCGGGCCTGGTCCTCGAGGCTCTGCAAGTCCTCCCTCACCCGCCCGTCGAGACTTTCCAAGATCCTGCGGAACTGGTTGATCCGCCTGGTCGTCATCGCCATGTTCGCCTCGCTCTCCTGGGATGGGCGTCGATCGACGCCTACGCCATCCAGGCCCTTGCACAAGGCATGCCGCCGAGCCCCAGACGACCGCGCAACGAACCGCTCAAAGCCTGCGCAAAACACGGGCCTCGACTCTCGGGGAGATGACACGCATTTCTCCCCGGAATCGCCAGGCCTCTGGATACGTTGAACCGTTACTCGCGGGATTCGACCGCGGCCTTGTACTTGCCCTTCCGGACCAGGTCGGCGAAGTCCGACGTATTCAGCAGTTCGCGGAGGGCCTTCGTCTTATCTGTCGCTTGCTCATAGTAAGATCTGCAGATCTCCGAACCTAACGTGTAGCCGAGGTCGACGGGGCGTCCCCCGACGCTCGGGCTATACATCCATTTCTTGAGGTCGGACCCGTTCCGCTCCTTGCGGAAGTCCTCGAGCACTTCGGCCTCGTGCTCCTTCAGATAGCGGTGGCGAGCCCCCTCCGCGGGCCTGCCGGTGACGAGGTCGGTGAGGAAGTCGCAGGCCCCTTCCTCGATCACGGCGCGGAGGACGACGGGTCCCAGCGGGTCGCGGTAATTCTGCTGGAAATGCATCAACTCGTGAGTCATCGTCCCCGGGATGGAGCGGGTGTCCGAGATCGACTTCCTGGCCGCGTCGTCCAACTCGTCGGCGGGCATCCCCTCGCCCTTGCCGTGCTTGTCGAGCCCGATGAAGACGCCGAGGTCCGTCACCGAGCCCGCCGAGTTCAGCGTGCCGATCACGAGGTAGCCGTGGGGGAAGATCGCCTCGGGATAAAGCCCCTTAAGCCTCTTCATATTCGCAACCACTTGATCTCGGATCGGCTCCAGTTGCTCGGGCCGGAAGCGGTTCCGCAGGTATTGATAATAGCGGGGGTATTTCTTGATGGCCGTCGCGACGATCTCGTCGACGCTGTAGTAGCGGTTCGCGTAGTAGTCGCGCAGGGCGGGCGAACCTTCCAGGATCATCCTCGAGAAGAATTCTCGGGCCCTGGCCGGCTCGGCGAGGGCGAGGTCGAAGGCCTTCCAGAAGGCCTCGGCGTCGTCCGTATGGACCGCGAAGCCATCGACGTCGCCGAGTTGTTTTCGCAGGGCCTCGAGCTTCGCCTCGACGCCCGGCCAGGCCGGGTCGGACTTCAGGCGGCCGAGGCTCGGGTACTTCGTGACGACGTTGGGGTTGCGGATCCCGTACTCGATCGCATGCTCCAGCGCCTGGATCGCCCGCGCGGGCCTGCCCGCGTCGGCCCAGGCGATGGCCTCGTAGACCGCGACCAGCGGCGAGCGTAGATCCTTGTTGTTGTCCGCGAAGAGTTGCCCCAGCTCGGCGAATTTCTTGGCCTCGGTCAGGCGATCGATCTCCGGGAAGACCTTCTGGAAGTCGGGCAGCCGGGCGGGCGCCTCGGGCCCGGCCTGAAGGACCAGGAGACTCGCCAACAGGACGCTCGCGACCACGATTCACCTCGCATGCTGATGTCTGTGGCATTCCCCATCGAATGGCGGGTCCGCCCCGCCCCCCGAGGGTGCGCCGATACCTTACTCGAAACGCCCTCGGATCGCAGGGCCCGCCTCATCCCCGGCTCCGGGAATCGGAATTGCTCCTCTCATTCCGGAAAAGGCCCGGGCGAGCGGAGTCAACCATGGCGAAGAAGAACTCGGACGACGTCTCCATCGGCAAGTTCGACATCCTGGCGACCTACACCTACGCGAAGGCCTTGCTCGACGGCCTGGACGACGAGGAGGCCCGCGTGCGCGGGATGGTCGCGGCCATCATGGGGGCCAGGGCGAAGCTCGGCCGGCCGGGGAGCACCGCGAAGGATTATCGCGACGACAAGTCGGCCGCCGAGAGGAAGAAGAAGTCGAAGATCACCGCCGAGTCGTTCGACAGGCAGGTCTCCGGCAAGATGGGCCCCTACTTCGGCGAGACGTTCCTGCCCGCGCTCAAGGGCCTGGTCGAGGCGGGGCTGTCCTACGACGACGTCAAGCGCCTGGTGAAGATCCCCAAGCTCTGGGGGGCGAAGATCGGCGGCCGGGTGTTCGAGGAGCGGGCGGTTCCGCCCCGGCGGGGTCCACGTTAGAATCGATCGCCCCGGTGTGTTCGGAGTCCCGCCCTCGCACCGGCCGACGGATCGCGGCAGACATCGTCAGCTATGGAATCAATTATGAAATCACTCGCCCATCGCCGGCCCTCCGGCTCGTTCGCGGCCCTCGCCCTGCTGGGCGGCCTGGCCCTGGTTGGCTCGCTCGGCCGCCCGGCGGGCGCGCAGGAGGCTCCGTCGACCATCCGCGTCCTGAGCTTCAACCTCTGGCACGGCGGGGACGCGGGCAAGCAGCCCCTCGAGCGCACGATCGACGTCATCCTGCAATCGCACGCCGATATCGTCGGCCTCCAGGAGACGGGCGGGATCGCGCCCAAGGACCAGCCCCGGCCCGACCGCGCGGCCGAGATCGCCAGGCGGCTGGGCTGGCACCACTTCGACCAGGGGGGGCGGACGGCGATCATCAGCCGGTTCGAGATCGTCGCCCCCACGCCCAAGAAGTGGGGCGTCAAGCTGGCCCTCCCCTCGGGCCGGCAGCTCTACGCGTTCAACGTCCACCTGGCGCACAGCCCCTATCAGCCGTATCAACTCCTGGACATCCCCTACGGCGATGCCCCCTTCATCAAGACCGAGGCCGAGGCGGTCAAGTCGGCCCGTGACTCGCGCGGGAGCCAGGTCGCGGAGATGCTGGCCGAGGTGAAGGCGGTCGCCAAGGAGGGGCTCCCCTTCGTCCTCACCGGCGACTTCAACGAGCCCTCCCACCGAGACTGGACCGAGGCCACCGCCAAGGCCAAGCTCTGCCCGATCGAGGTGGAATGGCCCTCCACCAAATCCGTCGAGGACGCCGGCTTCGTCGACTCTTACCGGGCCATTCACCCCGACCCGCTCAAGTCTCGCGGCCTGACCTGGACCCCGACGACGAAGGCCGACGACCCCAAGGACCACCACGACCGCATCGACTTCGTCTTCGTCGGCCAGTTCGACGGCCCCAAGGTCGAGGTCAAGGCCGCCCGGATCCTCGGCGAGTCCCCCGACGCGGCCGACATCGTCGTCACTCCCTACCCCTCCGACCATCGCGCCATCGTCGCCGAACTCGAGCTCTCCCCCGGCAAGCCCGCCACGCCCGAGAAGTGAACCGGGCGGCATTGAGCACATTTTCACTTCCCGACATGACCGCCCTCGAATCTCTCATCACGAGGGCGGTCACGCCTCGGTCCAGACCTTCTCCGGCTCGGGTTGGATGCGCGAAGACTCTACGTTCGGCCTAGTCTCGGCCACGAGCGGCGCGAGCAACCCGCCGAGAATGGCGGCGATCAGGGCGAGCAGGCAATGGCCGATGTCCTGATAGGTTTCGAGAAATCCGTCGTGATCCTCGCCGGTGGTCTGGCTGGTGATCTCCAGCAACCCGCCCTTCACCTCGTAGGTCATGGTGAGTTGTCGCAACGCGAGGTCCAAGCTCGTCCTGAGTGGTTCGTCTTCGAGATCGATCTCGATCGGGGATGACATCGTCTTCTCGGACTCTTGAATCCCGACTGGATCGACATATATGGGTAATTTTCGGCCATCCGAGCAACGGACCGTGGCCCGGAGATAGGCCACGACCTCCGAGAGCGGCGTCGCGTTGGGGAATCGCATCGGGATCCTCTGATCGAGGGCCTCGAGGATCTTCTCGTTCTCGGCGTAGATGCTCCGGCGATCCCAGATGGATTGCCTCGAAAGCGGCGGCAACCATTCGCGGAGGTTGAAGACCAGCGCATCGCCGATGGTGCGGGATGGGCTCCGATCCCAGGCCGGGCAGCTGAAGATGATTTGCATGTAGGTCAGGCCGAACAAGGCCGCGCCCACCCAGGTCAGGCGCCGACGACCTCGCCCGAAGATAGCCCCGAGCGTCACCAGGCCGAGCAGGATCCAGGTCAGGAAGAAGATCGTGCCGCTCCAGAGCCCAGGCCTCGCCCTCGGCCCGGTCACCGCGATCGCCCCGATCAGGATGAACCCGAGGGCCAGGATCGTCGCAAGTCGTCGCCAATCGCCCGATCTCAAGCGGTGCAGGAATCGTGTGCTGACGACCTCCCCTCCGGGACTGGCCCCCGGCCGAGCGTAGATCGCACGCGCCGTGAAGGCTCCCAGGGTTGCGGCGAGGAGACCCCAGAGGCAATGCCCGATCTGCTCGAATGGGGCGACGGCTCGATTGTCTCCAAACCCGATAGTCCGCGGGATCCCCGTCGAGTCCGGGCCGCCGAGGCCCGTCCGGATCGTGTCGAGCAGGGTAATCGTCGGCAACTGATGCGGAGACTGATCCGCCAGTTTCAGATAAGTCCACCCAAACGCCAGGAACCCGAGCCACCAGGCCCGATCCGCCCCCCGTCGGCAGATTGCCCCGACGACCGCCAGGGCGAGGAGGCCGCGGATCGTGAGTGTCAGGATGCCTGCCCACATCTGATTTTCGGCGCGCAAGGCGGCCAGGCCGAGCGACGCCACAAGCACTGTCGTCATCAGGCTGGCGATTGAGAAGCGAGGCGTCCGCATCGTGGCCACTCCCTGACGTGATAGAGAATCAGGCGAGGATCGGCTTGACGACGTGGCCGTGGACGTCGGTCAGGCGGAAGTCGCGGCCCTGGAAGCGGTAGGTGAGATGCTCGTGGTCGAAGCCGAGGAGGTGGAGGATCGTGGCCTGGAGGTCGTGGACGTGGACGGGGTCGCGGGCCACGGAGAAGCCGAGCTCGTCGGTCTCGCCGTATTCGAATCCCGCCTTCACCCCCGCGCCGGCCAGGAAGAGGCTGAAGCAGTCGGGGTAGTGGTCACGGCCCAATAGCTTGCTGGCGGCCGTGCGGCCTTCGCGAAAAGGGGTCCGGCCGAACTCGCCCCCCCAGACGACCAGGGTGTCTTCCAGGAGGCCCCGGCGGCCGAGGTCGCGGATGAGCGCCGAGACGGGGCGGTCCATCGAGGCGCATTTGCGCGTGAGGCCATCCTCGATGTCGGAGTTCGGGCTCGTGCCGTGGAAGTCCCAGCCCCAGTCGAAGAGCTGGACGAAGCGCACGCCTTGCTCCAGGAGCCGTCGGCCGAGCAGGCAGTTGTTGGCGAAGCTGGCACCGCCGGGGGTCGCGCCGTATTCCTCGAGGATGTGCTGCGGCTCGCGGGCGATGTCCATCACCTCGGGGACGGCCGACTGCATCCGGAAGGCGAGCTCGTACTGGGCGATCCTGGTCAGGGTCTCGGGGTTGCCCAGCTCGGCCGCCTGCAACGCGTTCAGCTCGTTGAGGGCGTCGAGGCTGAGGCGCCTCAGGTCCCGGTCCATGCCGCCGGGGTTGGAGACGTAGAGGATCGGATCCCCCTTGGAGCGGCACTGGATCCCCTGGTAGACCGACGGGAGGAAGCCGCTCCCCCAGATCGCCTGGCCGCCGCTCGGCTGGACCCCGCTCGAGATGAGCACGACGAAGCCGGGCAGGTTCTCGTTCTCGGAGCCGAGGCCGTACGTCACCCACGAGCCGAGCGAGGGCCTCCCCTGCCTCGCCGAGCCGGTGAACAGGAGCAGCTCCGCCGGGGCGTGGTTGAACTGGTCCGTCGTCATGCTCTTGATCAGGCAGAGGTCGTCGGCGACGCCGTGGAGCCTCGGGATCGCGTCGGACATGGATAGGCCCGACTCGCCGTAACGACCGAACGTCCTTCGCGTGCCGAGCAGCCTGGGAGTCCCGGTCGTGAACGCGAACCGACGCCCCTTGGTGTAGGCGTCGGGGCAGTTTTCGCCGTCGTGCTTGACGAGCTGCGGCTTGTAATCGAAGAGGTCGAGGTGCGGAGGGGCCCCCGACATGTGCAGGTAGATCATCCGCTTCGCCTTCGGCTCTCGCGGTGGCCTGCGCTCGGCGAGCGGGTTCGTCGGACTCGTCGAGGCCCCGCCGGCGCCGGCGCCCCGGTTCACGAGCGAGGCGAGGGCCATCGAGCCGAGGCCCAGGCCGCAGCCCTTGAGGAAGTGTCGGCGAGTCTCGGCCTGGATCCGTTCGTTTCGGGGATGCATGCGGGGGCCTCGATACGAGCGTGGCTTTCAGGCGGGGGACGTCGGCCCATCGACCCGAAGGCGGGGCCGTCGGAGAGTTGCCGATGGCCATCCAAGGTTGTCGCACCCCGGCCCGCAAGTCAACGTCAGGCCGGGGGCGGCGACGAATCGGATTCGGGCGATGGCCTGTCCAGCTCGCGCAGGGCCTGGAGGATCCAACCGACCGACACGCCCGTCACGGACTGGCAGGCTGCGTTGTATCCGTCGTGGATCCCGGGCAATGGCCCCCTGCGTCTACCCCCGTCACAAACGTCGCCATTCGCGGCCAGGGCTTCGGGATGACCGTGAGAATGAGCTTCGGCCGCCAGGCGTCAGGTTCAGATGCCGGGAGCCGGGCGCGAAACCCGCAGCGCGGGATGCTCGGCGTTCGTGCGTCCTCAAATCCCGTCGAGGCCGCAATGATGCAGGGGCGAGGGGCGGCATCACGCCCCTCGCCCCTGCTGTTGGGATGATGACGACCTGAAAACCCATCAATAGGCGTCGGCGCTGACGACCTCGCCGCCGCGGATGGTCGCCAGCGCCTGGTAGACGCCGACCTTGCTGCCGGGGAGGATCGAGAAGACGCCGAAGGGGGCGGAGAGCGGGGTGAGCTGGATGCTCGTGGGGGCCGAAGTGGTGCCGTCGAGCGGCCAGGAGTCGATGCTGTCCTTGATGAACCGGACCGAGCCGTCGGCGAAGGCGTAATTCACGCCGCCCGGGTGGTTGCTCGACGCCGCCATCCGGTAGATGCCGTACGTGTTCGAGGCCTTGTTGGCGTTCACGTCGATGGTGCTGCTGGGGACCTTGGTGTTGGGCGGATACATGGCGTTGAGCATCGTGTCGCCGTAGTTCCCGGCCATCCACCAGCGGCAGCCGGTCTGGTCGCTGCCGGTGAGGCGCCCGTACGTCCCCTCGCCGAAGAGGAAGGTGTTGTTGGTGCCGTCGGTGATCTCGGCGATTCTCGTGGCACTGTAGAGGAAGATGACCCCCGTGGCGTTCGCCCTGTACTGCGGATAATTCGGGTCGGTGAACGGGTTGGGGCCGATCGCCGGGCTATTCCAGAGCCCCGCGTTGGCCATGTAGTTCGTGCGGGCGATCGTGATCCCGCTCGAGGGCCAGCCGTAGGTCGTGCTGGTCGAGACCGGCGGGTTCTGGACCAGCGTGTCGCTGGGGCACTGCAGCGTGGCCAGCTTCGACTGGAGGACCGTGGTGTTCGCCGGGTTCGTGTAGCGCAAGGACACGTTGAAGGCGTTATACACGTTCCCCTGCTCGATGTACTGGCTCAGACCCACCAGGGCGCCGTGGTCCCAGGGGGTGGTCGGGATCGACGGGTTGTAATAGCCCCCCAGGGGGAAGACCTCATTCACGCTCACATAGTTGTGGGCGGCCAGGGCGAGCTGCTTGAGGTTGTTGGTGCACTGGGCCCGACGCGCGGCCTCGCGGGCCGACTGGACGGCCGGCAGCAGCAGGGCGATCAGGACCGCGATGATCGCGATCACGACCAGCAACTCGATCAGCGTGAAACCAGGGGACGCAGGACGGCGGGGAGGCCGTTTCATCACATCTGCTCCTGAATGGGGTGGGAATGACCGCTTGGCGAAGGACGCTCGAAGACGCCTCCGGTCCACTCGTGGCGGTCGCGGGGTTGGCTCCGGTCGCATATCCGGAGCGCCGGTGGAGCCGAGGTAGGTCGAGGGATGAAGGATCCCAACCGGCAAAAACGCTCAACGCGTCCTACGTACGGACTTCTTCGCGGGGCGCTTCGAGTTCAACTCCGCCTGCGAGGGGGCGAGCGGATCCCCCAGCGGAGGATTGTCGAAGAGGGTCGGAGTCCCGCCCCCTTCCTTCACGTCCACCGGAGTTGCCGTCGAAGCTCCCCCGCAGCCGCCGATCGCGAAGCCGAGGCCAGCCAGTGCCGAAAACGCCGCGCGACGGTTGATACGCAACTCTCTCATTCTGGCCTCGTGTCACTCGGGGTGTGCTCCCGCCTCGACGCAGCGCGGACGCCGACCGGGAGCCGTTAGGCCCCGGCTCAATCCATCACGACTTCGTCCGAGATCAGGAGGTGCGATGCCTCGCTCACCACATCTCTAGATTCGATCCACCGACGATCGATTCTCGACCAACTCTATCGAGATTATGATTTGTGTCAACCCTTCGCTCCCTCCTTTTTCATTTGAATTCATGCAGACATTAATTTGTGTTAAATTGATACGTTTGGCGAAAAATTGGAGACAGGACGATTGACGTCGCAAAACTTTGTCGATAGGAATAGTGTAGATTTGGCCGTGCGAGGTCTCAATTCAAGTCGTCGGATTCCATCCCTCATGGGACGCCGACGCCCCGATGCTGCATTGGCATTTTGCCAATCCGCCCCGCCCTGGAGCGTAGATTCATGACCGATCGAGCTCGGCGCCCGCCGACCCGCATCCCCCTCCGGTTCATCGCCTGGATCGTCGCGTTCGGCCTTGCGGAAGGCGTAGTTCATGGTCAGTCGCCGCCGGCGCGGGCGTTCGTCCCGTATAGCGACCCGCCGATCAACTACCTCTCGGCCGAGGTCGACGACCCGGTGGCGAGGCTCCAGTCGCGGATCGACGAGGGGAAGGCCGCGCTCGAGTACGAGCCGAAGCGGGGGTACCTCGACTCGGTGCTGAAGCTGCTGGACATCCCCGTCTCGTCGCAGACCCTGGTCTTCTCCAAGACGAGCCTGCAGTACCGAAAGATCTCGCCGAAGACGCCCCGGGCCCTCTACTTCAACGACAACGTCTACGTCGGCTGGGTGCCCGAGGCGAGCATCCTGGAGATATCATCATTCGACCCCAACCAGGGGGCGATCTTCTACCAGGTCGAGCAACGGCCGAGCGAGAGCCCGACGTTCCTGCGAGCCAGCATCGACTGCACCCAGTGCCACGTCTCGAGAGAGACGCGCGGGATCCCCGGCGTCTTCCTCCGCTCGATCTTCACCTCCGCATCGGGCAGCCAGATGCCCCGGACGCGGACGCTGCTCACCGGGCACGAGAGCCCGCTCGAGGAGCGCTTCGGCGGCTGGTACGTCTCGGGCACCCACGGGCGACGGACCCACATGGGCAACGTCTGGGCGACGGATCGGAAGAAGCCCGAGAGCCTCGACCGGGAGGCGGGCGCCAACATCGTGGACCTCGCCCCGAAGTTCCCGGCGGGCCATTACGCCTCGGCCCACAGCGACCTCGTCGCGAACCTGGTCCTGGCCCACCAGACGCAGATGCATAATTTGATCACGCTGGTCAATTTCAAGACCCGCATCGCCCTCCACGCCGCCCGGAAAAGCGGGCAGGATCCGGACGACGCCGCCCGCAAGGCGTTCGAGCCACCGGCCGAGGAGCTGGTCCGCTATCTCCTCTTCGCCGACGAGGCGCCGCTGGATGGACCCGTCGCCGGGACCGCCGAGTTCGCCAGGGATTTCGCCGCCCTCGGGCCTCGCGACAGCCTCGGCCGGTCGCTCCGCGACTTCGACCTCAACCGTCGCTTATTCAAGAATCCTTGCAGTTACCTGATCCATTCCGAGGCCTTCGACGCGATCCCCGAGCCGGCCAGGGGGTTCATCTACGGGCGGCTCCTGGAGGTGTTGACGAGCCGCGAGTCTCCCAAGGGATTCGAGCGGCTCTCGCCCGACGACCGCCGGGCGATCCTGGAAATCCTCCTCGAGACCAAGCCGAACCTGCCCGAGCCCTGGCAGCGGCTCAGGGCCGCCCGGGCGAGCCGCCCCTTGCCGGCGGACCTCGACATCGAACCGACCGCGTACTTCGCGGCGCCTGCCGTCCCCGGGGCCTCGGCGGCGACCCCGCCGGCCCCTCGCCACTGACTCCCCCGGGATCCGCCGAGGATTTCGCGGGCAAACCGTCCGGGCCCACGCGGTCCCGGGCGGACCTCTCCGGTCCGTGCATCAGAACATACTTGGGAGCGAACGCATGAGAATTCCGAAGTGCCTCCTCGGTCTGGCCGTCGTCGGGGCCATCGCGCCCTCGGCCCGCGCCGGCGAACTCGACGGCGTCTGGGATGCCGTCGTCCAGTACAACAAGGTCGAACTCCCCTTCCGGATCGAGCTCAAGGGGGACGGCACCGGCTTCACCGGCTCCTACCTGAACGGCGACGTGAAGGTCAGCTCGACTTCGGGCAAGCTGGAGGGGAAGACCTTCCACCTCGACTTCGACCACTACCTGACCGAGCTCGACGGCACGCTCAAGGACGGCAAGATCGAGGGCAAGTTCCAGAGCACGAGCAGCCGAGGCGGCGACTCGAGGCAGAGCGCCTTCCACGCCGAGCGGGTCAAGCCCTCGCGCGAGCACGCGGCCAACGTCCCCAGGATCGACGGCCTCTGGGAACTCCCGGTCGAGAGCCCCAAGGGGGAGAAGTCCTGGCGATTCATCGTCCGCCAGCAAGGGGATGAGGTCTCGGCCTCGATCCTGCGGGTCGACGGCGACACCGGCACGCTCAACGGCCGATACCGCGACGGCAAGTTCGTCCTGGCCCATTTCAGCGGCGTCCGCCCCCTGCGCGTGGAGGTGACCCCGAAGGAGGACGGCACGATCCGCGTCGCCCAGTTCGGCCGCCCCGGGATCGCCAGGGACCTCGTCGGCTACCGCCCCGAGGCCGCCCGCGCCAAAGGGCTGCCCGAGCCGGCCGACTTCAGCAAGCACACGAAGGTCACCGACGCATCCAAGCCCTTCACGTTCAAGCTCCCGGACCTCGACGGCAAGACCGTCTCCAACGAGGACGCCCGGTTCAAGGGGAAGGTGGTCGTCGCCGTCGTGACCGGGACGTGGTGCCCGAACTGCCACGACGAGGCCCAGTACCTCGTCCAGCTCCACAAGAAGTACCGCGACCAGGGGCTCGAGGTCGTCGCGCTCGACTTCGAGGAGATCGCCGAGCAGGAATCCGGCTACAAGCGGGCCCGCGCGTTCATCAAGCAATACGGGGTTGAATACCCGTACCTCCTGGGCGGCGACCCGGTCGAGATGTGGGTCCAGGTCCCGCAGGCCGAGAACCTGAACTCGTGGCCGACCACCTTCTTCATCGGCCGCGACGGCCTGGTCAAGCGCGTCCACTCCGGCTTCGCCAGCCCCGCCAGCGGCGACTTCCACAAGCAGGCGGTCGAGCAGTTCGACGAGACCGTCCGCAAGCTCCTCGCCGAGCCGGTCAAGACCGCCGCCAACTGAACCTCTCCCCGACATCGCCGCCCCAGCCGCAAGGCCTCGGACGGCACGTCGCCCTCCGGCCCCGGCCCTTCGGAGCAATCCGAGGGGCCCGGGGCTGCGTCCGTCTCGAACGAGAGAATCAACCCCCAGGCGAAGTCGACCTCGTGCTTCGCGAGAGCCCGGATCGAATCGTGATGATCCGTGCAGGCTTCGCCCACTCCCAGCCCCCGAGATGCCCAATCCGATGAACCGACTTGCCGCGACCCTGTTTGCGATCGGCCTGCTCTGGCCCTCGTGGTCACATGCCGAGGACCCCAAACCGAAGAACGTCCTGTTCCTGCTGGTGGACGACCTCCGGCCGGAGCTCGGCTGCTATGGGAACTCCCAAATCAAGACGCCCAACATCGACGCCCTCGCCCGAGTCGGCGTGAAGTTCGATCGAGCGTATTGTCAATACCCGCTCTGCAACCCGTCGCGGACCTCCCTGCTTAACGGCCGACACCCGAGGTCCACGGGGGTCTTCGACAACAACCTCTACTTCCGCGGCGAGCACCCCGATTTCGTCACGCTCCCCCAGTACTTCACCGCCCACGGCTACCCGGCGTTGAGGACGGGCAAGGTCTTCCACGGCACCATCGACGATACCGGTTCCTGGACCGAAGGCGGGACGCCCCGCGCGTTCGAGGGGTTCGTGAGGCCCGCGCCCGAACGGCCCGCGGGCTCGTCCGATCAGATCGTGGTCCTGGAAGGGGATGGGGAATCCCACAACGACTACAAGACGGCCTCGAAGGGCATCGAGTACCTCGGCCGGTTCAAGGATCGCCCGTTCTTCCTCGCGGTCGGCTTCACCAAGCCGCACAGCCCGCCGACGGCCCCCAGGCGTTTCTTCGACCTGTACGACCCGGCGACGATCCCCCTGCCCCCCGACTTCGCCCCCCGGCCGACGGTCCCCGAGGGCTATCCGAAGCGCTCGGTCCCCGCGCGCAACGGCGACCTCTTCGTCAACCGCGACGCCTCGCCCGAGGCCGCCCGCGAGATGATCCGGGCCTACTGGGCCGCCACCTCCTGGACCGACTGGAACGTCGGCCGGGTGCTGGCGGAGCTCGATCGCCTGGGCCTCCGCGACAACACGACCATCGTCTTCTGGGGCGACCACGGCTACCACCTGGGCGAGAAGGGCAAGTGGTCGAAGCATCAATCCCTGTTTGAGATCGGCACGCACGTCCCGCTCATCATCGCGGCGCCCGGCGCCCGCGGGAACGGCCGCACGAGCCCCAGGGTCGTGCAGTCGATCGACATCTACCCGACCCTCGCCGAGCTCAGCGGGCTCCCCAAACCTCCGGGCGTCGAGGGGCTCAGCCTGGTCCCCCTGCTCCAGGATCCCGAGGCCGCCTGGGACCATCCCGCCTACACCGCGGCCGGGACCGCCAAGGCGCCCGCCGTCGCCGTGAGGACGGAACGCTGGCGCTACATCGAATGGGACCGCGGCCAGTCGGGGGCCCTGCTCTTCGATCACGACAACGACCCGCACGAGACGAAGAACCTCATCGACGACCCCCGCTTCGCCGAGGTCCGCGACAGGCTCTCCGCGCTCGCCAGGAAGCACGCCCCCGCCGAGGTCGAGGTCTCCACGACCTCCAAGCCTTCGAAGTGACGGCGGCAAAACGAAGGGAGGACGACGGCCAAGCCGGCCGCGTCCGCCCTCTGCGTCGAACAGCCCCGCGAGAGGGGCCATCGGCGTTCCCTGGCTCAGAACGAGTCCGCCGAGAGGACCTCGCCGCCGTTGCGCGAGCCGAGGGCCCAGAACGGCGCGAGGGCGACCGAATCCTTGAGGAACCGGACCGAGCCATCGGAAAGAACCACGTTGGCGCCGCCGGGGTGATTGCTGGCCAGCCCGTAGGCGCCCGGCGAATTCTGCGTGCCAGGCTGGGCCGTCATGCAGGTCGGATACTTGCCGTTGGGCGGGACGATCGTGTTGCCGATGCTGTACGCCGGCAGGTTGAAGGCCCAGGCCTGGCCCAGGTTGACGCTGCCGTTGTTGCGGGTCGACGACCCCGGCTGGGCGTTGGCCGCGCAGTTGTTCAGCCAGGCGATGAGGGCCCCGTTCGCGTTGGCGATGGACGCGGTCATCGTCGCGGTCCCCCGGGTCACGCCCGCCGGGTAGCTCGTCATCCAGATGATGTCCGAGGGGATCGTCAGCTTGCTGGTATTCCCCGAGCCGACCTTCCACTCGCCGAAGGCGATGGTGTTGCTCGTGCCGTCGGTGATCTCCGAGAGCCGGATCACCCCGCCATACTTGAACACGCCGTTGGGCGGGCCGCCGGTCTGGGTGCCGTCATGCTCGAGCGTCGATCCGGTGGATGTGAAATAGTTCACGCCGGGGGCCACGAAGCTCTGCCCCAGGATCCGGTTCACGTTGAAGGTCGGGGGCGTGTCCGACGGGCAGAGGAAGAAGGCGAGCCGCTTGTCGGTCGCCGTCGAATTCGCCGCATTCCCATACGAATCGACCGAGTTGAAGCAACCATAGCTGAAGTTCATCGAGTTGAAGACGTTCCCCTGCTCGATGTACTGCAGGAGCCTCGCCTGGGCGCTGAAGCTGGCGTTGTTGAGGATCCGCGACGGATCCACGCCGGCCCGGACCGGCAGCCCCGCCGGCGGCAGAGATCCATACGTGCTCTCGTAGTTGTGCAAGGCCAGGCCGAGCTGTTTCAGGTTATTGACGCACTGGATCCGCCTCGCCGCCTCGCGAGCCGCCTGCACGGCCGGCAAGAGCAAGGCGATCAGCACGGCGATGATGGAGATGACGACCAAGAGCTCGATCAGCGTGAATCCGGAACGTCGGACTCTCATATCAGACTCCTAGAACGAGATGCCCCGCCCTGCCCACCGGCGAACCATCCGCCGGGATGCGGGCATGCGTATGACAACGTTCCAAATCTTGATAATCTCGATCGAACTAGTCAATAAATCTTCCGGCGGTCTCGCCTCGAATTTTGCAGGTTTCCTGGAGGTCCGATCGCAGGAGTGTCGCGTGGAGAGGGCGAGGTTTGGGCCGTACGTCCGCGCGCATTCACGCCGACGATCCGCGATCGCGTTTCAACATCGACCGGCGTGGAGCGAAGTCCAGGCGGCTCCGCTCGTCGCCGGAATCGGCATCGGGGCCGGCTCAGCGGCGACGCCTGGCGGCGGGGTCGGGCCTGGAGTCGAGCTTGTATTCGAAGGTGTTCGGCCCCGTCGGCGTGACGTCGGACGTGAGCGTCGATTGCGAGCCGTAGCGGTCGGGGACGATGTTCTTGCGCTCCTCGACCGTCGACCCCTTGGGGCCCTCCGGGTCGGCGATGGTGCGGCCGGTCGGCCGGATCGCCAGGATCTCCACGCGGTAGGCGCCGGGGATCGGGCCCGACTCCCGGTCGATCGAGAATCGGCCGTCCTCGATGGTCGCACCGACGGCGGGGCCGCTCTCGGTCGGCACGTAGGTGACGCTGCCGCTCGCGAGGGCCTTGCCGTCCAGCGTCACCGTGCCGGAGATCGCCCGCCGCCCGAGTTCATCGGGGCCGTCGCAGCCCGCCGCGATGCACGCGAGGGCCACGAACGGATAGATCCAGGTTTTCACGTTTCAAGATCCCCGAGTCTCAGAATTGATCGGAGGAGATGACCTCGCCGCCCGAGGCGCTGAAGAGCGCCTGCCAGACCGCCAGGCTGATCGAATTCTTGATGAAACGCACCGAGCCGTCGCAGAACGACGCGTTCACTCCCCCCGGATGTGCGCTCCTCGACGTGATGTAATAGTTGAGCGACGAGGTGCCGCCGTTGATGCAGGGGGTGTTCGGGATCGGGTTGTTCTGGCAGGTGCCGACGTCGGGGGCGGAGCTATTGGGTGTCAGCTTGGCCGAGACCTGATACGTCGCCGAGTCGTCGTTCCACATCCGGGCGCGTCGGTCCAAGTGGGCGATGTCGGGCGAGGGCGTCTGCCTCAGTTCCGGCATCTCGATGGTGTTGCTGCTGCCGTCGGTGATCTGGGCCAGCGAGGCGCCGTAGGACAGCCAGAAGGGCCCCTTGAGGATCGGAGCGAAGTAGGTGTTGATGCCCCAGTTCACCCCGTAGCTCCCCTTCACGTCGTAGACCGTGGGGGTCTTGTAGAAGAGGATGGGCTGATCCGAGGGGCAGTTGTAGGCGGAGATTTGCGTCCCTCGGATCGTGAGATTGCTGACCGACTCATACCAGTCGTTGATGTTGTAAGCGGCGTACATCGTCCCCTGCTCGATGTAGGGCAGGATGCTCTCGACGAAGGGCTGTCGGTAAGCGAACACCGGCGCATAGTTCCCGGTGATCGGGTCATGGCCGACCCCGCCCAGCGGGAAGGTCGTGTTCACGTCGTGATAATTCTGGGTCGCCAGGGCGAGCTGCTTCAGGTTGTTGACGCACTGGATCCGCCGGGCCGCCTCGCGCGCCGCCTGGACCGCCGGCAGGAGGAGCGCGATCAGGACCGCGATGATCGCGATGACCACGAGCAGCTCGATCAGGGTGAACCCGGCGCGCCTTCGGGCCGGATTCTTCTTGAGGCTATGCATTGCCATGACGTCCACGCAACCAAGAATGCAACTCGCTGAGCATCGTCGGGATCGACTCATCTGGACTCAGCTTGTCGAAGGGAGCCATTTTAGTTTCTCAATCGGATTGGTCAAGATAAAGTTTGGAATCGATTCCGACATTGAAGAGTGATGTGGCTTACAGATTTGAATCGCGCCAGCGATGGATTTGCCAGTGGGCCTCCTGGGACCCGACATACCCATGGCCCTGGCGCATGGGCCACTCGGGTCCCAGGGCCTCCGCACCTGTCACGACCCGCCCGAGCTCGGATCCTGGGGTCGCAAGGCCCACCGCATCTCGCAGAATAACCGCATTCCTAAAAGGCTGATGAATGCGCATTCGTTAATTGAATCCGTGTCGAGAGGCTCGCCTCTCCATGGCCGGCTCCCGACGTCCCAATCCCATATCATCCCGCCCTCACCTCGGGGTGCGAAGCGGTGCGGCCCTCATGCGTACGGCCGCCGCCTCGCGATGCGCCCGGAGGTCTTTCGATCCTCGGTTGCTCAGGGGGGCGACCGACCTGGCCCGAACCATCTCGCGATGTAGCATGTGGATGAACCGCAAATTTTCAATTTCGTCACTTATCTCCTTGATAAGCTGTCCGTCTCACGTAAGAATCAACACCCATAAGCTCGCTCGTCTCGTCCGTCTGCCGCAAGCTTTCGACGGCCCCTTGGGCTGTGCGGCCTTCCCGGTCCGGGGGCCAGGCCTCAGCCCTGACGACAAACCGATCCTTCCCCCGACGTCTTCGCGGCACGGACCTCCGTCGTCTCCTCGGAAATCTTCGGAGAACTGCGAGACTGCGCCTGGTGCGGGCGATGTGGCCCGCCGCAACTTTGACGACAAGCCGGAAAGGACCGACGTCATGGAACCCACGGGAGTGAATGATCAGTCGAATCGGGAAGACGATGAGCCTGTGCCGCGGGCATCGGACGAGTCGTCGCCCGGTTTCAACGGCGCGGGCCCTGCTGCCGTGGTCCCTCCGGTCGGAGACGGCGGGCAGACGGCGAAGAGGCCGTCGGACAACGGGAGAGCCCGGTCGGCCGCCGAGGAGACCGACAATTCGAAGTCGAATAGGGAGTCGGGTGGGTCGCCGAAGGTCGGGTTCCAGGGCTTGATCGAGATCGAGCACAAGGAGATTTGTGCGAGATTGCCGCGCCCCTTTTCAGTCGCCGAGGAGACCTCCAAGAACTGGACCGGGCTGAGTCTCTCGGGGGGTGGGATTCGCTCGGCCTGCTTCAATCTCGGGTTCCTGGAAGGTCTGGATCGGCTCCCCTTTGCAGATCCCGAACAGAAAGACTCGTCGACCCGGAATCATCTCGAATTCTTCGACTACATTTCGAGCGTCTCGGGAGGGAGCTACGCGGCGGGCCACCTGGCGGCCTCGATGCTGGACTCCGCCCCGCCGCCGAGGTCTCGGGACGACGTTCGGAACTCGCGGGACACGAGGGCCTGGAATTCGAAGCTTGAGCCGATCCAGACTCCTCACGAGGCCCCGAAGCCCAGTCAGGCCCGGAAGTCGAAACAGGCCCAGAAGGATAAGGGCGTCGAGTGGCTCGGGAAGGTCCCGTTGACCTCGAAGACGGTCCCCGGATGGCTTTGGGGCCTGGGGGTCTGGTTCCTGGGAGGGGTGTTCCAGCTCCTGAAGTCCGGGGCGCTGCTGGTCGCCTTCCTCGCCTTCCTGGCGTTCACGTTCCGGATGCTCGACGCTCCCGCCTCGAATCGATTCTGGAGCGTGGTCGGACTGCGAACCGACCTGACACGGGGATTCGTGCCGTTCTGGTCGGCCCTGGGGGTTTTCCTCATGGCCTATTGGATCAATATGTCAACGCTGCCGAAGATATGGACGAGCATCTGGTTGCTTTATGCATTCGGGTTGCTTTCCTCCTACGTGGCGTTCATCTGGAACTATTACGACGACATACCGGGCGAGACGGAGGCTCTGTCGTACTATTTTCACTACGGCTTCCTCATCGCGGCGTTAGTCGTGCCCGTCGTCGCGTGCGTCTACTTACTGTTTGCCAGGCCGTTCCACTGGCTGGACGCGCTCCTTTTCCCGCAAGTGCCGGAGGAAGGCGGACGGAGTGGCGAGGTCGCGGCCCATCCTTCGGAGGAGCCCACGACCATGTCGCTGAAGTCGGCCCTCCTCGTCCCGGTCGTGGTCGCCCTCTTCTGCTTCGCCGGCCTCGTGGCGACCGGCGACATCATGCTGACGACCTATAACGACACGCCCGAGGAGTTCCACACGCTGCAGGAACGGGGGGCCTGGTACGGACTGCTGGGCGACCGGTTCAGCCAGATCGCCATCTGGATCCTGGGCCTCATCTCGCTCGGGTTCCTCTTCCCCAGGAACATCTTCCAGAGCGTACGCATCGTCGAGGATCGGGCCGCGAGCGATCGCGGAGATCGCACCCGGCTTCAGCGCTGGGGACAGGAGCCGATCTTCCGCGTGGCGGTCTTCCTGTTCAGCTACGGATTCGTCCTGCTGCTGGTCTTCGTCATCTACAGCCTGGTCGCCCGGGAGAACGTCTCGGGCTATTCCGACTGGCGCGAATCCCTCCCGTTCGAGACATTCCACCCCTCGGACTTTCGCAACTGGGAACAGGCCTGGGAGCGGATCGCTAGCGACGCCAGGGGGCCCTATGGTTCCCCATGGAAGAAGCTGGCCTCCAGGTTGATGGAGGCCCGGAACGACTATAGGGCTCCGTACGGGTCGAAAATGTCGCTATCGCTCCTCAACGAGCGGGCCGAGATGGCGGAACTCCGCCTCCTGGATTCGATGCCCTGGATCGTACGCCTGATCCCGCCCTTCATGCACCTCGGCCCGGTGGGCCGTTGGAGCTTCAACGACTATCAGGTCGACGACAGCCTTTCGAGGCTCTATGAGCTTTACACCCGGCAGGACCGCTTCCAACTCGACGTGGGCTCGCGGATCGCGAGATCGGTCCTGCAGGACCCCGCCCTCTACACTCTCCTGCCGAAGTTGGATCAGGACCGCCTGAATGCCGTTGACGTCCACAAGCGGGAGGGCTTTGAAAAACACTGGAATAACTATCTGAAGAAGGCCAAGGCCCTCGAAGCCTTGAGCCCTGGCCCCTTCGTGATCGCGTCGGGAGCCGAGCCCCCCCGGGACAACGCCCCGAAAACCAACACGGGCAGATCCCGGCGAACGGCGTTCGAGGCCAGCGTCGGTAACAACAACCGGGCGGCCCTCGGCTTATACTTGCCCGATCAGGTCATCGACCGCCAGAGCAAGCGCATCTTCGCCTGGGTCGTCTGGAGGGAGGACCAGTGGACGCGGCTCCGCATCGCCGGCCTCGCCGGCCTGCTGTGGCTGCTCTGCTGTGCGGTCGATGTCAATTCGTTCTCCCTCCAGAAGTTCTACCGCGGGCATGTCATCGACAGTTGGGTCCGGATCGAGCAGGGCAAGGAGCGGGAGCGATGGCTCCACCGGACCAAGCGTGAGTATCGCGGCCACGAGTTCGGCCCGGAGGGAAGCTCGGCGCCCGAATCCCAGGTCGGCCGCCGGGCCCCGCTCCTGCTGATCCACGCCACGCTCGAAGGGAATCGCTCACTCGGGGAAGAGCCCGACCTCCCGGGCAATGTCTTCACGTTCTCGCCGGTCGCGTCGGGATCCTCGAGCCTGGACTACTGGCTCACCCAGACGAAGAGCGGTCCGCCCAAGCAGCCGTTCGCCCGACGGAACCTCCTCGACATCGGCAACATCGTGGCGACCTCCGGCGCATTCCTCTCGCCCGGGACCGTGGCGAACCCCGCCCTCTCCGCCGTCCTCCACCTGCTCAACATCCAGACCGGCTACTGGGTCTTCGACCCGGATCGCTTCGCGAGCCGGAATCCGATGGAGAGCCTGAAATTCCACGTCTTCCAGTCGCTTGGGATCGACTGCGATGGGGACAGCCGATACATGCTGACCGATGGCGCGCATGTCGAGAATCTGGGCCTCTACGCCTTGATCAGCCGCCGTTGCAGCCTGATCGTCGCGTCCGATTGCAGCCAGGAGGATCGCACGGAAGAGCCCCAACGCCGGTTCAATGCCCTCGTCCAGGTCCTCCAGCAGGCGGGCGCGGACGGCATCGAGATCGGGCCGTTCCTCAGCTCCCGCGCCTATCGAGTTTGGCGGAGAACGCGGATCGTACCCGGGGGTCTTCACAGCTACAAGGACTGTCGACGGACCGGGATGTCCGGCCTCGACCTCATCCGGCCCCGCGACCCGGAGAGCGAACCCAGGGAAGATTCCGTGACGAGCCAGGAAGGCGAGAACGGCGACACCTGGTCAAGAATGGACAAGCCCCGCCCGTCGACGAAGAAGGAAAGTCAGAACGGCGACAACCATATGAACGGCGACACCAAGACGAGGAATGGCGACCCCCCTCCGTCCTCGAGGGTCCTGGAACGGCTGTCCCAGGAGCACTTCCTGTTCGCGGAGCTCGCTTATCCCGACGGCAAGAAAGGCCTGCTCGTCTACGTGCGCCCCACTCTCACCGGCGACGAAGGCGACGGCCTGCTCCACGGTGTGGCGCACTCGCGGTTCCCGGACGACGACCCGATGGATCAGTTCTACACGCCTGCCAAGATGACCACCTATCGGCTCCTCGGCCGCCACATCGCGCAGGAACTGATGCATGACCCGATCATGCGAGAGGTGCTCCAGGCCCTCGTCTCGGGACGGACAGTCCCGCAGGAATGCGGCCCCGACCCGGATGGCGGCCCCGGCCTAGATGGCGTTCCTGCGCCGGATGGCGGTCCCAATCCGAAGGTCGGCGAGGCTAACGAGATCTGCCGGGGATACTGCGGCCCTCTCGCCGGTTCCTGTCGCTCGAATCGCCAGCGGAGGTTCTGGCCGCAGGTTTGAGCCGGAAGCCAGCAAAGGGGCATGGCAGAAGGCCTCGAAGATCGCCAAGTATCGACATGATTGGGCGGGTATACGAGCGACGCCTGCGCGGACAATTCACCCCCCGCCCGCCGAATCCCGCGGCTTCAAACCGGATCGCCCGCCACCCGAGAGGTCTCGGCTTCGCTGACTCGGCTCGCCGGGCTCGTCCCGCTCGACGCCGTCAGGACCTGCGGCACGAGGCCGAGGGCCCTGGCGGCTTGTTCCCGGCGGCGCAGGCGATCGATGAAGGGGCGCTGGATCAACTCGGCCCAGGCGACCGAGACGCCGAGGGTCCAGGCGATCATGCCGAGGAGCTGGGCCGTCGTGCCTCGCGACGACGACAGGAAGGCGATGCAGAACCAGACGCCCGCCGGCATCTGGAGGGCGAACAGGGAGAAGCTCGCCTCGGAGAGCCTGCCGAACGCCGGCCGCGCGAGGATCCGGGCCAGCAGCCCCCTACCACTGGCGAGGTCGGCGATGACGACGAGGAGCATGGGTGCGAGCAGCCCGTGCCGCAGGGCGACGTACGAGACGCTCGGGGCGAGGGAGAGATAGCCGACAATCGCCAGGGCGACGGCATCGCCGAGGGACGGGGCGAGTCGGCCGGTGGGCCGCGTTGGGGCCTCGCCCGTGTCGGCTCGCAGGGTGAATAGCCGTCCCAGCACGAGGCCCGAGAGGAATTGCGGGAGCCAGGTCAGAGGGTCGAACCGCAGGGCATTGAGCCAGGGGCCGCCGAGCGTGATCGAGGTGACGCTCCGGGCATCGCCGTAAGGATCGATGAGGAGGTACAGTCCCGCCGGCAGCCACGACAGGGCGACCAGCAGCATCAGCACGACGACCAGGCCGCGACGGTCCAGGCCCGACGTGACTTGCGCGAACAACGGCGTGGCGACGTAGAAGGCCGCGAAGGCCGAGAGTGCCCAGGCCGGGGCGTTCCACCAGAGGGCCAGCGAAGGGAACCAGGCCTGCGTCAGGGTCAAGCTCGTGGCCATCCCCGCCAGCGTCTCCAGGGCGGAAGGATGCTTGGCCGTGAATGGGAGCAAGGCCGGCGCGGGGATCAGCAGCAGCAGCGAGATGGCGTAGAGCGGGTAGAGCCTCAGGAGCCGGCCCTTCCAGAATTCCCGGGGCGTGGTCTTGAGCCGGCCCGACGCATCGAGATAGGCATATGCCAGCAGGAATCCGGAGAGCTGGAAGAAGAAGCCGGTGGAGACGTACCCCCGCCCGAGCAGATTGGCGGCCGGCGCCCCGAGACTCCCCAGCAGCGGGAAGGTCAGGACGCCGGCGTCGTTGGCCTGCTTCAGGTGGAAGAAATAGATGTGCAGCGCCGCGATGATGCGGACGCCCGCCAGGGAATGGAGCCTGGGCCTCGACGACGTCCGGCTCGATTGATTCCAGTGCGTTTTCATGGCATCAAATCCAACTGAGATCTCGCGGCCGGAGTCGTCCCGGGGCTCGATCGAATCGATCAATAAGCGTCGGCGCTGAGGACTTCGCCGCCGTTGCGCGTCGAGAGGGCCTGCCAGATCCCGAAGCGAGCGTTCCCGGTGAGCGAGTACAGCGGGGCCGAGTTCGGGCAACTCCCGTTGCCGGCGGCGGTCAGGCCGATCGGGATGCCGGTCGCCTGGTCGAAGGGGGCGGTGTTGATCGAGTCCTTGATGAATCGGACCGAGCCGTCGGCGAAGGCCGCGTTGACGCCGCCGGGATGGAAGCTCGAGGCGGCCGACTCGAAGGTGTCGATGGAGACCGTCGTCGTGTTGGTATCGCCGCCGAGCTTCGACTGCGGGTTGATCGGGTACAGGGTCGTGAACATCGTGTCGCCGTAGTTCCCCGAGGTCCACCAGCCGAAGAAGATCGCATCCTGGCCCCCGAGCTTGCCGTAGGCGCTCTCGGCCAATAGCAGGGTGTTGCTCGTGCCGTCGGTAATCGAGGCGAGGTTGTTGCTGCTGTAATAGTAGATCAGGCCGTTGGCCTCGGCCTTGGCGGCCGAGAAGGTCGGGTCGGTGGGATAGTCCTGCATCCCGGGGGCGAACCAGGTCCCCGCGTTGGCCTTGTAGCTGTTGTACTGCATCTTGCCGATGGTCGCGGTCCCTCCCAGGGCTGCAATAGCGGCGCCGACGTCCTGGCCCCCCGCGACCTTGCCGTCGCTCGGGCACCAGAGCGCCGAGATCCCGATCCCGTGGACCGTGGAGTTGCTCGGGTCGTACACGGTCACGGCGGAATTGAAGGCGTTGTAGATCTGCTTCTGCTCGATGTATGGGGTCAGGCTCACGAAGAAGCTCTGCTCGTGCGTGTTGCCACACGATGTGATGAGCGGGGGCTTGTGATAACTACCAAGCGGGAGAGTGGAGTTGGTATCGATGTAGTTGTGCAGCCCCAACGCCAACTGCTTGAGGTTGTTGGTGCACTGGGCCCGGCGAGCAATTAGATAGAGAAGAATCCATCCTCTATCCAGACTTTCCAGCGACATGGAGCCGGCTCGGTTACCCTTGCGAAATTAAGTGCATGGCGGCATCGGCCGGATCTTGGCCCAGGTTGATGCCGCCCGGACCTTCGGCACCTCAAGGCTCGTCGAGCATGATGTCAGAGATTGATGTCACAGAGACAATCATCTCTCACCTCGGCGTATCCGACTGAATATTAAGCCTTCATCTTGATTGTATCGATCAAGATGATTAAGATTCATCGCATCGCGGACCAAGGGGAGCCGGCTTCCCGACGAGGATCGAGCTGGCAGGCCTCCTTCTCGGCCCGTGAGACGAGTCCGGCGGATGCGTTCCGCCCCGGGATCGGGCGATCGCTCGGAGATGGGAGCGGGGCTCGCGTCGAGTTCGCTCGAGCATCGCCAGGGAAGCCGCCCGTGCAGGGCAGACCGCGACCACACCCCGTTCTCGGGCGGATCGTCGATGAAGGCGGGCTGAAGGGTCGATGCTCGACTCTTCGACCGGGCTCGCGCGCCTGCGGCGAATCGAGGCGAGAGAGGGACGCGTACTCGATCCGGTATTTTTCATTCAAGATTGAGGTGAACATGCGAAATCGAAGACGATTGGGGTTCACGCTGATCGAGCTGCTGGTGGTGATCGCGATCATCGCGGTCCTGATCGCCCTGCTGCTGCCGGCCGTCCAGGCGGCGCGCGAGGCCGCGCGTCGGGCCAAGTGCATCAACAACCTGAAGCAGATCGGGCTCGGCCTGCACAACTACGTCAGCACGAATGACACCTTCCCGCCGGGTGCGCTGATGACCTGGGATCCGGAGGCGTCCAAGACCATCATCAACGGGAGCTTCAGCGTCCATGTCCGGATCCTGCCCTACCTCGAGCAGCAGGCGCTTTACAATGCCGCGAACTTCACCGTCGACATCATCAATTCCGACGTCGGCGCGTACATGAACGGGACGGTCTCGCTGACCAGGCTCGACTCCTTCCTCTGCCCGTCGGACACGCCCCCCTCGTGGAACGGGACCGACGACATCCCGATGACCACGAACCGGGCGCCCGGCAATAGCTATTTCGCCTCGATCGGCGCGACCCTCGAGTGGGACGCGAGCCAGACCGGCGGCCCGCCCAACGGCCTCTTCGCGCTCGAGCGGACCAGCCGCCCCAAGTCGCTCGCGGACATCACCGACGGGACGAGCAACACCGCGGCCTTCGGCGAGTGGAGGATCGGCACGGGCAACATCAACGCGATCACGGTCCCCGGCGACACGGTGTTCGTCGGCTCCCTGCCCCTGGGGGTCACCCGCAACACCCCGACGGTCTCCGCCCCGACGATCGGCCCATTGCTCCCCGCCTGGATCGCCCAGTGCGTGTCGGTCGCGGGCAACTCCGCCAACCGGCACGTCAGGACCCCCGCCAACGGCGAGAACTGGTCGATCGCCCTGAACAACTACACGCTCGGCGGGTTCCTCCAGGCTCCCAACCAGCGGATCCCGAACTGCGTCGCCGCGGCCTCGGGCGTCAACGTCCCCGGCATGTGGAACCTGGGCAGCCGCCATCCCGGAGGCGCCAATATCCTCATCGGCGACGGCTCGGTGAAGTTCCTCAAGGACAGCACCAGCCAGACCGTCGTCTGGGCCCTCGGCACCCGCGCCCAGGGGGAGATCATCTCGTCGGACTCCTTCTGACTCGCCGAGGCCCGCCAGGCCGACTCGCCCGCCATTCCCCCCCGCTGGCGGTTCGGCGACTGCCCCCATCTCCCCGCCTTCGACGGACTGACGCCCTCGCCTGCTACGACATCAGGCCCGATAGCCGGGCGCAATCCGATAGCCCTGCGATGCGGGCCCCGGCCGCTCATCGATCGAGCATCGTCCCGCGATCCCGGCGGACACGAACGGGATCAAATGTTATAATATACGTTTTTTCACGATTAAAATCGAAGCGATTCTCGGATTGGCTCCGCCGAAACTTGACGTTGTCGATCGGATTTGCGAATTTAGAAATTCGGACGAGCGTATTCAATCGACGTCGTACCGGCCCCTCCGCCAACCTTCCGGACATGCACATGATCCACGGCCCGTCCCGATTTCTCCTCCTGGTCGCGCTCTCTGCGAGCGCGATCGCCACCGGCCCGACCGGCGCACGCGCCGACGCCGCGAGGCCGAAGCGGCCGAATGTGATCGTCATCCTCGCGGACGACCTGGGCTATTCGGACGTCGGTTGTTACGGAGGCGAGATCGCCACGCCGAACCTCGACCGCCTGGCCGCGGGGGGCCTGCGATTCACGCAGTTCTACAACACCGCCAGGTGCTGGCCTTCCCGCGCGGCGCTCCTGACGGGGTACTATGCCCAGCAGGTCAACCGCGACCCGGCCAGGAACCGGCCGAAGTGGGCCGCTCTGCTGCCGGAATTGCTGAAGCCCGCCGGATACCGGTCGTACTTCTCCGGCAAGTGGCACGTCGACGGGCCGATTCGCGCGGGAGGATTCTCGCGATCGTATGAGGTCGCGGACCTCGGAGACTTCTTCTCGCCGCCCGTCCATCGCCTGGACGATGAGGCCCTGCCCCGGCCTTCGCCCGACGCCGGCTACTACAGCACGACCGCCATCGCGACCCGCGCGGCGGAATGGCTGGCGGAGCACCAGAAGGACCATAGCGACGCCCCTTTCTTCCTCTACGTCCCCTTCACCACGCCGCACTTCCCCCTGCACGCGCTGCCCGAGGACATCGCCCGCTATCGAGACCGATACCTCGAGGGCTGGGACGTCGTGCGCCAACGGCGCTGGCGGAAGCAGAAGGAACTGGGCATCTACGACGGGCCGCTATCGAAACCGGACGCGGACAAGATCCCCAACTGGAACGTGAAGGAGGAGGACCTGCAACGGCGGATCGGCCCGGGCGAGGTCGGCCGCGCCGTCCCCTGGGATTCGCTCACGCCCGTTCAGAGGCGGTTCCAGGCGACCAAGATGGCCCTGCACGCGGCGATGGTCGACCGCATGGACCGCGAGATCGGCCGCATCCTCAACCAACTCAAGACCATGGGGGCGACGGACGACACGCTCATCCTCTTCATGTCGGACAACGGCGCCAGCGGCGAGCAGATGATCCGCGCCGGCGGCCACGACCCTTCGGCCGAGCCGGGCTCCAGGAAGTCGTATCTCTGCCTCGGCCCCGGCTGGTCCACGGCGAGCAACACGCCGTTCCGCCTGCACAAGTACTGGGTCCATGAGGGGGGGATCTCCACACCCCTGATCGCCCACTGGCCCGCAGGGATCAAGGCCCGAGGCGAGATTCGCCACACCCCCGCGCACCTCGTCGACCTCGTGCCCACCTTCCTGGAGCTGGCGGGCCTCACGCCGCCCGACTCCCACGGAGGCGAGCCTCGGCCCCCCCTCTCCGGGCGGAGCCTCCTGCCGGCCTTCGCCGCGGACGTGACGATCCCCCGCGATTTCCTCTACTTCAACCACGAAGGGAATCGCGCCCTGCGGGTCGGCGATCGCAAGATCGTCGCCGCCGGCGCGGAGTCGCCCTGGGAGCTGTACGACCTCGCGAACGACCGCGCGGAGTCGAACAACCTCGCCCCCCGCGAGCCCGCCGAGGTCGAGCGGCTCGCCACGACCTGGCGTCGCCTGACCGAGGAGTATCGCAAGCAGGCCGCGACCGCCGGCCCCGCCCCTTCGGCACGATGATTCGGGCCCGCCCGGCCCCTTGCGCCGACCGACGCGCCGATTCCATCATCGCATGCGAGCCTCTTCAACCCTCAGGGATCGCTTTCTCTCGTCAGGCAAGTCCATGTTGCAATGATCGCCATGAGGGCGACGCGTTGCCGACCCCCGCCGCGCAGGTCACGATCCGCCGGAGGAAGGGGCCGGGTGATGGGCCCGAGGAACGTTCGCGGCCATCAACGCGGGGGCGTGAAGGGGGAGCCGGTGCTCCCCGGGATGGGAGGGGGAGGCGCGGCGGCCGGCGCCGGAGGGGGAGCGACCCCTGCGGCGGCCTCCGTGGCCTGGAGGAGGCTCTGGATCATGCTCGGGACGCCGAGGGCCTGCATCAGGTCCGACTGGGCCTGGGTCGCGGCCCAGAGGGCGTCGAGCTGGGCATTCTCCAGCTGGATCAGGCGCTGGCGGGCCTGCTGGACGCGGGTCAGGTCGGTCTGGGCGGCCTCGAAGAGGCGCTCCAGGCTGGCGACGTCGACGGCGAGTTCCTTGGTCAGGCCCGACGAGTTGTTGACGAGCTCGCGCGCCCCGTTCCACTTGGCGACGGCCGCCCGGACTTGCGCGACCGCCCGCTGCTGGATCTGCTGGTAGGCGACCACCGCGCGACGCTCCTCGGCCTCGCGCTGATGGACGAGCGGACGACCCGTGTTGAGGGTCGGCAGGTTGAACGCGAGGTTGAAGCCGACGTACTGGATCCCCGCCTCATCCTGCACGTACTGGGGCCCGAAGATCGTCGTCGGGATCATGTCCCCCTTGGCCAGCTTCGTCGCCGACATCGCCCCCTCGATCGCCGCCTGGGCGACGTGGAGGTCAGGGCGACACGACAAGGCCGCCTGGATCATGGCCGGCTCGTCGAGCATGGGGATGCTGTCGATCAGGGTGAACTCCCCCTGGGGTTCCACCTCGGCGGCCGACTCGGCGACGCCGATCTGGTTGCGGAGGTCGGTGAGGGCGACCATGTAGTCCTGCCTCGCCGCCTTGGCCAGCTGGCGGTTGGCCCGGCTCTCCACCCTCGCCAGCGAGACGTCGGCGGCGAGCGCCTGGTTCGCCTCGAGGCGACGCTCGAGCGTCTTGAGGGCGCGTTCGTTGAAGTCGGCGAGCTGTTCGGCCACGCGGAGCTTCTCGCGGCGGTAGGTCGCCGTCTGGAAGAACCGGGCGGTCTGGACGAGGACGGTCAGCTCGGCCTGGACGACCTGCCACTGGACCTGCTTGTACGCCGCCTTGGCCATGCCGTAGCGGTGGGTCGTCTGGTGCCCGAGCTCGATCGGCTGGCGGATCGCGACGAGGAGATAGCCCTGCCCCGGGTGGTAGAAGTGCCCGCCGGTGTTCCCTGCGTTGCCGCCGCCGAACGGATCTCGGGGGATCTGCGTGATCGGGCGGTAGTCGATGAAGACAGTCGGATTCAGGGTCGTCGGGAAGCGCCGGGCGACCTCGACGGCCTCGGCCGACGCCTGCGCGGGGTTCCCCTGGCGGAGGGCCACGAGGTCAGGGTTGCTGGTCAGGGCGCCGGTGAGGGCCTGCTGGAGCGAGAGCGAGAGGTTGCCGGTCGAGGCGCTCGTCGCGTCAGCCCCGGGGCCGATCGGCATCCCCATGTCGGCGGGCGTCGCCTGGGTGCGTCGGAGCCGGGGGTCGGCCTGGGGCGTCGCCGGCTTCGGGATCCGACCCCGGGCCGAGGTCGACCCGAAGGAAGGGGCGGCGGGGGCTTGGTTGGCATGGGGGGATACGGCGGGGTTCGCCTTCGGCATGGCGATGTCCCCCGGGTCGGCCGCGAGAACCAGGGCGAGTAGGGCTATCGTCGGTTCCATAGGAGAAACGCATCCTGCATTTCGAAGGGACTGCAACCGTCCGTTTCCTACCACTCTTTTTCGGTCAGGTTGTTCCTTCTCAAATAGGGAGGATAGATAAGATCTATTTTAGATTGGGACACTTAACTAACAGGTTGCGAATCGTACAGCTAGTATTGGTGCGATTTCGGAGACGTCACGCCCGTTCTCGTGCCAGGAAAACGCATGGATAGGACCAGGCTCGATCGATTCCGATGGCCCGTCGCCCTGGGCATCGTCCTGACGATATCCGGATGCACGACCAAGCCGGCCACTCCCGCGTCCAAGCCGGCGAGCCCCGCCGCCGTGGCGAAGCTACCGGGAGAATCGGACCTGGTCGTCGTCACGCTCAAGCCCGAGGCCGAAGAACGCCTGAAGATTGCCACGGCGAAGATCGAGCGCAAGCCGATCTTGCGGGTCCTGACGATGGGAGGGGATGTCATCGTCCCCCCGGGGAGGTCGTCGATCGTCTCGGCGCCGCAGACTGGGACGCTCGTCGCCGCCGAGGGGGGGGTCGAGCCCGCTCCCGGGCAAGCGGTGAAGAAGGGGCAGCCGATCTTCACGCTCCTGCCGCTCCTCTCGGCCGACAGGGCCATCCTGAGCCCGGTCGAGCGCGTGAACTTCGAGGCGGCCAAGGCCGACGCCGAGGGCCAGCTCGAGGTGGCCCGGCCCCGGTTCGAGAACGCGAAGATGATCCTCGACCGCACCGAGAAGCTCGCCCAGACCCGCGACGTCCCCGCGTCGAACCTGGTCGACGTCCGCAACACCTACGACTCGGCGAAGGCCGCGCTCGAGGCGGCCGAGAAGCGCGTGGCGATCTTCCGCAAGACGATGGGGGATGGCTCCGAGGACGCCGGCAAGCTCGCCCCCCTGCCCCTCCGGGCGCCCGCCGACGGCGTCCTGATCAACGTGAATGTCCAGATCGGGCAGCAGGTCCCCTCCGGGAGCGTCCTGTTCGAGGTGGCCAAGCTCGACCCGATCTGCGTCAAGGTCCCTGTGTTCGTCGGCGAGGAGGAGACGATCGTCGCCGACCGAGAGGCCGCCGTCGGCGGCCTCGCCGACGCCCCCGGGCGCCCGACCCGCCCCGCGAAGCCGATCCACACGACTCCCTCCGCGAACCCGCTGGCCACGACCGTGGACCTCTATTACGAGGTCGCCAACCAGGACGGCCGGCTCAGGCCCGGCCAGAGGGTCGGCGTGACCCTCCCGCTGAAGGGGGAGTCGGAATCCGTCGTGGTCCCTTATGCGTCCATCCTCTACGACCTCAACGGCGGGGCCTGGGTCTATGAGAGCCTGGGCAAACACGCATACGCCAGGCGAAGGGTCGTCGTCGATCGCGTGGTGGGCGATGAGGCCGTGCTGGCCGTCGCCCCCAAACTCGGGACGTCCGTGGTGACGGACGGCGCGGCCGAGTTGTTCGGGACGGAGTTCGCCGGCGGCAAGTGAGGCGCGTTCCGGGTCCGGCGTCGGCTTATCGGAACCAAAGGGTCCCACCCAGACAGCAGGGGATGACATGAACTGGCTGGTGGTCACATCGCTCCGGCTCCGCGTGCTCGTGCTGGCGGCGTCGATCGTGCTCATGATCTACGGCGTGAGGGCGGCGAAGGACGCGCCCCTCGACGTCTTCCCCGAGTTCGCCCCCCCGCTCGTCGAGATCCAGACGGAAGCCCCGGGACTCTCGACCGAGGAGGTCGAGAGCCTGGTGAGTATCCCCCTGGAGAGCTCCCTGAACGGGACGACGGGGCTGAAGACCCTGCGGTCGAAGTCGGTCCTGGGGCTCTCGTCGGTCGTCCTGATCTTCCAGGAGGGGACCGACCTCATGACCGCGCGCCAGCTCGTCAACGAGCGGCTGACGATCGCGGCGTCGAGGCTCCCCGCGGTGGTCCGGCCCCCCGTGATCCTCTCGCCGCTCTCGAGCCTGAGCCGGGTGATGAAGATCGGCGTGACCTCGAAGACGCTGAGCCAGATGGACCTCTCCGAGCTGGCGAAGTGGACGATCCGCCCGCGCCTGATGTCGATCGCGGGGGTCGCCAACGTGGCGATCTGGGGCCAGCGAGACCGGCAATTCCAGGTGCTCATCGACCCCGAGCGGCTCAGGTCGGTCGGCGTGACGCTCGACCAGGTGAACAAGGCGGTCACCGACGCCGTCGCCGTGGCCGGCGGCGGCTTCGTCGACACGCCGAACCAGCGGATCGCCGTGCGCCACCGCTCCGCGATCGAGACGCCGAGCGACCTGCGCGAGGCCGTCGTCACCTTCCGCAACGGCGTCCCGATCCGCCTGGGCGAGCTCGCCGACGTCCGGATCGGCAGCCCTCCCCCGATCGGCGACGCCGTGATCAACAACGGCACCGGCCTGCTCCTGATCGTCGAGAAGCAGCCGCAGGGGAACTCGCTCGAGGTCACGCGCAACGTCGAGAAGGCCCTCGCGGGGCTCGACCTGAACAGCAAGGGGGTCGAGGTCGACTCCACGATCTTCAGGCCCGCGACGTTCATCGAGCGGTCGATCGCCAACCTCGGCCACGCCATGCTGGTGGGCTGCGGTCTCGTGATCGTGATCCTGGTGGCGTTCCTCTTCGACTGGAGGACGGCCCTCATCAGTCTCACGGCCATCCCGCTCTCGCTCGTGGCCGCGGGGATCGTCCTGAGGGCGGCGGGGGCGACGATCAACACGATGGTCCTGGCCGGCCTGGTGATCGCGATGGGCGAGGTCGTCGACGACGCGATCATCGACGTCGAGAACATCGTCCGCCGGCTCCGACAGAACCGCGCCGAGGGGGGGAGGCGATCGGCCTTCGACGTCGTGCTGGCGGCGTCGCTGGAAGTCCGCAGCGCGGTGGTCTACGCCACGCTGATCGTGATCCTGGTGTTCATCCCGATCCTCTTCCTCGAAGGGCTGACCGGCTCGTTCTTCCGCCCGCTGGCGATGGCCTACATCCTGGCCATCCTGGCCTCGCTGCTGGTCGCCCTGACCGTGACGCCCGCCCTCTCCCTGATGCTCCTCCCGGGCAAGGTCGACCGGCACCGCGTCTCCCCGCTGGTCCGTATCCTCCAGGCCGCCTACCGCGCCGTGCTGCCGCGCCTGATCCACAGGCCCTATGCGGCGGTCCTGGTGCTTTTGGCCGCGTTCGCCGGCAGCGGCTGGGCCATCGGCGGGCTGGGCGAGGAGCTCCTGCCGAACTTCAAGGAGACCGACTTCCTGATGCACTTCGTCGAGAAGCCGGGGACCTCGCTCGAGGCGATGCGGCGCATCACCGCCGACGCCAGCAAGGAGCTGATGTCGATCAAGGGGGTGAAGAACTTCGGCTCCCACATCGGCCGGGCCGAGGTGGCCGACGAGGTCGTCGGCCCCAACTTCACCGAGCTCTGGATCAGCATCGACGAGGACGTGCCCTACCAGGAGACCGTCAACAAGGTCGAGGCGGCCATCAACGGCTATCCGGGACTCACCCGAGACGTGCTGACCTACCTGCGCGAACGCATCAAGGAAGTGCTCACGGGTGCCGGGGCGACCATCGTCGTCCGGCTCTACGGCCCCGACATCGCCGTCCTGCGCTCCAAGGCCCAGGAAGTCTACGACGCCATCCACGACATGCCGGGCGTCGCGAACCTCAAGGTCGAGCAGCAGGTCCTCGTGCCGCAGCTCGACGTCCGGATCCGGCCCGCCGCCGCGGCCAGGCTCGGCCTGCTCCCGGGGGACATCCGACGCGCGGCGACCACGCTCGTCAAGGGGCAGAAGGTCGGCGAGCTCTACGACCAGCAGAAGGTCCTGGACGTCTTCCTCTGGGGCGTCGACAAGGTCCGCCACGACCCCAACGCCCTGCGGAACCTCCCCATCGAGACGCCCAGCGGGGGCCACGTCAAGCTCGGCGAGGTCGCCGACGTCGCGATCGTGCCGGCCCCCAACGTGATCACCCACGAGAACGCCTCGCGCAAGATCGACATCCAGTGCAACGTCACGGCCGATGCCGACCTCGGCCGGGTCGCCCGCGAGATCCAGGCGAAGGTCAAAGGACTCTCGTTCGGCCGCGAATACTTCCCCGAGTTCCTCGGCGAATACGCGGCGCGAGAGGCCGCCCGACAGCGCCTGCTCATGCTCGCGGCGATCTCCCTGGTCGGCGTCCTCCTCGTGATCCATTCCGACTTCAAGACGATCCGGCTCACGGCCCTCGTCCTCATCACCTTGCCGTTCGCCCTCATCGGCGGGGTCATGGGGGCAGTGATGGGGGGCGGCGTGCTCTCGCTCGGCTCGCTCGTGGGCTTCGTCACCGTGCTCGGGATCGCCGCCCGCAACGGGATCATGCTCGTGAGCCATTACCGGCACCTCGAGACGGAGGAAGGCATGGAGTTCGGACCGGAGCTCGTGCTCCGCGGCTCGATCGAGCGGCTCGCCCCGATCCTCATGACGGCGCTCGCCACCGGCCTCGCGCTCGTCCCCATCGCCTTCGGCGGCGACAAGCCCGGGCAGGAGATCGAGCACCCCATGGCCGTCGTCATCCTCGGCGGCCTGGTGACCTCGACGATCCTCAACCTCTTCCTGATGCCCTCGCTCTACCTCGCGTTCGGGCACTCTCGCGGAGGGGCGGGAGTCACGGCCGAGTAGACGGCCGCGGCAAAACGGGGCATACTGGCCCTGTCATCAGGGATGTGATCCGGCGGCTTCAAGGGACGAAGCATCTCATGCGGAAGCGCGAAGGACATCGACGGCCCGGTCCCGTCCTCGAGTTCCTGGAGGCACGTCCGCTCCTGAGCGGAAGCGTCCAGGCGCCGACGACGGCGGCCGTCGCCCTGATCGCCGGTGTCCTTCCCATCGCGTCGACGTCCTCGACAGCCCAATTCCAAAGCTCGCTGATCTCCGACCTCCGGAACGACGCCTCGACGCTCGCTTCTGAATCGGGATCGGCCGCGACCCATGACAATTCCCTGGCCGCGACCCTCGGCGACATCGAGGAAGATGTCAAGGCGCTCGAGGCCTACGAGCGCAGGCAACTCACGGCGGAGGACTCGGGGCGGAGCCTGGGTCAGGCCCCTCAGGGCGCGGGCTTCCCCTCCGGCGCCCTGTCGGAGGGCGAATCCTCCGGTGGCCATGACGACCGCGGCGGCCCCGCCGGCCGCTGGCCCACGAACCTGGGCACATCCCCGGCCGCCCCGAACACCTCCCGCAACGCTCGCCCGCCCGGTGATGCCCAGCCCGAGGCGTCGCCCAGGTTTGCCGTCCCGAGGCTGTTCGCCAACCTTTCGAACGGACAAGATCCTCGCATCAAAGGACCTATCGAGAAAACGATTGTGGAACCTCGATGCGGCGACCCCGCGCCGGGCGGAAGGGGGGCGACTCTCCCCCTCGGCGGCGCCGGATTGATCGCCGGGGTAGCCCCTTTCGAGTGGGCCTCGCTGCGGAAGATGCTCAGGAGGCATTTCGACCCCGGCGACGCCGGCGGGATCGGGCTGCTCGAGGGGCGGGCGCCCATGCTCGCCATTCGAGTCCTGCTGTCGGCGGCCCTCCTGGAGGCCGCGAACAGGTGGAGGAGGAGGGCCGGAGGCGACCGCGCGACGCCGAGGGGCCCGGGAAATCGATCGGAGATGAGCATCCCGGGGATCCCCGGGCTCCCGCGAACTTGACCCACGAGACACCCATGGATGAGCTCGCCTTTGATGGACTGATCGAACGCCTCAACGGCGGGGATGTCGACGCGGCCGAACGCGCCTTCCTCGCCTACGCCCCCTACCTGCGCATGGCCGTGCGGAGGCACCTGAACGGCCGCCTCCGGTCGAAGCTCGACTCGATGGACATCCTCCAATCGGTCTGGGCTGACCTGCTCGACTCCTTCCGAGATGCCCGCTGGCACTTCGACGACCGCCGGCACCTCAAGGCGTTCCTGGTCCGGGCTGCGAAGAATCGCCTCATCGATCGGCAACGCCAGTACCGGCGGGTCCTCGGCTCCGAGCAACCCCTGGCCGGGAGCCCTTCGGCGGACGTGGAGGCGAACGACCCCAGGCCCAGCGAGGTCGCCCAGGGCCGGGAACTCTGGGAACGCATCCTCGCCCAGTGCTCGCCGCCCCATCGCGAGATCCTGAACCTCAGGAGGCAGGGCTTCTCGCTCGAAGAGATCGCGGAACGGACCGGTTTCCACAAGGGGAGCATCCGGCGGATCCTCTACGATCAGGCCAAACGGCTCGCGTCGGCGAGCCGATCGGGGCGAGACCAATTCTCCGCTCCCGACACCGGCCCCGACACCGGCCTCGGCTCGAGGTCGGGCTGATGCTCTCCTCCGGCCGAGACACGAGCGAATGGGTCGAGCAACAGGTCGAGCTCATGGCCTCGGCCTGGGAACGCGGCGAGCCGATCCCCGTCGAGGACATCCTGGCCCGGAACGAGGGCCTCGGGCCCGAAGCATCGGTCCGATTGATCTATGAGGAGATCGTCCTCCGTCGCGAGGCCGGCCGGGAGTGCCCGTCCGCCGAGATCGACCGCCGCTTCCCTCAATGGGCGGCGGAACTCAGGCTCCTCCTGGAATGCAATCGCCTGCTCCTGCCGCTGACACCGCCCCTCGCCTTCCCCGAGGCCGGCGATCGGCTCGGCCCGTTTCGCCTCGTCGCCGAGATCGGCCGGGGCGCATCCGGGCGTACGTTCCTCGCGAGCGAGCCCGCCCTGGCCGACCGAGCGGTCGTCCTCAAGCTCATCCCCTACGACCACCGCGAACACCTCTCGCTCGCGCGGTTGCAGCACACGCACATCGTCCCCCTCTTCTCGGAACAGGCCTTCCCGGAGCGTGGCCTGCGGGCGCTCTGCATGCCTGCTCTCGGCGGGGCGAGCCTCGACAGGATCCTCGGCCAGATCCAGGGCAAGGAGACGGCGGGACGGCACGGCCGGGATCTCGTCGCGGCCCTCGCGTGCTCCCCCTCGACGCTCGTCGCTCCCCCCGCGAATGACAGCCCCTATCGTCGATATCTCGAGCAGACGGCCTTCGTGCCCTCGGCCTGCTGGATCGCGGCCTGCCTCGCCGACGCGCTCCACTACGCGCACGAGCGGGGCGTCGTGCATATGGACGTCAAGCCGTCTAACGTCCTGATCTCGGCCGACGGCCAGCCGATGCTCCTCGACTTCCACCTGGCCCGCCCCCCCGGCAAGGCCGACGATTCCCCGGGCGTCCGACTCGGCGGCACGGCGGGTTGGATGTCCCCCGAGCAAGCGTCGACATTCGAAGCCCTGCGCACGGGCCGTGAACCCGCCGCGGCCATCGATCGTCGCTCCGACATCTATTCACTTGGCCTGCTCCTGTGCGAGATGCTGGGAGGCCCCGGGGCCCGGCTCGATGCGGCCGCCGGGAAGCCCTGGCACGAAAATCATCCCGACGTGAGCATACCCCTGGCGCGAGTCGTCGCGAGATGCCTCGAGCCCTCCGCCGACGATCGCTATCAGGACGGGGCCTCGCTGGCCGACGACCTGCGTCGGCTCCTCGGCGAAACCTCCTCGCGAGAGCCTGGCCCCCGGGCAAGGCTTCGCAGCCCCCTGATGCGTTGGGGCATTCGGGTCTCGGTCTCGGCCGCCGTGGCGCTCGTCATCGGCCTGGCCGCGTTGGCACCGATGCTCGACTGGCTCACCCTCCGGGACGCGCTCAGGCCCGCGACGGCCCTCCGAGATCCGCGGTCGAGACGGATTCAGGGGGCGGCCGAGGTCCACGAACTCGCCGATGCACTCCGCTTCCGATACGGGATCGACCTGCCGACGAGCGCGGAAGCCCGCGAGTTGGAGGCCCATTGCCGGAGGCTCTGGCGAGACCGCGAGGCGCTCCTCGACCGCAAATGGGGAGACCTCGAGGCCGAGGGACAACTGCGCACCGACCTGCGAGAGCTGGCCCTCGCGGTGGCCGACTTCCAGACTCGCCTCTCCGCCCCCGAACGTGCCGAGTCGTCCCGGCAGGAGGCGCTACGAGTGCTCGCCGAGGCCGAGTCGAGCCTGGGCCCGAGCCCTGCCATCGAACGTCGCCGCCATGCTTATGGCGCGGTATTCGGACCTACCGCCGCGGCCGACTCCCCCACCTCTCCCTGGGAGCGCTATGACCTGGGCCGCTTCTATCTCAGGACGGGCCGATTCGACCTGGCCGTCGAGGAGTTCGAACGGGCACTCGAAGAACGCCCGCAAGATTACTGGCCCCACTTCTACCTGGGCCTTTCTTGCTATCGGCTCGGCCGGTTCCACGACGCGGTCTCTGCGTTCCGCGTCTGCCTCGCGCTCGAGCCCAACGGCGTCTGCTACTTCAACCGCGGCCTGGCCTGGGAGGCCCTGGGGCGGCTCGATCGCGCGTCGAAGGACTATGGCCAGGCGCTCGCGCTCGACCCTCGGCTGGCCGCCGCGGCGCTGAACCGAGGCATCCTCTCTCATCGACAGGGGCATTACGCCGAGGCGATCGAGGATTACCGACGCGCCCTCCTCTGCGACCCGGCTCCGGAACTCCTCGGGCGCATCCATTACCACCTGGCCGTCGCCCATCTCGCGCGGGGGGACAGCCGCTCGGCCCTGGCGAGCCATTCGAAAGCCCTCGAATTCGGCTCCGAGGAGGCGAGGATCCTCGAACCGCAGATCCGCCGATCATCCCGCCGCCCTTGATGCCCAATCCTTCCGAGAATTCGCACGCCTGAATTTTCTTGCCCCAGCCGCGCGCGCTTTCGGGACCCATCTCCGTTCCTTGAAATCGGGGAAGGGATCGCCTGCGGAGTCAGGCAACCCCCGCGCGGGGTGCGACGACGATGTCGCATCCCGCCGAAAGACCGAAAGCTCATGGCGGGGCTCCGAGATGGATCGAGAGGCCGAGGTTCCATCGACGTCATCGCGGGTGCGAGAATTCCTGGGCACGCGACGTGCCGTCTGGTGGCTGATCCTCCTGGGAGCGGCCCCGCGCCTGATGCTGGCGGCGGCGATCGGCCCGGGGAATGACGAGTCCTATCACTATCTCTACGCGGTCAATGCCGACCTGAGTTATCTCGACCATCCGCCGATGGTCGCCCTGCTCGAATCCGCCGGCCTGGCGTTGGTCAAATTCCACGCCTCGGCCTTCGCGATGCGGATCGGCACGATCCTCACGTTCGCCGGCTCGACCTGGCTCATGGCCAGGATGACGGCCAGGTATTACGGCGCCCTCGCGGGATGGCTCGCGGCCTTCGCGTTCAACGTCGATGCCTATCATGGGATCGCCTGCTCGAGCTTCGTCCTGCCCGACGGCCCCCTCACCTTCTTCTGGCTGCTCACGCTCGACCGCCTGCTGATCGCCCTCGAATCGCCGGCGAAACTTCGCCCGTGGATCTGGGTCGGCCTCGCCTGGGGAGGGGCGATGCTGAGCAAGTATCAGGCGGTCTTCCTCCCCATCGGGACCCTCGTCACCCTCTGGCTCGACGGCCGATGCCGCCGGGTGCTCTCCAGGTGGGGCCCCTATCTGGCGTTCGCGATCGGCCTGATCCTCTTCTCTCCCGTCGTGTACTGGAACGCCACGAATGACTGGGTCTCCTTCTCTTTCCAGGGGGGTCGAGCCCTGGGAGGTTCGGGCCCCCGCCCCGACCTCTTCCTCGGCTTCATCGCCGCCCAGGCGGCCTACCTCTTCCCCTGGGTCTGGATCCCCCTGGCGCTCGTCCTCTTCCATCGGCTCAGGGACCAACTCAACGGCCGCACGGTCGACCCCTGGACGCGATTCTTCATGGTGCAGGCCCTCGTGCCGATCCTTGCGTTTACCTCCGTCGCGTTGGTGCGGCCGGTGCTGCCCCACTGGGCACAGGTCGGCTACCTGGGCGCCTTCCCGCTCCTCGGCCGTGCCTGGTCGAGCCGATGGGCCTCGGGCCCGCGTCGGAACGCCCTGCGGGCGGCGTTCCTCGGCTCGACCTGGCTCTCATTCATCATTTTATTGTGTGTCCACACCAATACGGGGATCCTCCAGTTCGGGGGGCACAGGCTCCTGGGCATGATGCCGGTCTCGCGCGACCCCACCCTCGATTTCTACGGTTGGGATCAAATTCTCAGGGAATTGCGCCATCGAGGCCTGGTCGAGGGATCGGGGACGTTCCTCTTCTCCGACCGCTGGTATCTCAGCAGCCACCTGGCGTTTGTCACCGAGAACCGGCTCCCCGTGACCTGCTTCAACCGCCGGCACGCCCAGGGCTTCGCCCTCTGGAGCCGCAGCAATGAGTGGGTCGGGCGCGACGGGATCTACGTCGGGCTCGATGATTGCCGGAAGTCGGCCCTGGATATCTCGAGGTGGTTCCGCCGCTTCGAATCCCTCGGGACCTTCCCCGTCCTCCGCAAAGGCGTCCCCGTGCGCGAGGTCCACCTCTATCGCGGCATCACGCAAATCGCACCGTTCCCCTTCGGGGAGAAGTTCCGATGACCGCTCATTCGGATATCGACATGGAAGCCGATTTGACGCCAGTGGCGAAGGGAATCCTGACGGTGAACATCGAGCCGGCCCCGACGACACTCTCGGCCCTGATATCGCCGCCGTGGGCCTCGACGATCCATCGGCAGATGCTCAAGCCGAGGCCCGAGCCGCTCGACGCGCGGGCCTGGTCGGCTCGATAGAAACGCTCGAAGATGTGGGGCAGGTGCGTGCCCGCGATGCCGACGCCCGTGTCCGAGACCGTCAGCGCGGCCTCGCGGCCGTTGGGCTGGATCCGGAGTTCGACCGAGCCCCCCGCCGGGGTGAACTTGATCGCGTTGTCGATGAGGTTCGTCACGAGTTGCCGGAGCCGCTGGACATCCCCCCGCACCATGACCTGCGGCGGGGAGGCCCATCGGAACGAGATCCCACGCTCCTCGGCCAGGGGCTCGTACATCTCCGCGGCCTCCCCGGCCAGGGCCGAGAGGTCCACATCATCCAGTCGGACGGCAACCTCCCCGGCATCCGCCTGCGCGAGCAGGAGGAGGCCGTTGACCAGGGCCGTGAGCCGCTCGCACTGCTCGCCGAGAGACGCGAGCGCATCGCGATAGCCGTCGACGGATCGCGGCTGCTGGAGGGCGACGTCGACGGCCGCCCGCATCGCGGCCAGCGGGCTCCTGAGTTCGTGCGAGGCGTCGGCCGTGAATCTGATGGAGATCGCCCGCAAGGAGTTGCCGGGCTACACCTTCGACACGGCCTACAAGATGAAGGTCGACGGCAAGGACGCGTACGAGATCAAGGGCAAGGACATGCGAGGCAAGGTCCGCGAGGTCGAGGTCTCGGTCGACGGCAAGGTCCTCGAGGTCGAATGAGCCCGGATTCCGGCCGCGAGGCCATCATGTCCTGAAGTCTGCGGCGGGGCTATTTGAGGTCGAAGCGTTGGTGAACCCCGGGGCGATAGACCCCGCCCTCAAGGTGCCGAGCGTGGCCGATCGCCGGATCGGTTTTCCCTGGCAGGCGACGATGCGGAGTCGGGAAGGAGTGCCGTCGGTCCGGAGGGGCGTCCCGGCTCCTGCCCGTGTTGCCGGGGGAGTCCCTTCAGGATTTCCTCGGTCGCCCGCAGCCTCGAGGAGACGCCGGGCTGGGGAAAGAGGCCGCCGGCCAGGATCAGGGCCGAGAACGTCAGCAGGGCGGCCCGCTCGCGGGGGCAGAGCTCCAGGGAGACGGCCGACAGATGCCGGGCGCCGGTGAAGAGGAGGAAATAGGCGCGCAAGACGGCGATCCCATTGAGTGCGGCGGCGACGACCACCCCGACCCCGACATGCAGGCCGGCCTCGATCGCGCCGTCGACGAGCAGCTCGGCCGAGATGAAGCCGATGGTCCCGGGGAACCCGACGCTCGCCAGGCCCGTCACGAGGAAGGACGCGGCGAGGGCGGGGGTGGTCTCGCCCAGGCCCCGGTAGGAGGTCAGCGGGAGGCGACCGAAGCGGGCCTCCAGGCAGCGCAAGGTCAGGCCGAAGCCGCCGAGCGAGAAGATCGTCGCGGGCCAGAGGCAGAGCGCCCCCGTCAGGGAAAGCTCGTTGCGCAGCTGGAGACCGACGAGCACGAGCGAGGCCTGGCTGAGGAAGAGATAGGCGAAGAATCGGCGGGCCTCGCGCTGGACGGTGGCCATCCCCGCCGCGTAGACGGCGGTCGCCAGCGAGACCATCCCGAGCGCCTGCAGGACCCAGTCCGGGCCGTAGGGGATGACGAGGCGGACGGCCGCGTAGACGCCGCTCAGCGGGATCACGTAGAGCAACGCGATCCCGATCGAGGCGTGCTCGAACCAGTCGGTCACCCAGCAATGGGCCGGGACGGTCCCGCATCGGATGAGGATCGCCCCCAGGAGCGAGAGCGTCGCCCACCACGGGGCCTGCCCCGGGGCGGTCGCGTGGGGCTCGACCCCCCACCAGCCCAGCACCAGCAGGCCGACGAATAAGGACATATGCAAGGCATAGACCCGGGCGGGACGCCGGCGAATCCGCAGCTCGACATAGGGGGGCAAGGTCGAGGCGGACAGCAGGACGATCAGGGCCCACGGATCCGTGCAGCCGAACATGGCGAGCCGGATCGCCTCGGCGGTCAGCGACCACGCGAAGGAGAACCGTCGCATGTGATTCCGCGCCGTGGCCATCGTCAACAGGAAATGGAGCAGCGCGACCGCGGGCAAGAGGGGCGCATTCAGCTCGTCGAGGCCGAACAGGGGACGTCCGAACAGGTAGGGCTGGATGCTCCACCGCGGCGACTCGCCGGCGTAGAACGCCAGGCAGGCCAGGCCGGCGCACGCGAACGCCGCCGCGGTGAAGGCCATCCCCCATCGGTGGGCGCGGTAAGGGTCGCGCAAACGGCTCACGGCCGGGGCACCGACCGTGGCGACTCCGACCGCGAGCTCGAGCCAGGGCATCTGGAGGGGGTTCATATCGTGTCTTCGATCGGTTCGGGGCGGGCGTCCATGCGATCGGACTCGCGGGAGGGCCCTCCGAGCAGGAAGTCGGTCCAGCGACGCTCCATCGCGTCGCACCGGCGGAAAGCCCCGACGAACGGGGCGACGACGTATTCGCGCAAGAGCGCGTCGAGATAACCCCGCTCGAGCGCGAAGCGGTAGAGCCAGGCCTGGCGGCCAGGGGCGGCGACCCATCGCGAGGGCCCGCTCGCCCCCGGGAGCCGCTCGCCGATGGCGTCCTCGAGCGTCCTGTAGTCCTGCATGAGGGACGGGGCGCGGATGAACTGGAGCGTGCGCAAGCAGGCGTGCCCGAGCAGGTGGACGAGGGCCGCATACCGGAAGCCGAGCCCGATCTCGGCGACGATGATCCCCACCTGCGCCAGCGAGGCGAACGAGAGTGCGGACTTGATGTCCGTCTGCACGCGCCCCGCCACGTGGGCGAAGGCCGCGGTCGACAGCCCCAGCGCGACGACCGCGGCCGCGAGCGCCGGCGAACGCTCCAGGAGCGGGCTCACCCTCAGCAGCAGGAACGCCCCGAGGTGCACCGAGAGGGCCCCGTAGAAGACGGCGCTCGAGGGGGTCGGCCCCTCCATCGCCCGGGGGAGCCAGCCCGAGAAGGGGATGAGGGCCGACTTCCCCGCGGCCGCCACCAGCAGGAGGAGGCCCGCCCCGAGCGCCTGGCCCGGCGTGACCGCGGCATGGCCGTAGGGCCAGAGCCCCGCGCCCACGAGCAGGTCGAAGTCCCCCTCGCCCCGGAGGTGGTGGGTCGTCACGGCGGCCAGGAGCAGGGCCGCATCCGAGATCCGGTAGACCGTCCAGACCCAGAGCCCGTTCCTCGACGGCGAAGGGCGCTCCTGGAAGAACGCGACCAGCAGCGCCGAGGAGAGCCCCACGAGCTCCCAGCCGGCGAAGAGCGTCTCGATCGTCCCCGCCAGCGAGGTGACGACCATCCCCAGCACGAAGAGCGAATAGAGCACGAAGAAGCGATGGAACCCCCGCTCGCGGTGCATGTACTTCGCGGCGAACGCGCCGATCGTCCCCGAGAGGACGTACGACAGGATCGCGAACGGGACCGAGAGGCGGTCGAAGGAGAATTTCACCGAGAATCGGTAGCGGTGCGGGATGACGACCCAGTCGCCGAGCGCGATCGGGACGTGCCGGACCCCGGTGGCCAGCATCAGCGCCAGCACCGCGACGGCCGCGGACAGGCCCGAGACGATCGCGACGTAGACCATCAGCGACGTCGTCGCCTCGGCCGGCTTGCGCCCCGGGAGCGACGCGGCGCCGAGGCCGAGCGTGAGCACGAGCGGGCTGGCGATCACGACGAGCCCGAGGAGCGTCATCGTATCAAGATAGCCTATCATGAGTCTTATTTTGGTCCGATGAGGATTGCCCCGCGATCTCCGCGAATTCCAGGTGGTCGCGCCAGCCGCGATACCAATCGAGGGAAGAGGCCGCCCTGGGGAGCGCGGGGGCCTGCGGCCGATAAGGGCGGAACTCCCCGCCTCGGAAGATGTGGATCGCCCGGGTCTCCGGGTCGAGGACGGCGAGCAGGATCCACTCGTTCCGGCAGAGCCTGCCGATGGACTCGTCCCGGCGGATGATCCCGAGCATCGCCGCCGGGGTGGCCTCGACGAGGAAGAGGGGCCGGACGGGCTCGTGGATCTCGACCATCTGCCAGGGGAGCCCGGTCCTCAGGTCGCTCGCCGAGCCGTCCATGACGCCCAGGAGCGACGCGAGGTTGTGGGGCAGCTTCGTCCCGGCGCCGAAGCCGGCGTTGTCGACGTTCGAGAAGTAGTACTCCAGGCCGATGCCCGAGCAGACGGGGATGACCGCCTGGAGGATCCTGGTGAGGATCGGCGACCCCTCGGCATCCAGGGTCGGGTCGTACGAGACGAGGAAGGCGCGACGGTCGAGGAAGAGGCCGCGGGACCGTCGCCGGCGCCCGACGACGGTGATGGCGTTGGTGGCGTGGCCGAGCTCCGGCCGGGTCTGCGCCAGGTCCTCGGACCGCTCCTCGACATGCCGGCGGGCCGCCGAGGGGGAGAGCGTCAGCGGGGCCGACATGAAGCGCCGGCAACGCTCGTGGGCGTTGCGTTCGCAGGCCTCCTCCACGGCCTCGCGGGCCGCCCGGAAATCGGCCCGGTGGGATTCCGGGATCAGCGAGAGGTCGTAGAAGGTCACCGATTCGGAGCAGGTGTTGTGCAGGCCGCCGACGAAGACCGAGTCCTCGGGGAGGGCCAGGCCCCTGGCGGCCAGGCCTTCTCGGACGCGGGGGTCGTTCAGCATCTGCGCGAGCGCCCTGGCGTTCGGCCCGCCGGCCGCCCCGCCGCAGGCGCCGCAGTTGTAGGCCGAGTTGTGGGGATTGTTCTGGCTGCTCGAGCCGTGGCCGAGCAGGATCACGACCCTGGCGAAGCCGGACGTCATCCCGATGTCCTGCAGCACCCGCTCTCCGATGTCGACCATCTCCTCGATCGCGAAGCCCGACGCGGGGGCGCCGGGGTCGTGGCCGTCCTCGCGCCGTCCCAGGCCTAGGCGCGTGCGGGGCGAAGGCCGGACGAACCGGCCGAACGTCATCCGGATCCGCGACGTCAGCCTCGGGAAGAGGATCCGGGCGACCAGCGGGATCGAGGCGAGCACGCCGACGGCCCCCGTCAGCAACGCGCCGAGGGCGAAGTCCCGGCTGCCGATGTGAAAGAGGTGCGAGACGGTCCCGAGCGCCTTCCGCGTCCTCGCCCGACGCCGGTGGGATTGGCTGAGCCCGTCGCCGGCCTCCTCGACCACCCGGTGACCGGGCCGGATGGCGCCCGGGCAGAGCGGGACGAAGTGGGCGTCGGACACCCCCTTGTAGTACATCGCCACGCCGAAGAAGCCGGCCACGCCGAACGTCTCGGCCCCCGGCTCCACCTCCTCCAGGTGGCGGCGGAACGATTCTTCCCGCTCGTCGATGCAGCAGACGAGCTGGAACCGGGGCTCGCGGGCTCCCCCCCCCGCCCGGCCGGCGTGGAGGGCGAGCGCGTCGAGGGCCTGGGTGCAGAGGCGCCGCTCGTAGGCCAGGTGGAAGAGGCGCCGACGCTCGAGGCCGGAGAAGGCCTCGACCTCCTCGACAATGCCAGCCCACTCGGCCTGCTCCAGGCGGCGGAGCACGTCGGGGGAGAGGCCGACGACCTGCGCGAGCTGGAAGACGGGGAAGGCCCGCTGCTCGACGCTCGGGGGCCTCTGCCCGTCGATCCGCCCCCGGGCCGCGTCCCGCAGGCCCGCCAGCGGCCCTTCGTATCCGAGGGCGTCGGCGGCCATGGCGGCCAGCGAGAAGCGGTCGAGGATGAGGCGAATCGCGAGGAAATCGACCAGGCTCCCGGCGGGGATGGGATGCACCGCCATGTCCCTGCGGATCTCCACCTGGCGGACCATCCCGCCCCATCCCCGCAGCGCCAGCAGCGTCTCCGCGATGAAAGGCCCCCACTCCTCCTCGACCACGCCGAGGACCTCGAGCGATTCCCGGATCGAATCGAGCGGGCCCATGCCCCTGTCCTGCAAACGGCCGAGCTCGCGGCCGAGGCCGCGACGCCAGCGGTCGGGCTGCGCCGACGCCTGCCGGTGCAATGAGCAGAAGGCCTGGTAGAACCCCCGCTCCCGACCGGGCATCGGCCAGCGGGAGAACCCCTGGTCGAGGTACGCGGCGCAGGACCGTATCAGCAGCTCATGCACGGGCAAGTCGGCATCGGCTCCGGAGGCCTCCAGGAGCAGGTCGCGATGCCGGATCGGGCCGGGCGACGCCGGGGGAGATGGAGGCAGGTCGCGGACCCCTTCGCAGCAGACCCGCCAGAGCGCCTGGAGCGTGAACTCCTCCCACTTCGCGTCGCCCCAGCCCTCGATCGTCCCCGCGTCGAATCGGCGGAGCAGCTCCCGGAGGCTGTCCCACATGCCCCGCGTCGTCATCCCGTCCGTCGTCGGGTCGACTCCCCCGCGCAGGTCTCGCATCACCCACCGCCGGGTCTCCGCGATCAGTCGGGAGCGGATCGCCGAGGAGGCCTCTTGACGGACCCGACGCATGGCCTTCGCCCGGGAGACGTGCCAGATCAATTCCTCCGTCGGCCCCGTCCAGGTCGGGTACTGGAGCATCGCCAGCCGCAAGTCCAGGCGCGTCGAGAAGCCCGGCACCGCCACCTTGGCGGACTCCCCGAGGTCTTGCTCGAGGGCTTCCTGGATCTCCGAGAAGCGGATGCGCCCCCTCCGCACCGCGTCGCGATAGAAGTCCTCGGTCGCATAGGGGTGGCACCCGAGTGCCCGCCCCCCCTCCTTCACCCCCTCGTGGAAGGGGAGGTGTTCGAAGGCGTGGAGGGTGTTGTGGTGGATGAAGACGGCGATCGGCCCCTGGGCCGGCAGCAGGTGGGCCGCCTCCTCGATGGCCTCTTCCAGCGTCGAATGCCGGGGCCCTCGGCCCGCGTCCACATCCTCGCCCGCCGTGCACGCCTGGGATTCCATGGATTTCATCGGTATGATTTGTTCATTAACGAATGACACCTGGGGCGATGGCACGCCGGCTCGTCAGACGGGGAAGGCCTGCATGGCCAGCTTGGCGGCCTGGATGTAGAGGTGGATGCCGATGGTGACGTTGTAGGAGAAGGTCAGCCCCAGCGAGGCCGCCAGGGGCAAGGTCGGGCTCGCCTCCGGGATGGCCAGCCGCTGGATCGCCGGCAGCGCGATGTAAGAGGCCGCGGCGCAGAGCACGGCGAAGAGCACGTAAGTTCCCAGGTCGAACGGCTGCCCGATCAGGTGGCTGTAGCCCAGGGCCGCGGCGATGCCGATCACCGCGAAGAGGTTCGGGGCGGCGAGGCCGAAGAGGATAAATCGCCAGCCCGCCGTGCGCAGGTCCTTGAGCTTCTTCGCCGCGGTCATGCCCATCTCCAGCAGGAAGAGGCAGAGCAGGCCCTGGAACATGTTGAGGAACAAGGGGTCGTCGACCGCCGTCACCTTGGCCCCCTGCCGGCGGCTCACGAAGCCGATCACGATCCCCACGAAGAGCAGGTAGATCCCCGGGTTGAGGAAGACCTCGTGCAGCAACTGCGGGCTGAGCACGCCCGCGGGACGCCTCCCGAATCGCGTCGGATGGCTCCGCTTCTCGAGCGACATCTCCCGCTCGACCTCGACGGCCTCCGCCTGGGATGGCGAGACGAGCCCATGGTCCTCGGGCGAGGGGTGATCATCCTCCAGGCCCGAGGCCAGGGCCGGCCTGGCCTCGGGGTTGAAGCCGGGCTCGCCCGGCATGGTCCCGGCGGGATCCATGCCCCTGGCTCGCAGCCTGGAGACGATGAACAGCGCGACGAGGCAGCCGGGGATCTCCATCACCGCCAGCAGCACCGGCATGTACGCCTGATACTTGATCCCGATCGTCGCCAGGACCCCGACGCAGGTCACGAACGTCCCCGCCGAGTCGGAGCCGTAGTAGCCCCCGACGGTCGCCGCGTCCACCTGCCGCAGGCCCGTGAAGCTCCGCAGGAGCAGGTACGCGAGGATCCCGATCACGAAGTTGGTCGCGAAGCCGACCCCCATGAACCCGACCGCCTGCCCCAGGGTCTTGCCCGGGAGCATCGCGAGCTCCTCGCCCCCATGCCACCCGATCGCGATCAGCAGGTAGAGCGTCAGGCCCTGATAGATAATGTAAGGGAACTCAAATTTGATCTTCAGCAGCGGGATCAGGAATCCCGCGTAGAAGAACATCAGCAGGGGCTTGAAGAGGTTGTGCCGGAAGTTCTCCCAGAACTCGCGGAAGATCGACATCTCCCTGGGACGGACCGAGATCTCGGTCGCATACCCGTTGGCGTGGAGGACCGACAGTGGGGTCCCCGGCTCGAGGTCGGCCAGGTCGGCGACGCTCCCCTTGACGGTCCCGGTCCTGACCGAGGTCGCCTCCGACGTCTTCAGCGCGACCCCTCGACCGCCCCCGACCCCGGTCAGGGCGAATTCGCCCCCCTCCGCCGTCACGTACTCGAGGATGCCCGTCGCCTCCTCCTCCAGGACGATCTCCGCGGCGACCGTCCGCTCGTTCACGAGGACCGGCATCCCCGGCCGCAGGTCCTTCAATTTGACGGGAATCCTCCTCGCCCCCGCGATGATGGTCTGACTCCCGAGCGCGATCGGAATGTCGTGGTGGCCGTCGTCGGCGCTGATCACGATCGTCCCGTTGTCCACATCGACCGATTTGACGATCCCGGCCACGTCCCTGGCGGACGAGGCCGTCGGCATGACCATGAGCATCAACGCACCAAGGGCCCACCAGCGAGACAGGCTTCGGATTGTCATCGACCCATCCATTCCTATGAGGCGGCACGCAGGCAACGGCCTGGGCCGCCGGCCCGGATCGCTCGAGGAAGCGACCGAGAGTCCGCATGTGCAGCCCGGGTGGCGTCCCGTCCGGAGGTCCCCGACGATGGGAGGACCTCCGCCCTCCCCCGGTCGGGTCCGGGGCCGCCACCGAGGCATCATGACAACAATACCGCGTCGTTGACAATGATTCCCCGATGGGACTATTATGTCCACAGATGTCAGGACGGGTCAAGGATATCCTATGCCTTCTCCGCATTGCGATCATGGCCCCGTCTCCCCTGTGCCCGAGGGATGAATCCCGATGCCCGCGACCGTAGTCCACTTCCAGATCCGGATGCCACCGCCCTTGCACGAACGGCTCGCCAGCCTGGCCCGTGAACAGGGCCATTCGCTCAATTCCCTGATCGTGACGATCCTGGAGGAGGCGAACGAACGGAGGCGGGCCGGCGAGGCCGAGAAGGCCGGCGAGGTGGCGTGAGGGCCCGCGGGGAACATAGGATGGGCATCATGATCGGACCGTCGCCGTTCGCGGCGCTCGCAGGTCCTCCGACATAGCGGCGTGCCTCCCCGACCTCGCCGCTATCCTCGTTGCGATGGGATTGCCATGAATCTCTCCGTCCGCGACACGGCCGCGCTCCTGTTGGTCTCCGAGAAGACGATCTATCGCTGGATCAAGCAGCAGGCCATCCCCGCCTATCGCGTGCAGGACCAGTATCGCTTCAATCGGGCCGAGATCCTGGAGTGGGCGACGTCGCGCCGCCTGAACGTCTCCACCGAGATCTACTCCGAGCCCGAGGCCGCGGGGCTGCCCGTCCCCTCGCTCCTCAACGCCCTGGAGGCCGGCGGCGTCTTCTACCGCGTCTCGGGCTCCGACAAGGAGTCGGCGCTCCGGGAGGTGGTCGAGCACCTCCGCCTGCCGCCCGAGGTGGACCGGGAATTCCTCCTCCGCGTCCTGCTGGCCCGCGAGGCGATCGCGCCGACGGCAATCGGCGACGGCATCGCCATCCCGCACGTGCGGAATCCGATCGTCCTCCACATCGATCGCCCATCGCTGTCCCTCTGCTTCCTCGAGAATGCGATCGAGTACGGAGCCCTGGACGGCATGCCCGTCAACACGCTCCTGACGATCATGAGCCCCACCACGAGGGCGCACCTCCACCTGATGGCCAAGCTCTCCTTCGTGCTCCGCGACGACGCCGTCAAGCGGGCCATCCGGGAGCAGGCGGCTCGACGCGACATCCTGATCGAGATCGGCCGGGCCGAAGGACGGCTCGTGCCCGCCGAGGTGCCCTCCCCTTCCGCCACGGAAGATCGGTGATCGCGACCGCGATCCTCGACCTTCACGCCCTTTCCGCACTCGCCCCTATCATCGATGTCCGGGACGGGCACTTGCACATTCACGTCTCAGGCCCGTGGCGCGAACCCCCGTCGTTGTCAAGTCCGCCGCCTTCGCCGCGAACAAGCCCGCGCTCGTCGAGGCCGTGGTCGCGATGCCCGCGCAGGCGACGGTCAAGCAAGGCCTGAAGCTCGCCGAGAGCCTCGTTCGCGGGCAGCCGCACGGCTCGAAGATCGCCACGACGAACTTCCGCGACAAGGTCCACGGGCTCCTGTAGGCATCCTCGAGGAGGCCCATGCATCCTCAAGCCGGAGAGTGTGCCGGGCCGATCGAGGCGGACGACAAAACCGAGATGGGGACTCTTCGAGGAAGGTCTAACGGTCCCGCCCTGCCACCGGCCTGGGCCCTTGCCGAATGTCTCAAAGCCCTGCCGATCGTTCCGCGACGGCAGGGCCTTCGTCCAGCCCCCCACCCTGCCCTCCGCGTCCAGGGGCTGGGCGAGCAATCCCCAAGCTTGCGGGACCTGAGAAGTCCTCGCCGTCCCCAGGCCCCCCCTTATGAACCGTTCATAGGGGTAGGGGAGATGGCCCGAGTTCGACGCGGGCAAGGGGGAGGCATGAACCGTTCATAATCCTCGAGGAACGGCCTCGCGGGCGAGGGCCATTCCTCGGTTTGGACCTCTCGGCCATCGCGGGCGGAAGGCGCTCGGAATGGCATTATGAACGGTTCATGGGCACGGCGTGTCGTCGCCCCGACGCGCCGACTCCCGGGCCCTTGAGGCCCCTCGGGAAGGGCCGATTCGTCCGGCCCGGGCGAGACGACTCCGCGACCATGAACGGTTCATTGCGGGCGGAGAGCTCGGCAAATCGGCATGAGGGGCGATCGGGGTTATGAACCGTTCATAGCGGGCCGATAACAATCCCTGGTGGTCAACCAACCAGGGAGGAAATCCGCATGTCGGTGATCAGTTCCATCGCACTCAAGGGGGGCGTCGGGAAGACGACGCTCACGCACCATCTGGCAGGGGTCCTGTCGGGATCCGGGAAGCGGATCCTCCTGATCGACAACGACGCCCAGGGCTCGCTCTCGTCCGGGGTCTTCGGCCCGACCGCGGTCGAGTCGATGGAGCCCTCGGCGACCATCGCCGCGCTCTACGGGGGGCTCGACCCGCTGCCGGAGCAGGTCATCCTCTCGACCGGGATCGAGCGCCTGGACATCGTCGCGGGATCCATGGCGGCCGCGCGGTTCAACGTCCCCGAGCCGCACCTCGCGCCGATCGACGTCCAGCTCTGCCTGAGGAACTTCCTCGACGAGGTCCGGGGCCTCTACGACCTCGTGCTCATCGACAACCCCCCGAACCTCAACGCGGCGAGCTGGGCCGCGCTGATCGCGAGCGACCACATCATCGTGCCGGTCATCCCCGAGGACTACGGCGCGGCCTCGCTGAGCCCCGTCTTCGAATCGCTGGCGCTGGTGCGATCCGGGCCCAACCCCAAGCTCAACCTCCTGGGGCTGGTGCTCTCGATGGTGCAGCCGAGGCTGACCGTCCACCAACTCTACGAGGCGAGCCTGCGCGAGCAGCACGGCAAGGGAGTGCTCACGTCCCGGATCCCGCTGGCCACCGACATCAAGGAGGCCATCTCCCAGCGTCGACCGATCAGCCTCTACAAGCCCAAGGGGGCCTCGACCAAGGCTTTCAAGGCGCTCGCCGAGGAGATGCTCGCGAGGATGGAAGAGGCCTCGAACCCCAGCAACCTGGAGGCCGCGTAAATGGGCAAGGCCGAAGAGCTCCGCCGGATGATGGGCGCCAACATCGCCGAGTCGTCCTCGCGGCGAGACGTCACCCCCGCCCCCGTGCTCTCGCCGGCCCTCGCGCCCAGGAACGACGGGGCGCAGCGGAGCAAGAACGCGTTCGAGATCCCCATCGACCGGATCGAGCGCGACCCGACCCAGCCTCGCGAGGAGTTCGACGAGGTCGCGCTGAGCCGGCTCGCGGCCAGCCTCAAGGAACGGGGCCAGCTCCAGCCGGTGCGGGTGCGGCTCGACCAGGCCAGGGGGGTGTATGTGCTGATCTGCGGCGAGCGGAGGTGGAGGGCGGCCAAGCTGGCCGGGATGCCGACGCTCTCCTGCGTGGTCGCCGAGGCGCCGGAGAGCCCCGAGGAGCTGCTGGCGCTGCAACTCATCGAGAACGCCCTGCGCGAGGACCTGAAGCCGATCGAGCAGGCGAAGGCGTTCCGCACCCTGATGGACCGCAACGCCTGGTCGGGGAGCCGGCTCGCCCAGGAGATCGGCATCGACCAGTCGGCCGTCTCGCACGCCCTCCGATTGCTCGAGCTCCCCGCCGAGGTGCAATCCAAGGTGGAGGAGGGGGTCCTGCCCCCGTCCACGGCCTACGAGATCTCCAAGGTCCCTGACCCCGAGGTGCAGAGAGACCTCGCCGACCAGGTGGTCTCCAGGAACCTCTCCCGGGCCGAGACGGCCGAGCAGGTCCGGCGGGTCGCCCTCAAGACGAAGCCCCAGGCCAAGGGAGCGCGAGGGGGCAAGCCGAAGCTTCTGAAGCCGCGCACGGTCAGGCTCGCCGGGGGCGGGAAGGTCACCCTCGAGCCCTCGAAGAAGGCCACGGAATACGACGTGTTCCTGGAGATGGCGCGGGAGCTGCTCGCCATCCTCGAGGCGGAGCAGGGGAGCGTCGGCGAAGCCGCCTGAGCTCGAGACCTTTCCAGATTATCTCGCGCCCCTGAATGCCACCAATCACTCCCGAGAGTCGAGCCGCGATGACGTGCCCGCGGGCACGTCGACTCACTCCCGTCCCCCCCGACCATTTCCGGGCACGCAACCTCGCCCTCGGCCGGTCCCGACCTGCCGAGGGTTTTCCTTGCGCCTCTCCCCCAACAAAATTCACAAAATGAGAATTCACGACTTGACCGGCGCCCTCGAGTCGCGAACAATAGGACGATCACTTGTCCATTAAATATGGCGGACGAGGGCGGGGCGATGGACGTCATCATGACGCGACTGCTGAAGGATTTCGCCGACGAGTTCCCCGATGACGCCTGCCCGATCTCCGAGTGGATCGACGCGGTGAAGGACGAGATGTGGACGTGCTTCGGCGACGCCCGCCGGAAATTCGGGTCCGTGTCGATCTACAGGGAATGCCTGATCTTCAACATCGCCGGCAACAAGTACCGCCTGGTCTGCGGCGTGCGATACGCCAACGTCGGCAAGTCGGGCCGTCCGACCCGAGCCATCCTGTTCGTGAAGGCGATCATGACCCATAAGGACTACGACGAGGACAGGTGGAAATGCCTCTGCGAATGAGCGGGGCCGTGCGTGACATCCGGACCGAACCGATCGGCAGGAGGAGTGAGATGGGCAACGCATTCGAAGTGATCCCGGCCTCGGGCGGCTACCTGGCGCTGATCGCCGCCTTCCCCCTCCGCCCGATCCGCTCGGACGAGGAGCTGGAGGCCGCGACCCGATTCCTGGAAGGCCTCGCGCGACGCGACGACCTCGACGACGACGAGGAGGGCTACCTCTCCGTCCTGGTGGACCTCATCAAGCTGTACGAGGTCGAGCACCACGCCCCCGTCCGACCCGAGCCCGCGGAGATGCTCCGATACTTGCTGGAGTCCCGGGGGGTGTCCCAGGTCGAGCTGTCGAGGGCGACGGGCATCGGGGTCTCGGCCATCTCCGAGATCCTCAACCGCAAGCGCCGCGTGGCGATGAGCCACGTCGACAAACTCGCCACGTTCTTCGACGTCGGACCGGCGCTGTTCGTCGAGCGTGGGGCGGGCGACTGAGCGAGGTCCACCCGCGGGGCGGTGGGGCCGTCAACCCTTGCGAGGGGCCGAGCCGGCGCCCGGTTCCGGGGTCTCTTCCTCGAAAGGCCTGCGGACCGTCATGGGATCGACGTCCAGGGAGATCCCTGCGGGGGGGCTCGCGGCCTCGATGTACACGTCCATCTGCTGGCCGATGTAGAGGGGGATCGCGGGGCTTCCGGGCAGCTCGTAGAGGACCTGCAGGACGCGGGTGTCGACCCGCTCCACCGTCGCCCCCGTCAGGCTCTGCTTGGGGATGACATAGGGCTCGACGTCGAAGTAGGTGAGCGGGAAGCGCACCTGCGGGCGGCCCTTCAGGGTCGCCACGGCCCGCGAGCGCGTCGAGAAGTAGGGGAGGTCCTGCTCGTCGATGTTGACGCGCACGTGGAGCCGCCTCATGTCCCCCAGGACGATCAGGGGCTCGTTCCAGTTCAGCGCGGCGAGCTGGCCGGGGCGGACGTGGACCTGGAGCACCTCGCCATCGATCAGGGCCCGCACCGTCAGCCGCTCGATGTCGATCTTCATCCCCTCGACCTGGCTCCTCCCCTGCCCGACGGTGGCGCGGGAGACCTGCTTGTCCTTCTCCCAGGTGGCCTTCAATCGCCTCAGGTCGGCCTCCTGGCGGGCGAGTGTCGCCTTGTTGGCCAGGTAGGTGTACCGATCCTTGTCGCGGTCCGAGGCCGCCTCGGCCCTGCGTTCGAAGAGCGCCTCCGACCGTCGATAGGCGATCTCGGAATCGTTGAGGTGGGCCCTCGCCTCCTCGACGGCCGCCTCGAAGGTGGGGATGTCGCCGACCTGCGGGGAGACGAGGATGCGCTCGAGCTGCGCCTCCTCGGTGCCCAGGGTCGCCTCGAAGACCCCGAGTTGGGCCTTCAGGTCGCGGTCGTCGAGCCGGAACAACGGGTCGCCCTTCTTGACCATGTCGCCTCTCTTGACGAAGACCTCGACGACGACCCCCGCCACGGGAGCCCCGATCGGGATGTTCTCCCGCCGCGCCTCGATCAGGCCGGCACCGGCGATGGAGCGGAGCCCCCGGGGCCGGCTCGGCGGCTCGACGAACGGCAAGGCCGGGGGCATCGTCCGCCTGGCGTGGATCACGTTGACGACCTCGAAGACGAAAAAGGCCGCGGCGACGACCGGCAGCACGTAATTCGCGACGACGTTCTTCGAAAGCACGGGGCAATCTCCTCGGGCGGGGCGGGGTCGGTCAGGCAAGGTCCCCGTCCCCGCCCCGACGATCCTCGGGAAGGGCGGGGGCATCCTTCGTCCGCTCGCGGAGCTCGGTGATCCGGCCGTCATCCATGCGAGCGATCCGGTCGGCGAAGTGGAAGATGCGGCTGTCGTGGGTCACCACGATCACGGCGCGGTCCTGCCGGACGGCCGCCGCGCCCAGCAGGGCCATGACCGACTGCCCCGTCTCATTGTCGACCGCCGCGGTCGGCTCGTCGGCGACGATCAGTCGTGGCTCGTGGATCAGGGCGCGGGCGATCGCCGCCCGCTGCTGCTCGCCGCCGGAGAGCTGCGAGGGCAAGCTCTCGACCCGGTGGCCCAGGCCGAGGTCCGCCAGCAGGGCCCTGGCCCTCGCCAGGGCCGCCGGCCACGCGGACCCCGCGATGACCAGCGGGATCGCCACGTTCTCCGCGGCGTCGAGGGCCGGCAGCAGGTTGTATTGCTGGAAGACGAAGCCGATCGACGCGGCCCGGAACTCCGTCTTCTCCGCGTCCCCCATCGCCGTGAGGTCGCGCCCGAAGACGTCGACGCCCCCCTCGTCGCAATCGAGGATCCCGGCGACGACCGAGAGCAGGGTCGTCTTGCCGCAGCCGGAAGGGCCGACGAGCATCGACATCTGGCCGGCGTAGACGTCCCAATCGACCCCGCGCAACGCCAACACCCGGCGTTCCCCGGCGCCGAAGGACTTCACCACCCCGCGGATGCGCACCGCGAGGCGACGCCCCGGGTCGACCGGGGGCGTGCCGGCGACGGGTCGGCCATCGACCGAGGCCTCCTGGGCGTGCATGACGAGCCACCTCCTCGAAGCGTCAGCCGCGGAAGACCACGGCCGGTTCGAGCCTGATCACACGCCCCAGGCTCAACAGGCTGGCGAAGATGCAGATGAGGACGATGGCCCCGCCGGTGATCGGCAGGAGTTGCCATGGAGTGAAAAAGGCGAGCTCGGTCCCGCGGGTCAGCAGGCCGATCAGGCCGGCGAGGCCGACCCCCAGGCCGTAGCCGATCAGGCCGACGACCGTCGCCTGGAGCAGGATCATCCGGACGATCCGCCGGTTCGTCAGGCCCATCGCCTTGAGCACGCCGAACTGCTTGAGGTTCTCGATCGTGAAGTTGTAGAAGGTCTGGCCCGCGATCGCCGTCCCGACGAGGAAGCCGAGCAGCGTCGTGACGCCGAAGTTGACAGGGATGCCGGTATACATCAGGTAATACTTCATCGTCATCCACTTGAATTCGTCGCTCGTCGCCGCGCCGAGGCCGGTCCGCAGCGTGATCCGCCGGGCGACCTCCCGCGGGTCCCGCCCGGGCTCCGCCTTGGCCAGGATGTAGGAGAGGGGCTTGCGCTCCTGGGGCGCGAAATCCTGGGCCCGGGAGCAGGTCGTGTAGATGACCGGATTGGACTGGAAGGTCCTGGTCGTCTCGCAGATGCCGACGATCACGGCGCGTCGGTCGTTCATCTCCAGCTCGCGCCCGAGGAACCGGCGCAGCTCGTCGACGGTCCCGGCCGATTCCCCCCCCTGCCCGGGGAAGAGCTTCCGCAAGCCGACCTTGTCGACGATGACCGCGTCAGGCTTCCAGAGGTCGCCCACATCGCCGACGTAGAGGTGCCGCGGGGCCCCGGCCAGCGAGACGTCATCCAGCCCGAGCAGGATGGCCTGCTCGATGACCTCGCGCCGACGGCCGGTCGCCCGGTCATCGAAGGCCAACCTCGCCCGCGAGATGCCCTTGTAGAGGGGGACAGCCCAGAGTACCCCGTCGACGCCTCGAACCCGATAGAGGCTGTCCTCCTTCATCGGCTTGACGTCGTCGATGTTCCCCACGGTGGGATCCATGACCCAGAGGTCGGCTCCGCCGATGTCCGTGATCTGGGCCGCGGTGCGGAGCATGATCCCGCAGAAGATCGAGCCTTGCTGGGTGATCAGGAGGGCGGAGAAGGTCAGGCCCAGCACGATCCCGGCGAACTTCGCCCCGTCCCCCGTCAGCATCTTGAACGCGACACGACTCATCGCGGATTCGCCCCTCCCGCGGGCCGGCCCGACGCCATCAACGAAAAACGGCCCCGAGGCGCGAATGTCGCACCACGGGGCCGCCATAGCCGATATCAGGGCCGCCCGTCGCGAGCCGCCCGATTACGGACTGGAGTATACTCGGCCCTGCCATCACCGGACAACCCGATCAGGACATTAAAATGCCGCCAGCCCTTCAAGGCACCCCGACGTGGCCCACCAGGTTCGCCTCGATCTTGCATGCCAACCCGCGACTCCTCCGAACCGGCGGCGGCTTGATTGTTGGAATGCATTTGAACGAATTTCATAGAATCAATCACAGTCATAACACTTCCTTGATTACTCGAGTGACCGCGCTCTATTCCATGGATTGATCCCGAGAATCTCGCGGGCGATCGCGACTCGGTCGCCCCTCGAGACCGATGGGCCCTCGGCGAGCGGACGTCGATGTCCCATGGAGTCCGGACTCATGCTTCATCACCCGGGTTGCTGGAAGCTCGACGATCCGCGTCCTCGACTGGAAGGAACGGGCCCGGCGGCCCGGGGAGGGTGACGCCGTCGGGAATCGGCCCGACGACCGGGGATCGAGGCGATGAATGGCCGGGTCGTCCCCTCAACGGTCGCGGTCAGGGGCCTAGGCGACGGCGGGGCGGGGACGCTCCGGGCCGCCATCGTGCAGGCCAATACATGAAGCGGGGATGACTCGGCTCGGGAGGCGTTGACGATAGGTCTTACGAGTCGTTAAGATCTGTTGATTCTCCGCTCGTGATGGGCGGACTCCGGATGGCTAAGGCGGCCCCGTTACGCGAACCTTCGCGTGCCGGGGCCTTTTTCATGCGCATCGACGATGGGGCGACGGCCGACGCCCCGGCCCGAGGGGATGTCACATGGAGACGACAGCAGGAATCGATCAGAAGCCACCTCAAGACGATGGGGGCGTTCAAGGGCCGCCTACGCTGGCCGAGTCGGTCGCCGACGCCAAGGTCCGGCCGACCGGGCAGGCTGCCTCGGGGCCTGCCGAGGCGACTCGGCCGGGGCGGCGATGGCGAGGATGGGCGAGGACCCTCGGGAGATGGCTGCTCGGCTTGGTGATGATGATGCTCGCGGCCCTCGCCTATCTCCTGTGGGGATACAACCCTGCCGAGAAACTACCGGCCGGATTCGCCGCCGCCAACGGCCGCGTCGAGGCGACGCAAGTCGATGTCGCCACGAAGGCGCAGAACCGGATCGCCGAGATCCTCGCGGACGAGGGGGATTTCGTCTCCGCCGGCCAGGTCGTCGCCCGGATGGACACCTCGGTGCTCGACGCGCAGCTCAGGGAAGCCCAGGCCCAGTTCCGACTGGCGAAGAGCAACGTGGATGGCGCACGGGCCGTCGTCGCTCAGCGGGATCGGCAGAAGGCTGCGGGCGACTCGATCGTGGCGCAGCACGAGGCCCAGGCCAGCATGCGGAGCCGGCACTTCGACCGCGTCAATAACCTGGCGTCGAAGGGTTCGGCGACGGCGGACGAGCTGGACTCGGCCCGGGCGGCCTTCTTCGCGGAGAAGGCCGCCGTGGACGAGGCGAAGGCGCAGGTGACGGCGGCGGAGGCCGCAATCGCCGCCGCCCGATCGCAGGTCATCGAGGCCGCGGCGGCGGTCGAGGCCTCCATGGCCAGGATCGAACGGATCCGGGCGGAGCTCGAAGACTGCGTCCTGAAGGCGCCCCGCGACGGCCGCGTGCAGTATCGCATCGCGCAGCCGGGCGAGGTGCTCGGCGCCGGCGGCAACGTGCTGAACCTGGTCGACCTGACCGACGTCTACATGACCTTCTTCCTGCCCGAAGCGTCGGCCGGCCGCGTCCGGATGGGCACCGAGGTCCACATCGTCCTCGACGCCTATCCGCAATATGTCGTCCCGGCCGGCGTATCGTTCGTCGCGGACGTCGCCCAGTTCACGCCCAAGACGGTCGAGACCGCCGAGGAGCGCCAGAAGTTGACCTTCCGCGTGAAGGCCAAGATCGATAAGGAGTTGCTCAAGCAATACATCCGCGACGTCAAGACCGGCCTGCCGGGGATCGCTTATGTGCGCCTCGACGCCAACGCCGAATGGCCGGAACGCCTGCGGGTGAGGCTCCCACGATGACCGAAGGGCACCTCACCTCGCCCGCCCCCGGGAGGCCCGCCCCGGAGCCGGCGGCCCGCCTGGTCGACGTCGAACTCCGCTATGGGAAGGCCCTCGCGCTCGATGGGATCACCCTCGACTTGCCGGCCGGCTGCATGGTCGGTCTGATCGGCCCTGACGGCGTGGGCAAGTCCAGCCTGCTGTCGCTGATCGCCGGGGCCCGGCGGGTGCAGCGAGGGTCGGTCCTGGTCTTCGGCGGCGACATGGCAGACCCGGCGTTCCGCCGGGAGTTCTGCCCACGGATCGCGTACATGCCGCAGGGCCTGGGCAAGAACCTGTATCCGACGCTGTCGGCCTTCGAGAACGCCGACTTCTTCGGCCGCCTGTTCGGCCAGGGCCGCGCCGAACGGCGGAGTCGCATCGCCCGCCTCCTGGAGAGCACCGGCATGGCGCCCTTCGCCGGCCGGCCCGCCGGCAAGCTCTCCGGCGGCATGAAGCAGAAGCTGAGCCTCTGCTGCGCCCTCATCCACGACCCCGACCTGTTGATCCTCGACGAGCCGACCACCGGCGTCGACCCGCTGTCTCGGCGCCAGTTCTGGGAGCTGATCGACCGCATCCGCGCCGACCGTCCCGGCATGAGCGTCCTGGTGGCGACGGCCTACATCGAGGAGGCCGCGCGATTCGACCGGCTGGTGGCGATGGACGCCGGGCGTGTGCTCGCCGAGGGGGCGCCGGGCGAGTTGCTGGAGCGGACCGGCAGGGCATCGCTGGAGGAGGCCTTCATCGCCCTCCTGCCGGAGGAGAAGCGCCGAGGCCACAGGCGAGTGGATACGCCCCCTCGCGCCTCGGGCTCCGCCCCGGTGGCCATCGAGGCGCGGGACCTGACCCGGCGCTTCGGCGATTTCGTCGCCGTCGATCACGTGAGCTTCCGGATCGAGCGGGGCGAGATCTTCGGCTTCCTCGGCTCTAACGGCTGCGGCAAGACGACGACCATGAAGATGCTGACGGGACTCTTGCCGGCGAGCGAGGGACAGGCCTGGCTGTTCGGCCGCGAGGTCGATGCCCAGGACCTCGCGACCCGGCGGCGGGTGGGCTACATGTCGCAGGCCTTCTCGCTGTACAGCGAGCTGACGGTCCGGCAGAACCTGGTCCTCCACGCGCGGCTGTTCGGGGTCCCCGGCGCGGAGATCCCCGGCCGTGTGGAAGGCGCCGTCGACCGCTTCGGCCTGGAGGATGTCCTCGACGCACTGCCCGACTCGCTCCCGCTGGGGCGGCGCCAGCGGCTGTCGCTGGCGGTGGCCCTCATCCACCGGCCCGAGCTGCTGATCCTCGACGAACCGACGTCGGGGGTGGACCCGGTGGCCCGGGACTCCTTCTGGCAGCTCCTGATCGAACTCTCCCGCCGCGACGAGGTCACCATCTTCATCTCCACCCACTTCATGAACGAGGCCGAGCGATGCGACCGCATCTCCCTGATGCACGCCGGCCGGGTGCTGGCCAGCGACACGCCGGCCGCGCTGACGAAGGATCGAGGCGCGGACACGCTGGAAGAGGCCTTCATCGGCTACCTGGAGGAGGCGGCATCCATGGGCCAGGCCGCCGTGCCGGCGCCCTTGACGCGGCCTGACGAGCCGGCCAGGGGCGTGCGGGTCGAGCCGGGCAGGGGCCTTCCGGGCGCCTGGTTCAGCCCCAGGCGCCTGCTGAGCTATGCCCGCCGCGAGGCGCTGGAACTGAGCCGCGACCCGATCCGCCTGACGATGGCGCTGCTCGGCAGCCTGATCCTGATGATCGTCCTGGGGTACGGCGTCACCATGGATGTGGAGCACCTAACCTTCGCCGTACTGGACCGCGACCGGACGGCCGTCAGTCGCGAATATCTGTTCAATATTACGGGATCGCAGCGCTACTTCGTCGAGCGGGCCCCCATCTCCGACTATGAGGATCTCGACCGGCGAATGCGATCGGGAGAGTTGAGCATGGCCGTCGAGGTCCCTCCCGATTTCGGGCGAGATCTCGAGCGCGGCCGGCCGGTGCAGGTCGGGGTCTGGATCGACGGCGCCATGCCGCAGCGTGCCGAGACGATCCGCGGCTACATGCAGGGCATGCACGCCCTCTGGCTGGCCGACGTGGCCCGGCATCGCCTCGGCCGGCGCCACCTGGTCGGCCCCGCCACGATCGAGTCTCGCTATCGCTACAATCCCGACGTCAAGAGCCTGGTGGCGATGGTGCCGGCGATGATGCCGCTCGTGCTGCTGCTCATCCTGGCCATCCTGGCCACTCTCTCGGTGGTCCGCGAGAAGGAGCTCGGCTCGATCATCAACTTCTACGTCACGCCGACGACGCGCCTGGAATTCCTCCTCGGCAAGCAGCTCCCCTACATCGCCCTGGGGATGATCAATTTCCTCCTGCTCACCGCGCTCTCGGTGACCCTCTTCCGGGTGCCGCTGAAGGGCAGCTTCGCGGCCGAGGCCGCCGGCGCGCTGCTCTACGTCGCCTGCGCAACCGGGATGGGACTGCTCCTCTCGACTTTCACGCGAAGTCAGGTGGCGGCGATCTTCGCCACGGCGGTCCTCACGCTCCTCCCCGCGATGCATTTCTCCGGCCTCATCGATCCGGTCTCCTCGCTGGAGGGGGCCGGTGCGCTGATCGGGCATGTCTTCCCGACCACGCATTTTCTCGCGATCTCACGCGGCACCTTCTCGAAGGCACTCGGCTTCGCCGACCTCTACCGCTCCTACGCACCTTTGCTGATCACCTACCTGGTGCTGCTCGGCTTGAGCCTCGCGCTGCTGAACAAACAGGAGACCTGAGCCATGCGACCGGATCATATCCTGCACCTGGGGGTCAAGGAGCTGTGGAGCCTGGCTCGTGACCGGATCATGCTGGTCTTGATCCTCTTTTCGTTCACGGTGTCCATCTATTCGGCCTCGACCGCGGTGCCGGAGACGCTCCACAAGGCGCCCATCGCCATCGTGGACGAGGACCAGTCTCCCCTGTCGCAACGGATCGCCGGCGCCTTCTATCCGCCGCGTTTCCTGCCGCCGAAGATGGTGACGCGAGACGAGATGGATGCCCGGATGGACGCCGGGCTGGACACCTTCTCCCTCGACATCCCCCCCGACTTCCAGCGCGACGTGCTGGCCGGCCGCTCGCCCGTGATCCAGCTCAACGTCGATGCAACCCGCGTGGGCCAGGCCTTCAGCGGGAACGGCTACGTGCAGGAGATCGTGGACGGTGAGGTGCGGGCGTTCGTCGGGCGCTATCGGGCCGACGCCAGGCCGCCGGTGGACCTGGCGATCCGTGTGCGGTTCAACCCCAACCTGACCCAATCCTGGTTCCTCGCCGTGATGAGGCTGACCGAGCAGGTCACCATGCTGGCGATGATCCTCACCGGCGCCGCTCTGATCCGCGAGCGCGAGCGAGGCACGATCGAGCACCTGCTGGTCATGCCGGTGACGCCGTTCGAGATCATGACGAGCAAGGTGTGGTCGATGGGCCTGGTGGTCCTCATCGCTTGCGCCCTCTCCCTCGCCTTCGTCGTGCGCGGCCTGCTGTCGGTGCCGATTCAAGGTTCGATATCCCTGTTCCTGTGCAGCGCCGCGATCGACCTGTTCGCCGTCACGTCTCTGGGGATCCTGCTGGCGACCTTCGCCCGGTCGATGCCTCAGTTCGCGTTGCTGATGATCCTGGTCCTGTTGCCCCTGAACGCCCTCTCCGGCGGCCTGACCCCGCGCGAGAGCATGCCCGAGTGGATCCAGGTCGTGATGCTCGGGGCGCCGACGACCCATTTCGTCATCCTCGCCCAGGGAATCCTGTTCCGCGGGGCCGGCATCGACGTGGTCTGGCGGCCATTCCTCGCGCTGACGTTGATCGGCATCACGCTCTTCGCCGCCGCCCTCGCGCGCTTCCGCAGGACGATCGGCACGATGGCATAGATAGCCGTATCCCTCTGCTCGTCGCCCGGCGACGAAGTCGGGAGGATTCCGATCATCGGGGCAGGGGGGCCCGTTGGCCCCGCGAACTCGGCCTAGGCTGGCGACCTTAAGATGGCGAACTCGCCGCGTGTTCTTGTGGCGATCGCGGGCCCTCTCGCGGTAAGCTACGGCCTAACCACCGATGGATGTGACACTCGAAGGCCGGCGTGGAAATATGGCAAACGAAGTGATTGATTCGAACGACAACATCCGCTTCGCCGAAGGCGACGGGGGCGAGGCGCCCGGGGCTTCTCATCGGTTCATCGGCCGGGTCGGGGTCGACGAGTTGAACCGCATCCTGAACGTCGAGAGCAAGCCGTTCAGCAAGAGCTCCAATCCGCCGGCGGCGTACGTCGTGCCCGGCTATCAGCAGGCGACGTACGAGGTGAATCTCTACAAAATCACATATCAGTCGGTCATCCCGGAGCTCGGCAATCGGCCGACGACCGCCACGGGCCTGGTCGCGATCCCCGTCCCGACGGCCGAGGAATCCGCGGCCCCCGGCCCGATCTCCAGGCCCCTGGTGTCCTACCAGCACGGGACGGTCTACGGCCTGCATGAGGTCCCTTCCTATTCGTTCACGCTCGACAAGGCCGGGGCGGCCTACGGCGACTCCTACGAGACGCGCCTCGCCGTGGCGCAGTTCGCCGGGCAGGGCTACGTCGTCATCGCGGCCGACTACTTCGGCATGGGGGACTCGACGGAGAAGGATGCCTACGCGGTCAAGGCCAGCGAGCAGCAGGCCTGCCTCGACCTGCTCAAGCAATCCGCCCCCGTGATCCGGGCCTCGAACGTGAAGGTCACCGACCTGCTCCTCTCCGGCTGGTCTCAGGGGGGCCTGGTGACGATGGCCTTCTTGCAGAAGCTCGAGCAGGAGGGGATCAAGGTCGCCGGGGCCTCGACGGCCTCCGCCCCCTCCGACGTGCTCGCGGCGACGACCGCCTTGCTCTTCAACCGGCGAGGCCCGTCCTCCCCCACGCCCGACGCCGTCTGGATGAACACCATCTTCATCATCGCGGCGTTCTCTTACGAGAATTACTACGCGAAGCCGGGGATGGCCTCCGGCTTCTTCGTCCCGCAGCATTACGAGGCCGCACGCCGGATCTACGCGAGGGACTACGATCGCCTGGGCTTCGACGCCGGCAACGGCGACCTGCTGGTCTACCCGTCCAAGGACGACCCGAACCCGATGAAGGTCCCGTCCGACCTGACGAAGCTGATCCGACCCGAATACTTCTCGCCGGATGCGACGTCGAGGGCCGACCCGCAGTACTATCCTTTTTCTCAGTTCGCCCAGCTCCTGAAGGACGCGAGCGCCTATCAATGGGTCATCAAGACCCCGGTGCTCCTGAATTACGGCACCCACGACGAGGCCTTCGCGCCGGCCGTCGCGCTGATCCCCTATCAGTATCAGCAGGCGATCAATCGCAACAACCCGATCATCCCCGTCGCCGTGACGAACGGGAATCACCGCGGCACGTTCCTCACCGCCGTGGATCGCCAGCGGTACTGGTTCAACCGCCTGCTCGGCCGAGACCCAGGCCCGAAGCCCGATGGCCTGCCCGAGGCCCTCTGACACGACCTCCGGGATCGGGAGTCGTCGCCCTCCTGGGTGAGGCTCCCGATGACGCGATCGCTCGGCATCATGGCCGGAAGAAGGCGACGCGCCCGAACATATTGGCCACTCCCGACGTAATAACGCAGAGGAATCTCCGATCCAGTCGTGGGTTGCGCCGACAAGGCCTTTGAGAGATTATCGGACGTTACGCCGGCCGATTGCCCTTCCGTTCGATGCCGTTCGTGCGAAGATGATCATGGGTCGAGTCGCATCAACCCCGACCGACGCCGCGCCGACCGACGTCGGGCCATCAACCGAGGGCCTGGACGCGGCCGAACGTTGCACGCCTCGACTGCCCGCAGAGAGGATGTCCCAATTGGAACGCGAAGCCAGACCATCCGGGCATGACGCGACCGCCTCGCCGACCGCAAGTTCGTCGGCAGGGCAGGCCCTGCCTTCGCCCCATGGTGCGGGACGAGATGCCGACGAAGCCGAGGAAGAGCTGAATCGACTCCGCTTCGAACATCAGAGAGTGGCGGAGGAGCTCGAGGCCTATCACGAGGAGCTCCGGGTCGCCAACGAGGAACTGGCCAGGGTCAACTCCCGGCTCCGCGAGAAGGTCGAGGAGCTCCAGGCGGCCAACAGCGACCTGGCGTGCCTGCTGGCGAGCACCGACATCGCCGTGCTCTTCCTCGACACCGGCTTCCGGATCCGCTGGTTCACCCCGGCCGTGCGCGACCTGATGGGCCTGATCCCGGGCGACATCGGCCGGCCTCTGGCCGCCATGGCCCGCCGGTTCGACGACCCCCACCTCGACGACGACGCCCGCGCCGTGCTCGAGCGGCTCGCGACGATCGAGTGCGAGGTCGACTGCGCCAACGGTCGGCATTACCTCCGCCGGATCACCCCCTACCGGACGACGAAGGACCGGGTCGAGGGGGTCGTCATCACCTTCGTCGACATCTCCGCCCGCAGGCGGGCCGAGGCGATCCTGCGGGGGAGCGAGGAGCGGCTGCGGCTCGCCCTGGACGTCGGCGAGATGGCCGCATGGGACTGGGACATCCGGGGCGGCGTCATCGTCTGGAACGACAGGCATTTCCCCATGCTCGGGTACGAGGTCGGCCAGGTCGAGCCCAGCTACGAGGCCTGGGCCGAGCGGATCCACCCCGAGGACCGCCCCGGGACCGAGGCCGCCCTGGTCGCGTCGCGCGAGGCGCGTACCCCGTACCGCCACGACTTCCGGTCGCTCCTGCCCGACGGCTCGACCCGTTGGCTCTCGGCCCTGGGCCATCACTTCTACGACGAGCGGGGCGTCGCCGTCCGGATGGTCGGGGTGATGCGCGACGTCACCGAGCGGAAGCGGATGGAGGACGAGCTGCGGAGCTCCCGCGACGACCTGGAAACCCGAGTGGCCGTGCGCACAGAGGAGCTCACCAAGGCCAATGAGGCGAGGGCGGCCCTGCTGAGGCGGCTCGTCACCGCCCAGGAGGACGAGCGACGGCGCGTCTCCCGCGAGCTGCACGACGGCCTCGGCCAGGAGCTGACCGGCCTGGGCCTCCTCCTGAAGTCGGCCGAGGCCGCCTTCCCGGAGGGCGACCCGGGGCGGGACCTCCTGCTCAAGGCCGCGGCGGCCGTCGTGCGGATCAGCCGCGAGTCGCACAACCTGGCGATCGAGCTCAGGCCCACGGCCCTCGACGACATCGGCCTGATCCCGGCCCTGTCGACCTACGTGCGCCAGTGGTCCGAGCTGAGCGGGGTGCTCGCCGGGTTCCGGTCGCAGGGGCTCTCCGAGGCCCGGCTGCCTTCGGCGCTGGAGTCGACGATCTACCGCCTGGTGCAGGAGGCCCTCCACAACGTCGCGAAGCACGCCGGATGCGACAGGGTCGACGTCGTGATGATGCGGCGGGGCGGCGTGCTCACCGTCGTGATCGACGACGACGGGCGCGGGTTCGATCCGGAGTCCATCGTGGGGAACTACGACCGACGGAACCTCGGCCTGCTCGGGATGCGCGAGCGCATCGGCCTGGTGGGCGGGACCCTGACCGTCGAGTCGGGCGAGGGCAAGGGGACATTCGTGCGGGCGATCATACCGCTGCACGAGCACGGCGAGGGCCCCGCCCCTCCGCCCGAGTTCAGGCCTTGATGCCCTTCAAGTCCAGGAGGCCTTCTCCCCGCCGGGGGCATCATGGTTCATCACCGCCCGCCTCACCAACTCGCCCCGCCTCCGGGCCTCGGCCCCCTTCCGGTCGAATAGCGCGGCGACGTCGGCCTGCCCGGCCTCGCGGGCGTGGGACGCGATGTGCTCCATCAGCAGCGCATTCTCCTGCACCTGGCGGACGGCATTCCACAACGACCTCTCGACCGCCTCGTCCATCTCCGCCAGGAGCGAGTCGGCCGTGTAGGCATGGCCGTTGTTGCACCGGAATCGCGCCCCGCCGCCGGCCCTGAGCCGCACCAGGACGTTGTGGCACTCCGGGCAGGTCACCAGCGAAGGGTCGCCGAGCCCCAGGACGCCCAGGCCCAGGGCCTTATCCCCCATGGCGATCTTGGTCTCGACCTCGAGCTCGGCGGGCGCGGGGAACTCGCCCGCGGCGACGACCGGGGCGGACGCCAGCTCGACCAGGGTCGGGGCGATGTCGGCGGCCCGGAGCCGGTAGTCGACGCTCACCTGGCGCATGGCATTCTCGATCATCGGGCGGGCGAATGCCTCGTCCGGGTCCTGGACGATGGCGACGCCGCCGCGGGCCTTGATCGCCCAGAGCCCGGCGGCCCCGTCGTCGAGCCAGCCGGAGAGCACGACCCCGACGACCCTCGGCCCGTAGGCCAGGGCCGCCGAGCGGAAGAGCGGGTCGAGCGCGGGGCGGAAGCGATTCTCCTTCGGGCCCCGGGTGACCCGCACCCGCCCGGGCTCGAGCATCAGGTGGTGGTCGGGAGGCGCGACGTAGATGCGCCCCGGCGTCACCGGCTCGCCGTCCCGGGCATGGGCCGTCGGGAGCTTCCCCCTGCTACCCAGGACCTCCGGCAGCAGCCCCTGGCCGTAAGGCGAGCTGTGGAGCACGAAGAAGAGCGCCGCCGGGAACTCGGCCGGCATCCCGTACGCGATGGCCCTCATCGCGTCCAGGCTCCCCGCCGAGCCCCCGATGACGATGATGTCGTGACCGGCCATCCATCCTCCATCTCGCCGAGATCGGTCGAGGTTCGTGTGCTCTCCGGACGCGTCTCCGACGACATCGGTCCCGCGGTAGGGTCATATCAAAATGGTCCAGGGCCCGCGACGACCGCCCCTCGGACCGTCGTCGCCCCCCTCCTTGCGACCCGCGAGCGGCAGGCCGCTCGCGGGGAAGGGGGCGTCACTTCGCCGTCGGCTTGTCGCCGGACGGCTCCTCGATGTTCGCCGGGGAGAAGTGGAACTCGAAGACGGGTTGGTCGATGTTGAGCGTCCGCAGCAGGTGCTCGCGCTCGCTCCCAGGCAGGTCCTTCATCGCCTTGATGTCCCTGGCGATCTGCTCACGAGTCCCGTAGAAGTCGTGGTGCCGCCCGCCGCCGCCCTGGCCTCGGTATTCGATCTCGGCCCGCCAGGTGTCCCCCTTCTCGCGCGACAGCCGGATGGCGTCGAAGCTGTCCCAGGCCGACTCGTCGTCGGACACGCTGTAGTCTCGGAGCGCCCTCCGGAACGTCCCGTCCGGGCCGAATCGGAAGACATGCCGGCCGAAGCCCGGTTGACGGGCCGCGTCGTCCTCGCCCAGGATGAGCCTGCAGGACCCGGGCCTGCCGCCCCGGATGTATCCGATGGCCACCTCCGTCCCCGGCTTGCGGGCGCGCATCAGGCCGATGAGCGACTCCGGCGTGGTGAGCCTCTCGTCCCCGCAGCTCATCAGGATGTCGTAAGGCTTCAGCCCCGCGGCCTCGGCGGGCGATCCCGCGAGGACCTGGTGGACGAGCAGGCCTTGCCCCTCCGGCAAGACGCCGGGGAGTTGCTTGTGCAGCACCTCGGGGGCGGACTCGATGAGCACCCCGATATAGGAGTTCCAATCTCCTCCCCGGGCACGATGCTCGGCCGGCGGATGGGCCTTTGGCGAGGCTTCCCCCGCGATGCAAGGTGCGAAAGCCAGGCCGATCAGCGGCAAAGTCAGCAGAAGGCGTCTCATGGATGCGGCTCCTGACATCGGTCGATCCGCAGCGGGATCGACGACCACTCGAGCGAACCGGCGGCGGAGTCGACGGATCGAGGGAGGTCGGGTCACACCCCGGGCCTTCTCAACGCGCCGGCCTTCCGCGTCGTAAGAATCAAAAAAGCCTCGTCCCGCAGCTCCTTCCGCGGGACGAGGCCACCGTAGCCTTGAATGGCCCGCCCTTCGCGAGCGGCCGTTCTCTTGCTTACTGATCGCAAGACGAGCGAGAAAAGTTCACGGCTTTTTCGGCCGCCCTCGCCCCATGGACGGCCTCACTCCCTCCCGCAACCTGAAACGACTCCGCCCCGGGGAGGCCGCCGCCCTCGTGACCGGCCCCGTGAGCATGCGGGCGTCGACTCGGCTCGGGATCTGTCGAGACGCTGGGAAGCCGGTCGGCTCCGATGGGCCCCTCGGCCTGGTCGACGAGGTCCTTGCACGGCCGCCAGTCCTCCTTTGAGCCTGTTCACTAGTATCCATTTGGTCACACATAAGATCATCTAATCGCACCATGTTGGCTCGGCCCTCGCCTCCCAGGACGCCCGGGCTTCTCGCCACTTCGCTTTGGGCGATGTCGCCATCGAGATGCGGCACGAGCATGGATCGCGGGTAGTCCCATGTCCCTAGCCTTCCGCGCGAATCGGGTCGTCGTCTCGACCGCGAGGTTCGTCGGCAACGGCGAGGGTGCGGGCATGGAGTCATGCCCTATTCCCATGGCCGTCAGGAGCTCGACCTGGCCGAGGATGGCCAAGCTAGGCGAGTCGGAAATCGTCCTTATGACCCGAGTTGCGAAAAGATGGAGGCGTGCGCGGCCTGAGAAGCTGGGTTGCTTCGGGAAAGGCAAAACGGTAAAAAGAAAGTCCTCACGGCAGCTGGAACTGTCGTGAGGACTTTAGATTTCTGATTTGAGTGGGTCAGGCTGGAACCTGCCACTCATTGGGCGCACCTGGAGATGACCCAGTGCACAACGTAGATTGTACGCGCCGAGCGTCCGACCGCAATCCCAAAGCGGAAAATTCGCGGGAAGTCCATCCCCTGCGATTCGAGGCCCCCCTCTACTGGTGTCGCGTCCCTCGCCCCGCCCTGGCGGCCGACATCAGCGACTCCGCCTTCCGCGTGCTCGCCGCGATCGAAAGCCTTGCCAATAAAGGACATTGCTACGCCACCGACGAGGAGATCTCCTCCGCCACGGGGAAGAGCCTCTCGGCCATATCCAGGGCCCTGCGCGAGCTGGCCGAAGCCGGATGGATCACCCGCACCAACGGAAGGAGATGCCGGGACGTCCGGTTTACGTTCTCCTTCCGCGGCATAGAAGCACCGAATCCAACGAATAGGACGGTCAAAAACGTAGATCCTCCCGGTCGTTTTCGACGGGCTTCCCCGTCAGATCCGACGGCCCCCTGTATTAAGACAGAGAGAGAAGATCCCAAATCAGAAGCCCCCCGGTCGGTCGGCCCGGCTCGGGAAAGGCCGACCGGACCGACCGGGGAGACCAAATCCGGGGGAGAGCCGGCCGCAGAGCAGCCGCTCACCGCCGAACAGGCGATCGAGCTGGCGAAGGGGTCATGCCCCGTCCTGGCCCAATTCGGCCGCGCCGCGCTGGTGAAGCACGGGTGGAGCGAGCCGGCGATCGCGGAGGTCGTGGGCCACGTCCCGCGAGGCTTGCGCCCGCTCGCGAGGCAACGCCCCCGGCACGCGTCGGGCCGCGTCAGCAGTCGCCGCCCGGGGCATCGAGCCCGAGCCCCCTTGCCCTTGCCCCGCCGCCACGAGCCCATCCGCCGAGCCCGAGGGCCATGCTCAACTTACTCTCGCGGAGCATGCGGCCGGGGGGCTAGGGGGAGGGAAGATGATCTCGTCCGGCCCGGCCGCACCTCGATCGTCCGGGAGACGCGATCGCGGAAGTCGGCGTCGATGGGCTCGAGCTCGCGCCGTCGATCCGTCGAGGTTCCCGAACGTGATGCGCGCCGACCGTTTGCCTGCCCGGTCCTCGTGATCGGCCCGGGTGGGGTCCTGCTGCGTGCGTCAAGAGATTGGGTGACGGCCGGCTCCCGCAGGTTGAGGCGTCGTCATCGCCCAGGCCGTTCGAAGCCGCATCCTCCCGAAGCGGCCCGGGAAAACGAAACGGCCGGAGGACTGATTCCCCGGCCGCTTCGTCTTCGTCCATTTTCGAGGCGATCGACCGCGAGGACTGCATCCTCGCGTATTCGACCCAGGTGTCGAAATCGGCCCGGCGATCAGTAGGCGTCGGACGAGATCACCTCTCCGCCGGCGCGGGTGCCGAGGGCGAACCAGACCTGCTGGCTGATCGAATCCTTGACGAACTTCACGCTGCCGTCCCCGACCAGCACATTGACGCCCCCGGAGTGGTTGCTGTTGGCGGCGGAGAAGGCCGCGGCGCCGATCTGGCCGTCCGAGCAATATCCCCACGGATACGTCTTCGAGTTGGGGGGGACCACGGTGTTGAACATGGTCTGGGCCTCGGTGCCGTGGAACCAGTAGTTGCCGCGGCCCGTGTTGAGCTTGCCGGAGCGGTTGGTCCAGGCCGTGTTGCAGGCCTGGAGGCCGGCCTGGATCGCCGCCGGGTTCGACGAGGCGTCCAGGATCTCGGCCGTGGTGGGGAGCGAGCCGAGGTTCACGATGCCCGCGGCCCTCGTCCAGTTGGTGGTGCCGTCGCCGACCAGGGCCTCGGAGAAGGCCACGGTGTTGGACGTGCCGTCGGTGATGCTCGGGATCCCGTACGATCGCCAGAAGGTGAACATCCCCGAGCTGCCGGTGGCCGTCTGCTGCACGGCGTCGATCGTCGTCGTGCCGATGCTGTCGTTGTAGCTATTCAGATTCGTCACGCCCGCATTGCCGTCGGAGGGGCAGAGGAACTCCTTGACCCGGGTGAGATAGACGGTCGACTGGATCGGCCCGGCGGTCGCCCCCGCGTTCATGCCCCAGTTGAAGTTGATCGCGTTGTAGAGCGGCGTCTCGCCCAGGAAGCCGAGGATCTGGGCGTGCACGCTCACGCCGTGCTGGGCGTGATAGTCCCCCAGGTTCTGCATGTTCTTGGACGATCCCATCGGGAACGTGTCGTAGGCCGAGTGGTAGTTGTGCAGCGCCAGGCCGATCTGCTTCAGGTTGTTGACGCACTGGGCCCGACGGGCCGCCTCGCGCGCCGCCTGCACCGCCGGCAGGAGCAAGGCGATCAGCACGGCGATGATCGCGATCACCACCAAGAGCTCGATCAGGGTGAACCCACGTCGACGCCTGCCCCAGCACGCCCATCGGCCGCGAAGGCCATCTCGGCCCGTCCGGCTCCGGCCGTCGATCCCCGTCATTTGAACGGACGTCATCTCGCTACTTCCGTCGAGAATTCCGCGACGAGGGGCGATGGCCCCCTGCCGTCAACCCCCGTCGCAATCGTCATCCGGGCGATCTCGAATTCCGCCCGACTGACCTGTTTATGGCCCAAATCTTGACTTCTTGACCGGGATTGTCAATAAGGAAAATTATTAAGTCGATCGAATTAATGATAATCGGGACCTTGGTCGTGCCCGAGGTGATGATGATCCTGGAGCCATCAATAGGCGTCGGCGCTGACGACCTCGCCGCCACGGATGGTCGTCAGGGCCAGGTGGACGCCGACCTTGCTGCCTGGGAGGATCGAGAAGACGCCGAAGGGGTCGGAGAGCGGGGTGAGCTGGAATGTTCGTTGGGGGCCGAGGTGGTGTCTTCGGGCGGCCAGGAGCCGATGCCGTCCTTGACGAAGCCGACCGAGCCTTAAGCGTAGGCGTCGCCGGGGTGGTTGCTCGTTGTCCCAATCGCGGCTATCCGGGGTGGATGGGTCGCCGAAGCTGCATGTTCATGCCTTCTCGTCCCGAGTGCGGCCACCCGACTCGATCCCGTTCGGCTCGCGTGATCCGCTGCATCTGGCGAGGGGGGGATGGGGACGGCAAGAGGCAAGAGGGCAGGGCGTCAACCGGCGTGACCCTCCTTTGCGCCGGCCTCAAGCTGATGACGGTACTCCTTCACCGGCAGGCCGCCGACGCCCCAGTCTTCCAGCTCGACCTCCTGGATCAGGACGAAGGTCAGGCTCGGCGGCTTGTTCAGGACGTCGGCCAGGAGGTCGGTCGCTCCCTTGATGAGCGCGGCTTTCTGCTCGGGCGTGGCCCCTTCGCGGGTGATCTGGATCGTCACGATCGGCATGTGCGTTTCCTCCCGGGTCGCGCTGTGATCACCAGTGGCCGGCGTTCGCGCCGCCGTCGACGTGGAGGGTCTCGCCGGTCACGAACGCGGCGGAGTCGAGGTAGAGGACCGCATCGACGATCTCCCGGATCTCGCCCAGGCGCCCCAGGGGGTGAAGGCCGGCGAGCGCCGCCTGGGCCTCGGGGCTGTGCATCGGGGTCTTGATGACGCCGGGTGCCACGGCGTTCACGCGGATCCCCCGGTCGGCGTACTCGATCGCCAGGGATCGCGTCACGGCGTCGAGGCCCCCCTTGGTGAGCGACGCCAGGGCCGAGGGCATCCCCTTGACGGGCTGGCCCACGAGCGTCGTCGTGATGTTGACGATGTGGCCGCCGCCCCCTTGCGCAAGCATTTGCTTGATAGCCTGCTGCGAGACGTAGAAGAACCCCGCGAGGTTCACCGAGGTCTTGGCGACGAAATCCTGCGGGGTGTATTCGGTGAACGGCTTGCCGATGAAGATCCCGGCGTTGTTGACCAGCGTGTCGACCCGCCCGAAGGCCTCGACCGCGCTCCTGATCACGCGCTCGGCCACCTCCGGGTCGGAGATGTCGCCCGAGACGGTCACCAGATCCGGCGCGGTGGATGGGTCGATGCTTCGCGAGTTGGCGACGACGCGGGACCCGCGCTCGAGGAACCCTCGGACGAGCCCGGCCCCGATCCCCTGCGACGCTCCCGTGATGACGGCGACTCTGCCCGCAGAACTCATGTCGAACCCCCAATGCTTGTGCGCGACCCCGGGGCCTCCCCTTCGCGAGGCCGCCCCGACGATTCGCGGGACATGATGCCCGATGCGCGGGCGCGTTGAAAGCGGCCTCTCGAGGCCGGCTCGCCGGGGCCCAGCTCGAGGCGATCGCGTGAGGATGTCTGGGGTTGCTGGTGACGGCACCGCGTTTGCCGCTGGAGTTCCCGCGACCAATCCTTACGCCGACCCCCTGGGGACCCACTCATGGCAGAAAACCCGGACGACTTCACCATCGGGGTGGAGGAGGAATACCAGATCGTCCACCCCGAGACGCGGGCCCTCGTGCAGAGGGCAGGGCGGCTCCTCCCCCGCGCGAAAGAGGCCGTCGGCGACGAGGTCACGAACGAGCTCTTCCTCTCGCAGATCGAGGTCGGGACCCCCGTCTGCCGCACATTGGCGGAGGTCCGCGCCGAGATCATCCGGCTCCGCCGCGCCGTGATCGCCGCCGCCGAGAAGACCGGCTGCCGCATCGCCGCCTCGGGGACGCACCCGTTCTCGCGCTGGGAGAACCAGCGGATCACCCCCAAGGATCGCTATGTCGGCCTCGCCGAGGATTATCAGCACCTCGCCCGCGAGCAGATCATCTGCGGCTGCCACGTCCACGTCGGGATCGCCGACCGCGAGGCCGCCATCCGGGTCCTGAACCGGAGCCGCCCCTGGCTGACGACGATCCTGGCCCTCTCGGCCAACTCCCCATTCTGGCACGGCGCCGACACCGGCTACGCCAGCTATCGGAGCGAGCTATTCCTGCGCTTCCCCACCGCCGGGCCCCCCGAGCGCCTGGCCTCGCGTGGCGAGTTCGACCGGGTCGTGAGCGAGCTGGTGGCCGTCGGCCTCGTCGAGGATGCCTCGAAGATCTACTGGGATGCTCGCCCGTCGATGCATTTCGAGACCATCGAATATCGCGTGGCCGACGTCTGCTCGTCCATCGACGAGGCCGTGATGATCGCCGGGCTTTGCCGTGCCCTGGCCCGCGAGTGCCACGCCCGAGACCTCGCGGGGGAGCCCGACCCCGACCTTCGCCCCGAGCTCCTCCGTGCCGGGCGATGGCAGGCCGCGCGTTTCGGCCTCGACGGCGACCTCATCGACCTCGCCGCCCTCCGATCCGCCCCCGCGGCCGAGTTGGTCGAGGGCCTCCTCGCCTTCGTCCGCCCCTCTCTCGAGGCCGCCGGCGATTGGCCCGAGGTCTCCGAGATCGCCCGCGCCACCCTCGCCCGAGGCCCCGGCGCCCGCCGCCAGCGCGAGGCCTTCGCCAGGACCGGCCGCCTCGAGGACGTCGTCGACGAGATCGTCGCCGAGACCTCCCGCGGCGTGGCCTGATCCCGTGACGGCCTCGGACATCTCAGAGGACGTCGAGCGTCAGCGTCAGCCCCGGATCTTGCCGATGCGATCGTACATGATGTCCGACCGCAACACATACTTGATCCCTTGTTTGACGGCGGAGCCTTCGTGGGGCAGGTCGTGCTTGAAGATCAGGGCCATCCCGGTCTTCGGCCTGACGCCGACGTCATTGAAGATCGTCTCTCCGCCGACGAAGTCTTCGTTCAGGTAGACCATGAAGGTGAATTGGCTGACCTCTCCATTGTCCCGGCGGAACGGGGCATCCTGATGCCTGGCAAAATGCTCGCCGGGCGCATAGCGATAGAATCGGAACCTCTCATTGACGGCGATCGCCTGGCGCCCGCCGTGGAATGTCGGGACCTCGGCCTTCACGCGTTCCCAGAGGAAGTTTGCCCGCTCGAAGTCGTCCAGGATCACCCTCGTGTTGTTCCTCACGTCGGAGAGGATGCGCATGCCATCGATCGTCTGGATCGGCGCGGCCTCGTAGCCTATATCTTCCGTCTCTCCGATGACCTCCCCGCATTCCTCGGGAGTCATGAAGCCCTCGATGATATAAACGCTGTCCGCCAATTCCCTGCGTATCATGCGGCTTCCCCTTCCTCGAAAGAGGCCAACTCGACCCGGTTCCCAGACTCTTCAGAGAGTCGCGCGAAACCTGGGGTTCATCGATTACCCGACATTCACGAGCTCCGTCGATACCCGGCCCCCGGAAACGACGTGAGGCCGTCAGGATACTCAGCCTGAGGCGAGATGTTTCACGTCATATCTCCGGCTGGTCCTCCTCGCTCGGGAAGCCGCGATACGGGCAGCTCGCACGGGATCGAAGGGGGCGAGCCCGCCTGACTCGGCCTCGGGGCATCGCATGCGTCGCGTCACGACATCGCTTCGCGAAAGACCAGCGAGGCCCGATGCATGTGTGAAATGCGACGGCACTTGCGTGGCCTCGGCCGCGTCGGCTCGCATCGTGATGGGCTGCCGCGATGACTCAGGAGCCGGGAGGGCTCTTGCCTCGACCTAGCTTTGCGATGTAAAGTGGCTTCGAGTGTCGGGCGGCGAGGGCTCGACGGGAATGAGGAGGCCGACGCGATGGCGACGAGGGGCTGGCCGGGGCTGGGACCGGTCTTCGCGTACGAATGGCTGACGGCCTCGAGGCGCTGGCAGGGGTATGCCTTGCGGGCGTTGCTGGTGACGCTGCTGGGGATCGGGCTCACGGCGGTCTGGATCGGGGGCCGCGACGACGCGGGGGAGATGTCGCTCAAGCAGCAGGCCGACGTCGGCCGCGGGTTCTACGTCGTGACGACGTTCCTGGTGCTCGGCCTCGTCGGCCTGGTGGCGCCCGCGGCGACGGCCGGGGCGATCTGCGTGGACAAGGCCCGCGGGAGCCTGACCCTGCTCCTCACCACCCACCTGACCGACTCCGAGATCGTCCTGGGCAAGCTGGCCGCGAGGCTCTTGCCGGTGCTCGGCCTGATCGCCTGCGCCGCGCCGGTGCAGTCGCTGGCGACGACCCTTGGCGGCGTCGACCCGGCGCAAGTCTTCGGCGCGATCCTGGTCTGCCTGGCCTGCGCGATCTTCGGGTGCTCGCTGGCCCTGACGCTCTCGGTCTGGGGCCGGAAGACGCACGAGGTCATCCTCGCGACCTATGCCCTGGGCATCCTCTACTTGCTGCTGGCGCCGATCTGGGCGGCCTTCTTCCCGACGATCACCGGGCTGGCCCGGCCCGGCTGGGTGCCGGGACCGATGGCGCTGTTGCCTTACAACCCCGTCTTCCTCGTCTTCGCCCCGCTCGGCTCCCCGCCCATCGGGCCGATCGGCCTGGAGGCGCAGGCCCGGTTCCTCGGGATCGGGCTGATGGCTTCCATGCTGCTGGTCGTCGCGTCGATCTGGCGGATCCGGCACGTCGTCGTCCATCAGGCCGGGAGGCGAGGGGCGACGCGTTGGGCAGGCTGGCTGCCCCGGATCCTGCGAGGCCCATTCGCGAGGCTCTCCCGGCCCTCGCCCTGGCTCTCGCCCTCACTCGACGGCAATCCGGTGCTCTGGCGCGAGAGGCAACGTCGCCGGCCGTCGGCCTGGTCGGCCGCCATCTGGGGGCTCTACGGCCTGATCTCGGGCGTCGCCAGCCTCTGGTCGATCGTCGAAATCGTGCATGGTAATGTGATGGCCATGGAGCTGGGTGCCGTGATCAACGGCGTCCAGGTTTCTGCCGGGCTGTTGCTCCTGAGCGTCTCGGCCGCGACGAGCCTGGCCGAAGAGCGCCAGCGCGGGAGCCTCGACGTCCTGCTGGCGAGCCCGCTGTCGACCCGCGAGATCGTCATGGCCAAGTGGCGAGGGGCCCTCCGAGGCGTCTTCCCCTTGACCATCCTGCCGATGCTCGTCGCGGGGGCCGAGGTGACACGCACCGGACTCGCGATCGGCCCATTCCTGATCGGCGGCCTGATCGTCGCCTATGGCGCCGCGATCACGAGCCTCGGCCTGGCCCTGGCGACCTGGCTGCCCGGCCTGGGCAGGGCGATCGGGCTGAGCGCCGGGCTCTACGTCGGCGTGCTGATCGCGGCGATCCCCGCCGGAAATCTCCTCGGGCCGGGACCCGACAGGTTAGGCTTCGCCTCGGCCGGCCCGTTCATGGGCGTCGGCTACTCGACCTCCGTCTTCGGCGGCAACTTCGGCGCGCCCATGGTCGAGGCGCAATCCATCTGGATCGTGGTCTGGATCGTCACCTACGGCCTCGTCGCGCTCGGCCTGCTGGTGGCCACGCTGAGGACCTTCAACCGTTGCCTGGGCCGGGTCGACGACCCGACCCAGGATGGCCGCCCCCTCGCTCGCCGCGGCCTCGAGGGATAGCCCCCGCGGCGCGAATCTCCCGATCGCCTCGGGCCTGGGCCGGGGGGTCGGCAGGGCGGGGGAAAATTCGGGGCGTCGGCGTGACGTGAATGAGACGAGAATATCGCTTCATCACGTACTCGAACCCGCGCCCCCGATGATCGACCCTCGACGGCCGGCTCCCTGGACGATGACGAACCGACCCCGGACGGATGCGGACCGGACGTCGAGCCGGCCGCCCCGTCGTCCCGATAGGCGGCGCGATCCATCCAATCATGATGCCGCGTCGTCATGGTGGAAATATGCGGATATGGGATCGCGAGTGGTTTTTTTTGAGACAGGAGTCCTATCTCGGAATGTCTTCCGTAATCGTCAAAAACACTCAACTAGAAAAGAATCATGTTGATTACCCATGTAGCGCAATCTAAATTCATTGAGGGTCACCTCGATATCTAAACCATGAAGCAATATCAGAAGTTTATGGCATGATCATCCCCCGGATCATGCCCGGGTCGTCGTCCCCGAGCCGCTGAGCGAAATTCGAAGGACCGCCCCGATCGCCGCCCTCCGGGGGCGAAGCCGGTCGGGGTGCGCGCGGCGGGGGAGACGTGATGTCTTGATTGTCGTATTGATGTGGTGAATTGAATCGATTTTGACGATTGTTGGGGTGGGCCGGCCGCGGGGGCCGGCCCCGGGTTGTCGACGCACGCCATGCCATGCTCAGGGACGGGTTTGGCCGAACCGGACGGACCAGTCACGACGACGCACACCAAGGGGGTAGGGGAGCATGACGACGCGAGCGTGGATCGGCCGACTGACGGGCCTGCGGCGGGTGAGGTCGACTCGGATCTCGATCGCCGCGAGGCTGGGCCGCAGGTGGGGCGGCGGGGCGGAGTCCCTGGAAGAGCGACGATTGCTGGCCTACTTGTTCGTCGATTTCGGCGACAACTTCACGGGCGGCACCCTGACGACGACCGAGGGGGGCCTGCGGGACATCTCAGGGAACCCGAGCAACCCGGTCCTCGGCATCTCGCTCGGCGACAAGTCGGGCTTCAATGCCGGCACCCAGCTCAACATCGTGGCCCAGTCGTTCACCGCGAGCGAGCGGGACCAGATGATGGCGGTCGTCGAGCGCGACTACGCCCCCTTGAACATCACCGTCGTCGAGCTGACCGCCAGCCCGGTGACGACGGCCGACGGCCGCACCGTCCGCGGCGCGTCATCGATGACCGACGTGATCAACACCCTCGGCGCGGGGCCGAGCAGCTCCCACGACGCCTACATCTTCGTGGCCACGTTCATCGCGGATCCGACCGGCCCGAACACGCAGACGTACGGCCCGAACGGCGGCGGCCTCTCGCCCGGAGGCACGGTGCTCGGCTACACGACGAACCTCTCGTCCGCGAAGGATCAATACGACGAGGTCTCGGCGGTCTACAGCGGCGGCGGCTTCAGCTTCAACACCCTCAATAACATCGCCCACGAGGCCGGGCACGACTTCGGGCTCCAGCACTCGCTCACCAACTCGACGGGCACGGTCGACACGAACCTGTTCCCGACGGCCGAGCTGATGTCGTACCTGAACACCAACACGACGACCTCGTCGATGTTCACGCGCTACCCGATGCCCCGGGGCGACGGCAACTCGCCGGGGTACAACGGCCAGGCCATCTTCTCGGCCTCGGCGAAGACGATCTCGCTGCCGTCCGGGTCGACGGCGAGCTTCACCGGCTCGGGCTTCGCGGCGGGCCTCTCGATCACGGTGTCGGGGACGGCGAGCAACAACGGCACGTACGTGATCCAGGCCGTGACCGCCACCAAGATCACGCTGACCTCGGCCGCCACGCTCACCGACGAGACGAGCAACGCCGGCATCGTCTCGCTGAACCTGGTCAACTACAACGACCTCTCCGCACGCGACGGCCAGAACACGAACTACGACCAGCTCCGGGCGGACCCGAACATCGGGCCCAACCCGCTCTACGACTTCGTCTCGGGGACGGGGGCGTATGACGTCATCAAGCTGAGCCGCTCGGGGTCGTCGGTCAACGTCTCGGTGACGGCCTACGGCGACGCGGCGCACACCGACCCGATCCCCGTCCCCTCCGTCGGCGGTACCGCGTATAGCTACAGCCTCCCCATCTCGGCCTTCAGGACGATCCTCATCTACACCGGCGGGGCCGACGACCAGGTCTTCATCGACGGCGACCTCGGCGAGTCGGTCCTGCTCGACGGCATGCTCGGCACCGATTCGTTGATCGTGAACGCGTTGAACGCGTCGAACGTCGTCTACGCGCCGAACCCCTCGGCGCCTCCGGGGGTCGACATCCAGGGGGGCGTCAACGTCGCGAGCTACGGGGGCACGATCACCGTCGGCGGCAACATCATCGCCTTCACCGACTTCCGGCCCGCCAGCTCCGTGACGATCCAGAACGCCGGCTCGGTCAGCTATGACACCAGCTCGGTCGGCGACGACGACCTGACCGTCTCGAACACGACCACCGGCACTCCCCAGCTCACCGGGACGGTGGACAACGGCGTCGCCGTGGTCCCGCTCGACCTCACCGGCGTGAAGCGCCTGGCGGTCACGACCGGCATAGGCAACGACACCCTGATCGTCAACAGCACCAACGGGCTCGTCACCCTGGCCAACGGCATCGTCTACAACGGCGGCCTCGGCGCCAACGACCTCCGACTCGTGCAGACCGGCGGCTCGGCCCAGTCGAGCGACACCTACACGGTGCTGGCGACCCCCGGCTCGGGCAGCGACGTCATCACCGGGCCCTCGGGCACGCAGTCGGTCTTCTTCCAGAACCTCGCGCCGGTGTTCGACAACGTGCCGGGCCCGTTGACGGTCGTCGGCACCAACGCGAACAACGTCATCAACTACAGCCAGGGGGCGACCCCCGGCGAGGGCCTCGCCACCGTCGATGACGCCGAGCCGATCGACTTCACCAACAAGACCTCGCTGACCTTGCGGGGCCTCGGCGGCGACGACACGATCACGATCAACAACCCATTCACCCCCACGGGCCTGACCGCGATCACGGCCGACGGCGGCTCGGGCAACAACACACTCGTCGTCAACGCCCAGGGCGCGGCCGTGACGAGCGCCGTCGCCACGGCGACGACCGTCTCCATCGCCGGCCAGTTGCCCGTTGGTTATTCCAATATCCAGCAGATCCACATCATCAACTCGACCGACGCCCTGACCAGCACCCCGACGCCGGTCAAGGCCGTCGAGGGGGCGCAGGCGCAGGACGTGGTCATCGGCTCGTTCGCCTTCAGCGACACGGTCCCGCCGACCCTCTTCGCCAACCCGGCCGACTTCACCGCGTCCATCACCTGGGGCGACGGCACGACCACGGCCGGGACGATCGTCTCGCTGGGGACGGCCGGGTTCGAGGTCCGCGGCACCCACACGTATGCGACGTTCGGCACCTATCCGGTCTCGGCGACGATCACGGACAAGGGGAGCAGCCGGACCTTCACCCCGACCGGCGGCACCGCGCCGGTGACGATCACCTCGACGGCCGGCGGCACCGCGACGATCGCCACCACGGCGACGGTCGCCGACGCCCCGCTCGCTTCTCAAGGGGCGGCGGTCTCCGGGGTCGAGGGCCTGCCTCTGTCGACTTTGCCGCAGGGCGTCGTCGTCGCCACGTTCACCGACCTGGCGCCCGGCGGCGTCCCGGCCGACTACACCGCGACGATCGCCTGGGGCGACGGCACGACCTCGGCCGCCACTCAGATCGTCGCCACCGGGTCGCCCAACGGCGTGACGTTCCTCGTCTTCGGCAACCACACGTACGCCGAGGAAGGGGAATATTCGCTCTCGGTGACGATCAGGGACACCGGCGGGAGCCGGACGACGGCGACCTCGCTGGTCCACGTCGCCGACGCGCCCTTGACGGCCGGGCCCGCGGTGCCGATCAACACGATCGAGTCGCCGATCTATCCCGTGCCGGTCTTCGGGGCCCCGATCTTCAACGGCCTGGTGGGCACGTTCTCCGACGCGAACGTGAACGCCCCGGCGTCCGACTTCCGCGCCACGATCGACTGGGGCGACGGCACCGCGCCGACGTTCGGGACGATCACCAAGGGGGCGACCCCGGCACCTTCAACGTCTTCGGCGGCCACACGTATGCCGACTCGAAGGTCAACGGCGGCGCCGGGCACTTCACGGTGCTGGTCCGCATCGATGACGAAGGCGGCTCCGAGGTGACGCTGACCAACACGGCCACCGTCGTCGACAACCCGATCGTCGTGACCGGCGCCCTCGACACGGCCAGCGACAGCGGGCTCTCCAGCACCGACGCGATCACCAACGTCAATCACCCCGTCTTCAAGGGGACGTCGGAGCCGCGCTCGGTGGTGACCGTCTTCGCGACCCCCTTGACCGGCGGCCTGACCCGCCCGATCGGCCAGGCGACGGCCGGCGGCGACGGCAACTGGCAGGTCACGTCGAGCCTGCTCGCCGACGGCCAGTACGTCATCACGGCCTCGGCCGTCGACCAGTTCGGCCACACCCACTCCGGCCCGGTGACGCTCCTGCCCAACGCGGCGCAGGGCGCGTTGATCATCGACACGGTCGGGCCGAAGGTGACGGACGTCTTCTTCGACCGGCTCAACGGCCAGATCGACGTGGTCTATCAGGACGAGCGCTCGGGCATGAACGCCTCGACGCTCGTGGATTCGTCCAACTACTCCCTGACCAAGCCGCACACGTTCCCGGCCACGTACCTCGTGACGGAGCTGACGCCCTCGTCATCCTCCGACCCGACGGCCCCCGTGACGGTCCCGGTGACGCTCAACGGCGGCAAGAGCCTGCGAGGGGGCTTCTACACCTTCACGATCCGGTCCTTTGGGCCGAGCAATCGCGAAGGCGTGCGCGACGTGGCCGGCAACGCCCTCGACGGCGAGTTCTACGGCAAGTTCCCCTCGGGCAACGGCGAGCGAGGGGGCGACTTCGTCGCGATGCTCGACGCGGTGCATCGGCGGATCTTCGCCCCTCAGACGGTCGTGGGCACGGCCAGCCCGGCCAACGACGGGCAGGGGGGCGCGCCGGTGGGGGCCGTCCACAGCGGCGTCTTCACGCTTGTCCACCCGCGCCGGACCGGGGCGATGCAGCCGTTCGCCTTCGCGGCCGGCCGGCTCAGGCTCGGCCACCGCGTCAACTCCCCCCTCAGGCTCGCCGGGCTCCACCCCGCCGGCCCGCTGCGGGCCCATCGTCATCATTGAGCCCCTTTTCCTCTCCAACCCCCTCAAGGCCGGCCACTTTGGCCGGCCTTGGGCGCTTCATGCGCCGAGCCGCAAACCCATCGGCGGCATCTCCGAATCCGGGACGCTTCTCGACGATTCCAGGGTTAGCGGATCGGCCGGGGAAAGCGGTGACGGCCGGGGCGCTTGGCGATGGACCTCCTGTCGGTGCGCGACCCCGGTGATTCCAACCGCGGCCACCCGGATACGAAGGAATCGAGAGGAAGAAAGGCGGCGAAGCTCCCGTCGTTGGCGCTCGCTAGGCGGTGGTATACCAGTGATACCAGACGAAATGCGCGGCGGTCTTGATCGCCAGCTCCGTATCATCCCAATCGTCGCCGAGGAGCACGATCTCGACGCATTCGTCGAACGGGGGCAAACTCAGGCCGGCGAAGCTCTCGAGGTTCATCCCGATCCCCTGCCAACGATTCCATCCGGGATCGACCGGTCGTCCCGAGGTGGCCGATGCACCGCACTCCTTGAGGAACGTCTCCAGGTCTCGATGCTCCTGCAATCGCGAAATGGCAAGCTCGAGGAACTGCTCGGAACTGGGCGGATCGAACTCGTACGGGTCGAATGACAATTTGCGCACGCTTCTCCCCCTCGTCACGCCGGAATCGGGTCGACAAAGACGGGCCCGCAGGGACGTTGGCGGTTGGCTCCGCAGCCATGTCTCCCGAGCAGGACCGAGGGCCCGTCGTCATCTTCGCATCCGACACTCGCCGCCGGCCAGTCATCCTACCGGCTCGCCGGGGACGTCGGCCGTCGCCCTGCCGTGACGCGGGGCTGGCAAGAGGCCCGGCGATATTCCAATAATGGAACACTTCAACGGGTGCTGACCCCCGAGACACCGCATCGACGACGTTGACGCAGCCTTTCGGAGAATCGCCATGTCGGCGAAGGTGCCAGACCCGAGACGAGGCCACGAGCGGCAGGGCGACGAGCCCCCTCCGGCCGGGCATCCTTCGAATCCGACGCCCGAGTCTGGATCGGAGAGCGGGCCTCCCACGACCCTGCACGACTCGGCGACGACCGAATACTTCACCCAGCCGTCGGCCGGCGAGAATACCAAGGCCGTCGACTCGGGGAGCGGAGCCCATCGGGCCGCGGCGAAACGGCCCGAATCGAATGCGCCGGACTCGACCGAGACGGCCGAGTTCGACTCGAAGGCGTTGCCGGGGAACTCAGCCCCGGCGGGCGAGGCTCGGACCGCGGAGACGCTCCCGACGATCCGCCAGTTCCTCCGCTCGATCGTCAAGCTCGGCCTGATCTCGTTGGAAGACGCGGAGCCGATGACGGAAGGGTTCGCCGACGTGGCCGAGCTGGCCAGGGCGCTCGTGAAGGCCGGGAAGCTCACGCCCTATCAGGCGGGTGCCGCGGCGCACGGGAAATCCAAGGGGCTGGCGATCGGGCGCTACATCATCCTCGACCGGCTCGGGGCGGGGGGGATGGGGGTCGTCTTCAAGGCGAAGCATCGGGTCACGGCCAGGGTCGTCGCGCTCAAGATCCTCCTGCCGTCCCTGACCGAGAAGCGCGACGCCGTGGCCAGGTTCCGCCGCGAGGCCGAGGCCGCCGCCAGGCTCAACCACACCAACGTCGTCTCCGTCCTCGACGCCGACACGGACCGCGGGGTCCACTTCCTCGTCCTCGATTATGTCGAGGGGTGCGACCTCGACCGCTACGTCCGCCAGCGCGGGCCGCTCTCGGTCGAGCAGGGGATAGACGCCCTCGCGCAGGCGGCCCGGGGCCTCGCGGCGGCGCACGGGCACGGGATCATCCATCGCGACATCAAGCCCGGCAACCTCATCCTCGACCGCGAAGGCACGGTCAAGGTGCTCGACCTCGGCCTCGCCAAGCTGATCGCCGCGGCGAACCAGCCGACGCCGGGTTGGAAGACCGGCACGGCGCTGACCCTGGCCCATACCTATATGGGCACGGTCGACTTCATGGCCCCCGAGCAGGCCGACGACTCGCGCTCGGCCGACCACCGGGCCGACGTCTACAGCCTCGGCTGCACGATTTTCTACCTCCTCACCGGCCGGGCCCCGTTCCAGGCCCCCTCGATCCTCAAACGCCTGATCGAGCATCAGGAACGCCCCGCGCCCTCGCTCGTCGAGGCGAGGCCGGAGACGCCCCCCTCGCTCGAGGCCCTCTACCAGTCGATGATGGCCAAGAGCCCCGAGGATCGCCCCGGCTCGATGACGGAGGTCGTCTCCAGGCTCGAGGCCTGTCGCCAGGAAGCCGCCCGGAAGGGCGGGGCCCCGGCGACCTCCCGGATGTCGCCGCCTCCCCCGGCCCCGACCCCCGTCGACCCCATCGCCGCCATCAGGCTCTCGGAGGACGAGGGGAGCCTCCTGCCCAAGTCCGGCAGCGGGGTCGTGAACGATCGAGGCCGGCTCGTCTCGATGGTCGCCTCGGCGGTCGTGACCCTGACCTTGATCATCGGCGGCTTCATCCTGATCCCGAAGCGAGGCCAACCGCCCGCGACGGCGAATGCGAAGGCCGATCCGGACGGGGCCGACGAGGAGTCGAAGGCCCCCGAGGGACCGTCGGGCCCGGCCGGCGAGAAGGCCGCGCCCGCGCCGGTCGCCGAGGACACGACGCCCGAGCCGCTCGTCGAGGTCGCCCGGATCCACTGCGACGACTCGAGGACGGTCGAGGCCGTCTGCGTCACGCCCGATGGCAAGACGGTCGCATCGACGTGCGCCAACGGGCTCGTCCAGGTCTGGGATCCGAACACGGGGCGCGAGGTCAAGCGGCTCTGGGGGCCGGGCACGGTCCGGGGCATGGCCATCACCCGCGACGGCCGCCACCTGCTCAACGGCGACGCCGACGGCAAGCTCCGCGACTGGGACCTCTCGACCGGCCGCCTGATCCGGACGACCCCCTTGATCAAGGGGCGGATGATGGCCCTGGCCCTCTCCCGCGACGGCCGCTGGATCGCGGCGGGGGGCGACGACGCCGACCTGGTCCTGCTCAATGGCGAAGGCCGCGAGATCCGCCGGCTCTCGGCCCCCGCGGCGATCTACAGCCTCGCCTTCGCGAAGGATAACTGGCACATACTCGCCGGCTGCTCGAACGGAGCGGTGGTCCTGTTCGACGTCGCGGGGCGCGAGAAGCCGGCGGTCCTCACGCCGGGCCTGCCCCGGTCGGACAAGGTCCCCGACGTCGCGATCTGGGGCCTGGTGGTCTCCGAGGACGGCCAGTACGCCATCTCCGCCGGGGGCGAGGGGACGGCCAGGCTCTGGGACCTCGCCTGGCTCAAGGAGGTCCGCAAGACCAAGCTGCCGGGGGGCAAGATCCGGGGCGTCTGCTTCGTGAGCGGGGCCCCTCGCGCGGTCCTCGCCGTGCAGCAAGGGCAGTTCACCCTGGCGGGGACCATCGCCACCTGGGACTACGAGGCGAGCGTCGGCGCCAGGCCCTCGGGCCGTGGCGCGGCCCCGCTCGGCCTGGCGAGCATGCCCGGGGGCGGTTTCGCCTCGGCCGACGCCGACGGCTCCATCCGGATCTACGCACCGAGCCGCCCCCTGGACACCGCCCGGCGACTTGCCGCCGAGGGCAAGCTTGACGAGGCACTCAAACACTACGGCGAGGCCATCCAGGCGCGACCCCGCGACGCCCGCCTCCTGATCGAGCGGGCGCTGGCTGGCCCGCCTCGGCAAAGGTTCCGAGGCCGACGCCGACTTCGCCCGCGCCGGCGAGCTCGCCGATAACCCGCAGCTCTTCCTCGACGCCGGCTGGTGGATCGCCGGCCTCTACCCGAAGTGGGACCGCGAGACGACCCCCGAGCTGCCGCAGGGCCTCGATCCATCGACGTCGCCCCCCTCGCCGATCCCCGGCTCGACTTCCCCCGGTTGGTGGCCGATCACCCCTCGAGGCCATGGATTCGTGCATTTCAGCTCGCTCCTGGGAACGATCGCGCCCAGGTCGGGGCTGGCGCTGACCTACGTCGCGTCGGCCACCTCGCGCGAGGTGGCCCTGTCGATGAAGACCGACGACTGGGGCCAGCTCTGGATCAACGGCGAGCGTGCCCTCAGCACCGCAGGCGGGGTCTATGCGACCCCCTGGACGGACAAGCGCCGGCTCGACGCGGGCAAGAGCACGTTCGTCTCCAGCGTGGTCAACGAGCTCGGCGGCCACTACCTCGAGCTCCAGATCTCCGACGACCCTGTCGACCTCGCCCGCGTCGAGATGAACCGGGGCGAATGGAACACCGCCGAGGCCCACCTCACCTCCGCGCTGACGGCGAGCCCGAGCGTCCCGGACGACTACCGCCTGCGCGGCGATGCGCGGGCCCTGACCTCGCGCTGGCTCGACGCCGCCTCCGACTTCGACCAGGCAGCCTCGATCCGCCCCGACGACCCCGCCGATCGGATCCGCGCCGCCTACACCCGGCTCGCCGCGGAGGACCACGCCAGGGCCCGTGAGCTCTGCCGCCACCTGTCCGCGGGGCCGAAGCTTGCCGAGACCGACCCCGCGTTCCGGGACCTGCACCGGCTCCTCGCGGCGGTCCCCGGGGCCATCTCCGACGGCTTCCCCGCGATCGCGGACGTCGAGAAGGCGGAGGCCTCCAAGGAGGCACTTCCCATGACCGGCCTCCACGGGGCCATGCTCTACCGCGTCGGCCGCTTGAAGGCCGCCGCCGCATCCCTGAAGCACGCCATCGACGCCGAGAAGGGCAAGGCGAGCGCCACGACCTGGGCCTATTACGCCCTCGCCCTCGCCAAGCTCCGGGAGCCCCAGCCCCGCGTCCGCGAGACGCTCGACCGGGCCGAGGCCCTGGCCAAGGACGAACGAGACGCCCTGCTCGATGCCGCGCGTCGCGACAGCTCACGCTGGATGGAGCTCGTCGCGCTCGACTCCGTCCTGCGCGAGGCCAGGGCCGTCCAGCCACCGACCTCCCAGGAGCGTCGCCGACCGAACCCCGCCGCGCTCCCTCGATAGCGGGGCCCCCGGCCTGGTCTCAGGCGACGTTGGCGGCGTCTCCCGATTCCGAGGCCTCTCGGCCCTCGGGGAACAGCGGCAGGATTTCCTCCGGCTTGCTCGGGGCGGGGATCTTGCCCTTGAGGATGTCGAGCTTGCGACGGAGCCTCGACGCCACCTGGGCGTGCGCCGCCTGACTCTGGAGGGTGTGATAGTAGACCGGGCCGAACTCGGGGCCGTATTTCCTGACGTAGCTTTCGAGACGTCGCATGCGGATGCTCCTGATTCCAGGCCGGCCCGAATGGCCGCCGTTTCGTGTCGCGGTGTTGCTCCTTTAAATACGTTCCCCGTAACGAGTTGGTTCAGGAAAACGGCCCCGAAAATCGCCCCTCGAGAGCCCGTCAATCCCCTGACTTTCGAGGCGTTGCGGACGGCAGATCCGTGTCCGTCATCGTTGCAGTCGGCGAAGACGTCCCGACACGTCCACGGCCTCGGGTGAAACGCTCAATGCCTCGACCTCCCGAAGGCCTCGAGCAAGCTCGCGAAGGGATCCGTCTTCTTGCGGGCGACCCGGGCGAGGACCTTCTTCGTCGTGAATTCGGCCGGGTCGAGCTTGCCATTGACCTCCTTCCAGTCGAGCGGGGTGGAGACCGTCGCGTTGGGGACGGCGCGCAAAACATAGGGCGCGACGGCGTGGTGGCCTCGCGCATTTTGCAGGACGTCGATGTAGACCCGATCCCCACGCTTCGCCTTGCGGATCTCGACCGTCGCCCGTTCGGGCATGGCGCCAGCGACCCTCTCGGCGATCTCGAGGGCCCAGGCCCGCGCCTCGTCGAATCCCCCCTCCTGCGTCCAGGCCGCAAGGACGTGGAGCCCCGTCTTTCCGGAGGTCTTCACGAAGGATGCCATGTTCAGATCATCCAGCGAAGCCTTGACGGCTTTCGCCACCGCGACGACCTCGGGGAAAGGGGCCTTGCCCGGGTCGAGGTCGAAGAGGACGAAGTCCGGGCGGTCGAGGTCCTCGACGCGCGAGGCCCAGGCGTGGAACGTCAGGGTCCCTTGATTCACGAGGTAGAGCAGTGTCGGCTCGTCGTTGACGAGGGCGTAGTGGACCACCTTCCCCGTCTCGGTCTCGAGCGAGACGCGGGGGATCCAGCCCGGGTGGGACGCGGGGGTGTCCTTCTGCCAGAATCGCGCGGAGCCGGCGAGGCCGCCGGGCAGCCGTTCCAGCGTGACGGGCCTGTCCTTCAGGAAGGGCAGGAGATGGCCCGCGACCTTCTCGTAATAGGCGAAGACGTCTTCCTTCGTGAGCCCGGCGTCGGGGAACATCAGGCGGTCGGGATGGGTCAATTCGACCTCGTCGGGGGGCGAGGAGGCTGACGCGGGTTGCACGGGCCTTGAGAGGGCCTTGCCTGCCTTTCTCGGCCTGGGCCGCGCCTCGGGCTTTTTGCCGTCATCGGCCTCGGCGAACTCGTCCCGCGACTTGATCAGCAGCCACTGGGGCTTGCCCTGGTTCCCCTTCCCCTTGAACTTCATCCGGATCAGGGAGAATTTCCCCCTGAGCCGCTCGCCGTGCATGTTGAACTCGATCTGGCCGTCGGCGATCGCCTGGGCGGCGGTCTTCGGCTCGGGCTTGTCCTCCATCAGGCTCTCATAGGTGCCCTGATCCCAGATGGCCACGGTCCCGCCGCCATACTGCCCCTGGGGGATCGTCCCCTCGAAGGACGCATAGCCGATGGGGTGATCCTCGACCTGGACCGCCAACCGCTTCACCGACGGGTCGAGCGACGGCCCCTTGGGGACCGACCAACTCTTGAGCACGCCATCGACCTCGAGGCGGAAGTCGTAGTGGTGGACCGACGCGTGGTGCTCTTGCACGACGAAGATCGGCCGCTTGTGCGTCTTGCGCACCGACCCGGCCGGCTCGCGCGTCATAGTGAAATCCCGCTTGGCCTTGTACTCGTTCAGCGGCATGGCAGTCGCTCCGGTGGTTGGCTCCGTCGTGACGAGCGGGGCAGGGGAGGGGGCGAATACCTGTTGAAGGGGGAGCCATCATGGAGGACAAAGACAACAAGTCCAGGGCCAAACAGCCAAGGATTCGGAGGACGATTTATCGAGTAGGGCAGGGCCCCACATCGAGGCTTCGCAAAAAACGACACTTCTCGCTGATCCCGACAGTCCTTGGCCCTCGCGTCACGCCACTCGCCCCCTGGGCACCGCCTTTGGTGAGCATCCATCATCTCCGCTCGGCCCCGGATCGCCATGCCACCGACTTCGTATCGCCCTCTCGCGCTTGTAGCGACGGTCCATGAGCAGGACCAGGAACCGCACGATCGTCCGACGCTCCCGCCACTTGTACCGCGCTTTCTCCTCATGCCGGAGCTGCCGGTTGACGCGCTCGACATGATTGTTCGTCCGCACCCGGCGGCACGCCGGGTCCTTCAGGAACGCGATCATCTTGGCGAACTTCTCGTCGGGGAGCATCCCCATCGCCGACGACAGCTCGGGGACCTTCTGGAAGCGGGGATTCCCCAGGAGCGCCGCATGCCGGCCCCGGGCCAGCTCCTCCGTCTGCCCCTCCTCGAATAGCATCGTGAGACGGTCCACGAAGTCCCGCAACGTCTTCAGCTCCGGCAGATAGCTCAGCATCGTCTCCAGGTCCGCCCGCTCCCCGGCGCTCATCCCCTCGCGGCGCTTCACGATCAGCCAGCGATGCTTGAAGACGAAGGCCGATTTCTCCTTGTTCGTCAGCGCCGCCGCGACCGGCGCCGGGGCCGGCCCGGCTTCCGCTTGCGGCCTCGGTTGCCGCGGCGGGAGAGCCCCCGCCGCATCCGACGCACCGCGTCCAGGACGCGCTGATGCAGGTCCTTCAGGACGTGGAAGACGCACAACTGATGGCGGGCCGCCGGCCAGAGTTCCGCCAGCAGGGTCGGATAGAGGTTTGAGCCGTCGGTCACCACCACCTGCGGCAACAGCCCCCACCACTTGAGGTCCTTGAGGAACCGCCGCATGTGGTCGCGATCGTCGCCGGCGACGACGGCGAAGGCCACGGGCAGGTCCTGGAGCGGGTCGGTGGCCAGCAGGAGCGTCGATCGGCCCAGGTGGAGCTCGTCGACGCAGAGCGTACCGCTGAACCGGGTCAGGATCCAGCGGCGATGCTCGGCCATGTCGAGGCCGCGGACCCTGCGGTCGAGGCAGTCGTAGACAAAGCCGTCGGAGAGGTCCAGGAGGAAGTCGCGGCGCATCGAGGCGATGACGCGCTCGACGCTCATGCCGTCGTCGAGGATCCGGTCGAGGACCGCCTCTCGGACCTTGTGGTCGTAGGCGGCCTTAGGTTCGACGCCCGGGGGGCAGGTGCGGAAGGTGCTGCAGCAGCCGCAGCGGGCGCGATACTCGCCGTAAGTGATGTCGAGGAAGACGACCTGCTTGTAGGCGAGGGTCCGGACGAGGCGCCGGAGGACCTGCTTGCGGCGCCCCCGCTTGCCGCACGTGGGGCATGGAGCCTGGCTCGGGGCGCAACTCAGGGGTATGGTACGGACGTGGGGCCTTCGGGTCGCCATGACCTGCGTGCTCCTGTGGGACGGGTAATCACCCACAAGCACGCAGGCCCTATCTCCTCTTGTCAAGAGCCTCTTACGGCGACCGGACTCCTGTCGGGATCAGCGAGAAGTCTCCAAAAAACTCATCCAATTCCCTAGTAGCCTGTTGACCCCGGACGATTTCCCGGTACTATAACCCTTGTCGCCTGTGACAACACGGGTGACGATGACCGGCCGACAGGACGGTAACGGACAACCGATACTGAACTGTGGGTCGCGTATCCCTGCGTTGGTGTTCGGCCGGAATGACTCGCCCCAAGAGGCAGGTCGCTCCGGCCGCTGACATCGTCGGGGGCACTCTTTGACAATTCGGTCGATCGTGGTGGATCGTTGTGGACCCTCGAGGGAAGCCGGCGTGAAGCCGTCGGGGTCGTCCCCTCCCGGTTGGGGAGGAAGACGGCAGGGACGGCAGCACCAACCGGCAAACGATTCCGGGATGAATAATCCCAATGAGGATCGTCTGCGACCAGTCAGTTATTTCCTCGACCCAGAGGGAGAGGATCGAGACGCCATCTTCGGATGGTGAATCGGACCAATTTTGAAGGGTTTGATCCTGGCTCAGAATGAACGTTGGCGGCGTGGATTAGGCATGCAAGTCGTACGGGCCGCAAGGCCAGTGGCGCAAGGGTGAGTAAGGCGACGGTAACCAACCCCGGAAATGGGTATAGCCGCGGGAAACTGCGGGTAATCCCCAGCGAAGCGAGAGGCCGGCATCGGCCGCTCGCCAAAGCCCCGGCGTTCCGGGACGGGCCGTCGTGGTATTAGGTAGTTGGCGGGGTAACGGCCCACCAAGCCTGCGATGCCTACCGGGCGTGCGAGCGTGGCCCGGCACACTGGGACTGAGACACTGCCCAGACTCCTACGGGAGGCTGCAGTCGAGAATCTTCGGCAATGGGCGCAAGCCTGACCGAGCGACGCCGCGTGGAGGACGAAGGCCTTCGGGTTGTAAACTCCTGTCGAGGGGGAAGAAGCCGAAAGGTTGACTGAACCCTGGAGGAAGCACGGGCTAAGTTCGTGCCAGCAGCCGCGGTAAGACGAACCGTGCGAACGTTATTCGGAATCACTGGGCTTAAAGCGCGTGTAGGCGGGAGGGCACGTCCGTCGCTGAAATCCCACGGCTCAACCGTGGAACGGGCGCGGATACGACTCTTCTGGAGGAACGTAGGGGGACCTGGAACTTCCGGTGGAGCGGTGAAATGCGTTGAGATCGGAAGGAACGCCCGTGGCGAAAGCGAGGTCCTGGACGTTTACTGACGCTGAGACGCGAAAGCCAGGGGAGCGAACGGGATTAGATACCCCGGTAGTCCTGGCCGTAAACGATGGGCACTGGGTAGGGGGCTCGCCGATGGGCTCCCTGCCGTAGGGAAACCGTGAAGTGCCCCGCCTGGGGAGTATGGTCGCAAGGCTGAAACTCAAAGGAATTGACGGGGGCTCACACAAGCGGTGGAGTATGTGGCTTAATTCGAGGCTACGCGCAAAACCTTATCCCAGGCTTGACATGCACGGATTAGCCGGCGGAAACGCCGGCGAGGCCGCAAGGTACAACGTGCACAGGTGCTGCATGGCTGTCGTCAGCTCGTGCCGTGAGGTGTTGGGTTAAGTCCCCTAACGAGCGAAACCCCTGTGTCTAGTTGCCAGCGCGTCATGGCGGGAACTCTAGACAGACCGCCGGCGTTAAGCCGGAGGAAGGCGGGGATGACGTCAAGTCCTCATGGCCCTTATGCTTGGGGCTGCACACGTACTACAATGGGGCGGACAGAGCGTCGCAAGTTCGCAAGGACAAGCTAATCGCAAAAACCGCCCCTCAGTTCGGATTGCGGGCTGCAACCCGCCCGCATGAAGCTGGAATCGCTAGTAATCGCGGATCAGCATGCCGCGGTGAATGTGTTCCTGAGCCTTGTACACACCGCCCGTCAAGCCACCAAAGCGGGGGCATCCGAAGTCGCCGGAGCCGCAAGGCAGGCGCCGAAGATGAAACCCGTGATGGGGACTAAGTCGTAACAAGGTAACCGTAGGGGAACCTGCGGTTGGATCACCTCCTTTCTAAGGATTTCCTTGGAAAATCTCGGCCCGAGACCGGGCCAAAGCGGTGCGAGTTCATCTCGCGTCGTCCGGTCGGAAAGGCCGCATCGGCACCGTCCCTACTGCTCGACGCTTGACGCCGGCTTCCCACGCGGGTCCGTAACGCAACACCACGACCGATCGACTGTCTCAGATGAAAATCCGATGGGGTGACGGTGGGATGAGCGATCATCCCGCCTCTCTCTGTCTTCCAGGTTTGATGCTCCGCTGGGTGCGGGGCGGTGCCGTCTTGGTTGACGGCCTCGCCCCCTGGCCAGCGGCCAGGTAGGCCCCGGGTTGCCGGGCGCCGATCGCTCCTTGACAATTCGGTGATTTGGTCACGCAAGAATACCGTAGCAATGGTAGTGGCATACCAAGTATCTCCACAACAGTGGAACCCTTACGGATCGCGAGACTGACACGCCGAGAGGCGGACAGGTCTCGCAAGTATCGTTACACGGTGGTGAAGCCGCGTCGCGAGACGCCGACTCACCAAGCGGGAACGTGACCCATGCCGGATCGACTGTCGCACCCGTGCGGCGGCCGGATCGGCGTGGTCAAGCTCCTAAGGGCACGGGGGATGCCTAGGCGTCATCAGAGATTCGGGCGTGGAAGGCTGCGAAATGTCCGGGGGAGCTGCCGAACGAGCGTCGATCCCGGAATGCCCGAGGAGACCCGGGGAACTGAAACATCTCAGTACCCGGAGGAAAGGAAATCAACCGAGACTCCCTCAGTAGCGGCGAGCGAACGGGGACCAGCCTAAACCGGGTGGGACACCACCCGGGGTCGTGGGGCCGGAGTCGTGGGATGAATGAGCGTCAGCCGAAGTTCCTTGGAACTGGACACCGTAGCGGGTGAGAGTCCCGTAGGCGACGATGCGAGTTCCCCTATCCGGTACCCGAGTAGGGTCGGGCACGTGAAACCCGGCCTGAATCGGCGGGGACCATCCCGCAAGGCTAAGCACTCGATGACGACCGATAGCGAACCCAGTAGGGCGACCGAACGGTGGGAAGAACCCCGATGAGGGGAGGAGACTGAACCTGAAACCCCGTGCCTACGAGCGGTGGGAGGGCATTGGCTTAGGCCAGCCTGACCGCGTGCCTTTTGCATAATGATCCGGCGAGTTACTGTATTCGGCCCCAGGTTAATCCCTTCAGGGAGGAGCCGCAGCGAAAGCGAGTCTTCATCGGGCGCCATAGTCGAGTGCAGTAGACGCGAAACCAGGTGAACTACCCATGGGCAGGTTGAAGCGGCCCTAACCGGCCGTGGAGGACCGAACCCACCAGTGTTGAAAAACTGGGGGAGGACCCGTGGGGAGGAGTCAAAGTCTTATCAAACCTGGAGATAGCTCGTTCTCTCCGAAATGGCTTTAGGGCCAGCCTCGGGACATACCCTGCGGGGGTAGAGCGACGGAATTCGGTCGGGGGGCTTCCCGCCTACCCGCCGAAACCCAACTCCGAATACCGCAGGGCGGACCCCGGGAGTCAGAACGTGGGGGATAAGCTTCACGTTCGAGAGGGAAACAACCCAGACCGCCGACCAAGGCCCCCAAGTCGACGCTCAGTGGCAAAGGAAGTGGGATCGCGGTGACAGCCGGGATGTTGGCTTAGAAGCAGCCACCATTTCAAAAGTGCGTAACAGCTTACCGGTCGAGCCATCCCGCGCCGAAAATGACGGGGACTAAGCGTCGCGCCGCAGTCGCGGATCGGAAACGATGGTAGGAGAGCGTTGCCCGCCGCCGCGAAGCCGGATGGAAACGACCGGTGGAGCGCGGGCAAGTGCGAATGCCGGAACGAGTAACGATAAGATGGGTGGGAAGCCCATCCGCCGAAAGCACAAGGTTTCCTGGGGAAGGTCAATCCGCCCAGGGTCAGTCGGGACCTAAGGCGAGGCCCAAGGGCGTAGCCGATGGACAGGCGGTTAATATTCCGCCACCCGTCATGAAGGTTGAGCCGCGGAGGACGCCGGGACGAGGAGAGTCGGGGCGCTAGATACCCCCGTGCCGCAAGGCCGACAGCATTCGATCTGGAAGCTCTTTGAATTCCCGGCCACGAAAAGCCCCGCGGGGACGACATGACCGGCCCGTACCGCAATCCGACACAGGTGTGCTAGGCGAGCATCCGAAGGCGTTCGGGAGAACCCTCGTGAAGGAACTCGGCAAAATGACCCCGTACCTTCGGTATAAGGGGTGCTCACCGCAAGGTGAGCCGCAGAGAATCGGCTCTAGCGACTGTTTATCAAAAACACAGGACTCTGCCAACTCGCAAGAGGACGTATAGAGTCTGACGCCTGCTCGGTGTCGGTAGGTTGAGGAAGGCGGTCAGCGAGAGCGAAGCTGCCGACCGAAGCCCCGATAAACGGCGGCCGTAACTATGACGGTCCTAAGGTAGCGAAGTTCCTTGTCGGGTAAGTTCCGACCTGCATGAATGGCGTAACGACTGGAGCACTGTCTCCACGAGGGACCCGGTGAAACTGTAGCCGTGGTGAAGATGCCACGTACCCGCGGTCAGACGGAAAGACCCCGTGAACCTTTACTGCAGGTTGGCATTGGGTCAGTGTCCTTTCTGTGTAGCATAGGTGGGAGGCTGCGACACGGCGGCGCCAGCCGTCGGTGAGCCATCGGTGAAATACCACCCTGAAATGACCCTGATCCTCACCGGTCCGTAGCCCGGGCCGGGACCATGCTCATCGGGCAGTTTGACTGGGGCGGTCTCCTCCCAAAGAGTAACGGAGGAGTGCAATGGTACCCTCGGCCCGGTCGGCAATCGGGCAACGCGAGCCGCAAACGTAGAAGGGTGCCTGACTGCGAGACCCATCAGTCGAGCAGGGACGAAAGTCGGCGTTAGTGATCCGGCGGTGCTGGATGGAAAGGCCGTCGCTCAACAGATAAAAGGTACTCCGGGGATAACAGGCTGATCTCCCCCGAGCGTCCCTAGCGGCGGGGAGGTTTGGCACCTCGATGTCGGCTCATCGCATCCTGGGGCTGGAGAAGGTCCCAAGGGTTTGGCTGTTCGCCAATGAAAGCGGTACGCGAGCTGGGTTCAGACCGTCGTGAGACAGGTCGGTCCCTATCTGCCGTGGGCGTAGGAAACTTGCGGAGCGTCTCCCCTAGTACGAGAGGATTGGGGAGGACCGACCTCTGGTGTGCCGGCTGTCCCGCTCGGGGCATCGCCGGGTAGCCAGGTCGGGACCGGATAAGCGCTGAAGGCATCTAAGCGCGAAGCCCCTCCAAGACGAGGTTTCCGGCACGAAAGTGCGAAGGCTCCTGGAAGACGACCAGGTCGATAGGCCGGGAGTGCACGGCGAGCGATCGCCGCAGCCGACCGGTCCTAACAGCCAATCGCTTGACCACCCCGATCCGTCCGCCTCCCCCGGCTTCGCATGAAGCCGATGGCGAAGGATGAGATCCGAGGTGTGGTTCACACATCACCCGGGCCATGTGACGATCCGATCCCACGGGATCCGCCGTCGTCGAGGTCCTCGGGTGTGCCCGCCAGCCGCGGTCCATTCGACGCGTGACCCGATCCACCGAAGTCGCGTCCGCCGGGCCTCAACGCCCGGCGGACGAATTTCCGGCGACCATACTGACGGGGTCCCACCCGTTCCCATCCCGAACACGGCCGTTAAGCCCGTCAGGCCCATGATAGTGCCCTTGGCGCGAAAGTCGGTCATCGCCGGAATCCCACAAGCCGCCCCGGTCACCCCCAAAGGTGACCCGGGGCGGCTTTTTTTTTCTTTTGCCGACACTGATGCAGATAGCCGACCCTGTGCAGATAAGTGATCACCGCGGGCCGGACGGAGCAGGGCTGACACGATGGCCAATCTTGACTTCTTCGCCACCCGGGCCGATCTCGAGGCACTGGTCCGGTTTCTCTTCGACTCCACGGACGTCGCGGCGGCCTTCGATGTCGGATCGAACCCTGCCGTCAGATGTCGGATCGAACCCTGCCGTCAGTGGCTTCGCCATCTTTCTGCAACTGTGGTCGCCATCCGTCGAATCAAGTCCTCGGGTCGAGCGAATCACGCTCGATCCCAGTCGCTGCGGCGGGCACACCTTCCGCTACAGGATCGACGGCGGAGGGCTGATTCAGCTCTATTTCGGAGGGATCAGCGGACGGTCTATCACGAAGTCGCATTTCGGCCATTTCAGCGAGGCGGGTGCCCGAAAGTGGGGACGCTCGGAAGGGGTGGACTGGCCCGCACTCAAGAGCCTGTCGAATAAGATCCAGCGTCACATTCGAGCTCGCCTGGCGGTTGCCCGTGTTCCCGGTCGGCCGGTCCTCGCCGAAGCCTATGGCCATGTCCGATCCGGATACGCCCTCAAAGAATCGGCGTCCTCGCCAACCTCTTATGAACTACCGCATATAGGATGAAACGGAACGACAAGCCGAGCGAGCTAGCAACCTCGAGGCCAGCTAGGCATCGCTTATGCGCCCGGAATGGCCGAGGTGCCTCGGACGGATAAGGATTCAGGAGCGCCGGCGGAGGTCGCTGGTTTCGACGCCGATGTCGAGCGAGCCGCAAGCCCGGCGCAAAGCGGGCTCGTCGATGAGGCGTTCGTGGAAGCAGCGCAGCAGGAAACTGTAGAAGGCGTCGCAGAGTTGTCGCCTCGCCTCGCCGAGTTCCTGGCTGGGGACTCGCCGGGGCGGTTCGGCCTTCGTCTCCGTGCAGCATGGGTCGACGAGGAGGAATTCCGTCGTCCCGTGGTCGGCCGCGAACTTCATCTGGGCCGACTTCATCCGCTCGAATCGGCGGCCGTAGCCGTCGATGACCTGGAGGCAGTGCCGGATCTCCTCCGCCCAGAAGTCGAGGTTCGCCAGGTGCCCCACCAACTGATGACGGTTCAAGGTGACGAACTTCGCGATCTGATCGGCAAGAATCTTGGATATATCTGAAGAGTAAGCCATATCAGAACCTCCGTAATCACAATTCATGTGACTGGGATGTCATTGATTTGGAGGAATGCCATTCGCCCCGGGAACCCTGGCCGAGGAATCGCCTCAAGGCCTGCCTCGCGTGGCGGTCAATCTCCCGCGGGGAGGGCCGACCACCAGACCTCGAACGAGGGCCAGCCGTGGCCGCTCCATTCCGGGTCCTGACGAGTCCGGAACTCGGCCGTCGCCCGGCTCGCCAGGGCCGGGTCGATCGCCAGGCGACCCTCCAGTAGACGTTGCAGGGTCTCGTGGCGGGCCCGGTCCTCGGGCAAGGCGGGATGGGTCTCCAGGGACGTTTCGCCCAGGTGGAAAGCCGTCTCCCAGCGACGCCAGATCGCCCAGTCCTCGAGGGCCAGGGCCAACGTGTCGGCGTCGAGGGGCATCAACAGGAAGATATCCTCGCCGTCGCTCCACTCCGACTCGAACCGATGGGGACGGCCTCCGTACTCGGCGATGCCTCGCCTCGGTCCGTCGTACCGGTCGGTCAGCGCATGAACGGGCTCGTACATCGAAGCGGGCTCCGCATGGTCATGCCCGTCCGCAGGCGATGGAAGCGCCAATGGTCCTGAAGACCCCATGCCGGCCGTTCGGGTTCGCGTCCGCTCCGAAGGTTCCAGGTCAGGGGTCGAGGTCGACTCGCGCGAGGATTTCGGGACGGCCCGGCCCTGGACTGCGAAAATGCATCAAAGGGCCGTGTCCTCGCGGCGGAGCCAGCCGTCGCCGATGCCCTCGAAGTGGCCGAGGAGCCAGTCGCCGTTCTCGGACAGGACGGTGAACTCGGCGCCGTCCTTCAGGGGCTGGTCGAAGGCGGGTTCGTAGTCCTTGCCGATGCCCTTGCGGACGATCGTCTCGCGGGTGATGACGCCGCGGCGGGAGCCGGAGACGTCGGCGTAGGAAAGCGCGGCGTCGAGGGCGAGGATCAGGCCGAGGGCCACCATGACAAGGCCGAGGATGTGGCCGATGCGTTTCCTCAGGAAGACGGCTGAGCAAACGGCGAGGGCCCCGAGGAGGAACGCGGCGCAGGCGCCGTAGGCCTTCTCGGGGAAGGAGAGGGAGCCGCTCCAGAAGAAGACGTGCTGCCACCAAGGTGGGGGGGGCTCGGCGAGCTTGCCGGGGGCCACGGCGAGGGCCTGTCGGAGGTTCGCCGAGAGGTAGGGGTCGCGGGGGCGAAAGGGCTGGGCCTTGCGGTAGGCCGCGATGGCTCGCCCGTACTCGCCGGCACGGTAGTAGGCGTTGCCGAGGTTGTAGTAGACTGCGCCGTTGCGGTAGCCGTCGGCCAGGAGAGATTCGAGCAGGGCGGCGGACTCGTGGTAGTCGCGCGGGGACCTGGCGGCGTCGAAGACCTCGAGGGCCCGGACGAAGGTGCGCTGGCGAGAGCCCAGGTCGGCGGCGTCGGCCAGGCCGGGCGTCACGATCAGGCTCAAGAAGATCATCGCATGGCGAAGTTTCATGTTCATGCGCGGGGCCCTCGCTCGAGCTGACGCGCCAGGCTCGGGAGGAGCGCCGCCGCCTTGTCGATCATGGCCGAGACTTCGGAGCCGGCCCCGGAGCCGTATTCGGCGGCCTCGATGTCGTTCAGGAGCCCGAGGACGGCCGAGCGCTCTTCGACCGGCACGGAGGTTGAGGAGAGGGCGATGTCGGCGTCACGCGCGGTCAGTCCCTCGGCGACGAGGTTGCGCGTGTCGGCGATCAGGCCGACGAGCGAGGAGCGCAGGGCTCGAAGCGACTCGCGCGATCGCCCTTCGGCCAGTGCCTTTCTCGCGTCATCGAGCCGACGCTCGGCGGCCTTGCGGGCGTTCCGCCGACGCTGCAGGTCGAGGTCGCCCGACTTGCGGCGGTGCGAGCCCACGAAGGCGATCAGGCAGCCGGCGACGACCCAGGAACCGGCCGCCACCGACGCGAGCACGACGAGGTTCACGCGCTCGTCGCCCAGGCCCGAGGGATCGGTCACGTTCTGGAAGATGCCTTGCTCGCGCGAGCGGACCTGCGGCGTCGAGGATCGCCCGAGGGACCCGACGAGGTCGCCGGCGCCCACGCTGCTGGCTTCCGAGACGTTCAGGGCGATCGGCGGCGCCTGGATCTCGGAGAATGCCTCGGTGTCGGGGTTGAAGACGCTCGCGCTCAGCGCGGGGATGCTGGCCCCGGCACGCTTGGGCCGCAAGGCGTAATCGAAGCGCTTGACGTCCCCCTCGCTCCGGCCGGTGGGGCTGCGGTCGACGATGTCGAAGTCGGCGGCGAGCGCCTTGTTGGCGGTCAGGTCGGGGGCGGAGATCTGGTTGAGGGAGCCGCTCCCCTCCTGGCGGGCGACCTCGAGCGTGAGGGTCAGCGGGTCGCCCACGCGGAGGGCCTTGGGGGCTGCGGTCGCGGCGAGGGTGTAATTCCCGACCCCGCCGCAGTAGCCGGCGGGGCGGGGGCTCGGCACGTCGCGGACCTCGATCGTCGCCGCCGGGGCGACCGCGGCCAGGGCCTTGGAGGTGTACGCGGACCCTCCCTCGCCGTCGACGAACCGCCCCTTGATGAGTGCGGCGCCGAAGGTGAAGGTCCCCGAGGCCTCGGCCGTGAAGGTGCGCTTCAACTCGTAGGCGAAGTAGTTGATGGGTTTGCCGTCGAGCCCCGGCCGACTCTCCCGCCCGGCGGCGAGGTGGAAGACCGCCGAGGGGGGCCCTTCGAAGAAGGACATGCTTCGCAGCTTGAATTCATTGAGCGTGAATCCGATGCCGTCGCGGGCGAGGTGGTCCTGGAGCCATTGCGACTTGTCGTCGGCGGTCAGGCCGGTCGGCGGGTCGACCCAGGGCACGTCGAGGTGCGGCGGCTTGCGGACCAGGGCCCGCAGCGGGTCGCGATCCGGGTCGTCCGGCAGCGGGCGGACGAGGATGCGCAAGGTCACGTCGAACGGCTGGGTCGGATAGACGCGGCGGCGGCTCGTCTTGATCTCGGCGACGACGAGGTCCTGCGTCTCCGGGGCCGTGACCTTCAGCGTCAGCTCGCCCCCCGAGTACGTCTTGCCGTCCACCGTGACCGTCGGCGCGGGGATCGTGAGGGCGCCGCCGCGCCTGGGCGTCAGGCGATAGCGATAGTAATGGCCGAACGACTCCTGCTGGATGACCCGGCCGTTGATGATGAGCGTCGACGATTGATTATGGGATTCGTCGCCGAGGGACTTGATGTCGAAGTCCTCGCGGAGCGCCGAGAGGTCGGGCGCCGCGGGCGTCTTCACGTTCCGGACGTCGATGACGTAATCGATACTTTCGCCCGTGAAGACCTCGGAGGCGCCGGCCTCGACCTCGACCTCGGGTTCCTCGGCTCCATGAGTCGGGGCCCCGAGGAGGGCGAGGAGCATGACCGTCAGGGCTGCGGTCGCAGCGTGAGTCCTTCGCATCACCAGTCCTTCTCCACGGGCGCCCGTCCCAGGCCGCGGACCTTCATCATCACCCGATCTCGCTCCCGCTTCTCCTGCTGCCGCTCGCGGACCTTGCGCAGGACCGACTCGATCTGGTCGCGCGAGGCCTGCTCCTTCTTCTGCTGCGCATCGGACTTGCTGGAGCCCTGGTCCTTTTTCTCGTCCTTCTTGCTCTCGTCTTTCTGGGATCCGTCTTTCTTGGATTCGTCTTTCTTCTGCTCATCTTTCTTGGATTGAGATTCGTCTTTTTGTTGATCTTTTTTGGATTGGTCTTTTTGTTGATCCTTCTTCTTCTGCTCATCTTTCTTGGACTGGTCTTTCTGCTGGTCCTTCTTCTTCTGCTCGTCGTCCTTCTTCTGCTCGTCGTCCTTCTTCTGATCCTGCTTCTTCTGCTCGTCGTCCTTCTTCTGGTCCTGCTGATCCTTGTCCTTGGGCTGGGCCTTCTGGATCTCTTCGAGGATCTTGCGGGCCTCTTCGGCAGGGGGGTAAGCGGCCTGGCGGTCGGGCTGCTTGAGGGCCTTGAGGGCGTGGCCCATCTGCTCGACGGCCTTCGGGGCCAGCTCGATCGCCTTGTCATAGCCCGCCTTCAACTCGGCGGGGGTGGGGCCTTTGGGGGCGGCCTCCTGATCCTTGCCCTTGGGCTGAGGCTGAACCGGAGGCGGCGGCGGGGAAGACTCCAGCCGCTGCTTCTCGGCCTCGGCCTTGAGGCCCAGGAGTTGGGTCCTGCGCTGGGTCCGCTCCTGGAGCTTGGCCAGCGGTGCGAGGTCTTCCTCCTCGGTGCCTATCGTCGGCGTCGAGCCCTGCGCGGCCTTCGCGGCATCCTCTCCATCCTTGGAGACCGACTCCTCGGAGGCAGCAGCCGGCGGGGCCAAAGCCTGGGCGATCTTCGTCTGATCGGCGAGGTCGCGGGCGAGGAGCGGCTGGAAGGGGATGACGGCCTCCCAGATCTTCTCGAACTCCTCGACGGCCGCCTTCTGGTCGTCGGCCGCGGCGACGCCCTGCTTGCTCTCGAGCTGCCGCGAGGCCGACTGCATCTTCTGGCCGGCGGCGTTCGCCCACCCCTGGAGGAGTTCGACGCCCTTCTGTGCCTCGCTCGCGTTAGGCTGCGGAGCCTTGCCGTCGCTCGGTGGCTGAAGCTCGGCCTTGATCTTCTCCTTGAGCGGGCCGATCTCCTCCGTCAGCTCGTCCTGCGCCCGCTTGAGCTCGAGATAGGCGTCGGCGGGGGTCGTGGCGGGGAGGTGCCTGGCCGTCTCGGAGAGGGCCGTCTCGGCCTCGTTGAGGAACTCGAGGAAGGCGAGCAGGTTCATCTCCTGCCGACGCTTCTCGCGGTCGTAGGCGTGCCAGCGGTCGCCGTAATACTTGACCCACTGGCGGACGAGCTCGATGTCGCGGCGGGCCGAGGCGTTGTTCGGCTCGAGCTCGAGGGCGTGCCGGAACGAGGCCACCGCTCCGCGCAGTTGATCGAGGATCTCCGGGCGCTTCTCCGGCGGGACGGCCTCCGGCTGCTCGCCCGCGAGCTTGCGGGCCTCCTCGGCCGAGAGCGTGCCGAGGTTGAAGTGGGCCGACGCGGCGATCTTGCGGTCGCGAGCGAGGCCGGCCTTGAGGTAGAGCTCCCTCGCCTGGCCCACATCCCCCTTGCGGTGCGCCGCGCAGGCCTGGTCGAACGCCGCGATCGCCGCCTGCGCCGCGTCCTTGCGGTCGAGCTGCTCGCGGGCCGCCGCGAACCGGTCGCTGGCCTTGGCGTAATCCCCCCCGGAATAGAGTCGCAAGCCCTCGCCGACCGACTCCGCCGGGTTCGCCGCCGAGGCGATCTGCGGAGCCGCGAGCAAGGCCAGGGCGGTCGCGACGGTCGCCACGGCTCGAGACGTCTTTGACTCCGCTTCAACCTCGACGGCCGCCGCACCCGGCTCGGCCGTCGAGGCCCCGGTGAGCCGACGATAGGGGCGGATCAGGGCGTCGGCGAGGAGGGCGATCAGCGACAAAGCGAGGAAGATCTGGAACCGATCCGCGCGCCGGATCCGCGTCTGCGCCTGGTCGTCGGTGCCCCGGCGACCTTGCAGATACTTGGTGTAGAGCTCGCCGAGGTCATAGGCTCGCGTGCCGACGGGGACGTAGATCCCCGATGTCTTCAGCGCGATATCTTTCAACAAGGAGCCGTCGAGCTTGCTCCAGACCTGCTGCCCCTGATATTCGAGGTACGACTTTGCAGCGGCCCCTTGCGGGATCCGGGCGCCGTGGTCGGCGTCGCCGAGGCCCACGGTGAAGATCGTCACGTTCCGCTCGGCGGCGATTGCGGCGGCCTCGCGAGGGTACGACTGCTGGTCGTCGCCGTCGGTGATGAGCAGGATCGCCTGGTCGCGGTCGGGGCGGGCCTGGAAGACCTCGAGGGCCTTGCGGATGGCGTCGCCGATCGCCGTGCCCCCCCTCGGGGCGCTCTCGGGGTCGAGCTCATCCAGCGAGCGGCGGAAGGTGTCGTAGTCGACGGTCAGCGGGCACTTCACGACCGCCTGGCCGGCGAAGGCGATCAGGCCGACGCGTTCCCCTTCGAGCCGGTTCACGAGCGAGGCCACGTCGGATTTGGCGCGGCCGAGCCGGCTGGGGGGGACATCCTCCGCGAGCATCGACCGCGAGACGTCGATGAGCACGTAGAGGTCGCTCCCCCTGGGGATGACCTCCTCATACTGCGTCCCGAACCGGGGGCCCGCCAGCGCGACGAGCCCGGCCACCAGCCCCAGCTCGCGCAAGAGGGTCTTCACCCAGAACCGGCCCGGCGAGTCGGCCGGGAGGATCCGGGGCCACATGGGCCTGGCCACGAACGCCGACGCCGCCCGCAGGCGCCTGCGCCTCGAGTACAGGGCGAGCCCCAGCCAGGCCGCGGCCAGCGGCAGGATCAGGTACAACCATTGCGGATGCTGCCATTCCATCGCGGACGAAACCCCTCGCTTAGGGCAACGATCGGAACCTCGTCTCCGACAGCAGGCCGACCACCAGAATCAGGGCCAACCCTGGCGCGGCGAACCAGGGGAAGAGCTCGCGATACTCGGAGAACTTCGACTCCTCGAACTTGCTCTTCTCGAGCTGGTCGATCTCGGCGTAGACGTTCGCGAGGCCCTCGGAGTCGGACGCGTGGAAGTACTTCCCGTGCCCGGTCTCGGCCATCTCGCGGAGCAAATCCTCGTCGATCCGGAACTCGGCGGGGACCAGGATGCGGTTGCCCAGGTCGTCTTCCTGAGGGATCGGCACCGTGCCGCTGTGCCCGATGCCGATGGTGTAGACCCGGATGCCCGACTCGGCCGCGATCTTCGCCGCCTCGCGAGGGTCGACGACCCCCGCGTTGTTGTCGCCGTCGGTCAGGAGGATCAGGACCTTGCTCTTGGCCTTCGCACCCCGGAGCCGATCCACGCCCACGGCCACGCCGTCGCCGATGGCGGTGGCCAGCTCCTCCTTGAGGTTGTCGGCGTTGATGACCTCCCCCTGGCTATCCCGGATCGGACGCGGGACCGCGAGCCCCTTCACGATGTCGACGAGGGCGCCGTGGTCGAGGGTCAGGGGGCACTTGCTGTCGGCGAAGCCGCCGAAGGCGACGAGCCCCACGAGGTCGTCCGTCCTGCCCGAGAGCCCGGTCGACCTGGAGCCGAGCACGAAGTCGGCGACGACGTGCTTCACGGCCTCGAGCCGGCTCACGTCCTTGCCCTCGAGCTGGAAGTCGATCGCCTCCATCGAGCCGGAGACGTCGAGCACCATCTCGATCGCGATCCCCTGGCCGGCGATCCGCGACTCGGCCTTCCCCGCCTGCGGCCTCGCCAGCGCGACGAAGACCAGGAAGAGGCCGAGCCCATAGGCGTAGGGCAGGCCGCGCCGGATCCTCTGCGCGAGGGTGATGGGGAGCCCCTTGAGGTCGCTCACGCTCGAGAAGATGGCGGCCGGCCGCTGGTTCGACCGTCGTCGCCAGGCGAGCAGGCCGAGCGCCAGCGGCGCGAGGATCAGCCAGAACCAGGAGTAGAGGCGGAACGCGTTCACGGGGTCGACTCGGCTCCTGTGGCTTCCAGGACGACGGCCTCGGCCTGGGCCGGCGCCGCGTTGACGAACTCCCGGGCGCGGGCGATCGCCTGCTCGATCTGCCCCTCTTCCGGCACCTGCCCCGCGTATTTAACCAGGTCGGCCGACTCCAGGAAATTGGCGAGGCGGATCGACCGCTCGGCGGGGAAGACCTCGCGCGAGCGGATGTCGCGGAGGAATTCCTGCGTCGTCTGGTCGGGGGCCCTGATCCCGGTCGTCCCTTCCACATACTGCCGGACGATCCCCGTCAGCCGCAGGTAGAACTCTTTGATGAGGCCCTTCGACGGCAGGTCTTCCGCGAGCAGGAGCGAGAGGGCCTCGTGCGCGATCTCCTCGGGGCTTCTGCGAGGGGGCTCGACCGGTTTCCGCTTGCGACGCCGGATTAGCACCAAGGCCACGACTGCGAGCACTCCGATCGCACCTGCCACCCACCAGAGCGCCAACGACGAGGCGACGGCCTGGGGCGGCACCATCGGCGCGAGCCGCGCGAGGTCCGGGGCCCCTTCGCCGAACTCCGATGTCACGTTCACTTCGAGCGGCTCGGTCTCGATCAGGGTGGGCGCGCCCTTTCCGTCCTGGCCGGGGCGCTTATCCGCGAACTCGATGGCCACGGATCGGATCAGGTGCTTGCCGGCGTGCGTCGGCTCGAGCTCGTAGTGGAACCGACGCTTATTCTTGTCGCCGCTCTCGGCGGGTCGTTCGGTGTAGTCGCGGACGAGGAAGTCCCCCACCGCCTGGCCGAACGCCGGGGGCTTGATCTCGACCCCGGGCTGAGACTCGACGCTCACGTCCATCTGGAGGAGGTCGGAGAGCCTCGGCTCTCTGGGCGAGACGCGGACGAAGAGCTTGACCGGACCCTTTTCGGCGGTGCGGTCGATGGAGTCTCCCTGGCCGCCGCCGTTCCCTCGACCGCCGCAGCCGGCGATCGCGATCACAAGGAGGAACATCGCCCCATGAATATAGGTTCGTGCGGTCATCGTTGCCGCTCCCGCATCCGGAAGAAGCGCTGGAGGCTCGTGGCGTAGGGCTGATCCGTCCTGATGTCGAGGCGGTCGACGCTGGCGCGGCGGAGCCAGCCGGCGAGCTTCTGCTCGCGCTCCCGGGCGGCCGTGGCGAAGAGGGCGCGGACGCGGGGGTGCCTTGTGTCCAGCTCGACGAGCTCGTCGGTCTCGGCGTCGCGGAGGGTGAGGAAACCGACGTCGGGCAAGGTCGACTCGCGGGGGTCGGACATGGTCACGGCCACGCAGTCGTGACGCTGGTTGGCGATGGCCAAAGCCCGCGAGCAATCGGGGCCGAGGAAGTCGCTCATCAGGAAGACCACGCAGCGCCGGCGCTGGACGCGCCCGAGGTACTCGAGGGCCTTGGAGATATCGGTCGGAGCCTTGATCGGCTCGGTGGAGAGCAGCTCGCGGATCAGGCGGAGGACGTTCGCCCGCCCCTTGCGCGGAGGGATGTACTTGACGACCTCGTCGGTGAAGAAGAGGAGGCCGACCTTGTCGTGGTTCCGGATCGCCGTGAACATCAGGACGGCGGCCACCTCCACGGCGGTCTCCATCTTGCTCAGGCGGGACGAGCCGAACGAGCCCGACGCCGAGATGTCGACGGCCAGGATCACGGTCAGCTCGCGCTCCTCGCTGAACGTCTTGACGAACGGGGCCCCCGCGCGGGCGGTGACGTTCCAGTCGATGGTGCGGATCTCATCCCCGGGGACGTATTCGCGGACGGAGTCGAACTCCATCCCGCGCCCCTTGAAGACGCTCAGGTACTCGCCGGCCAGCAGGTCGTTCACCTGCCGGCGCGCGACGATCTGGATCCGCCGGACTTCTTTCAGGACGTCTTCAAGCTGTCGCTTCGCCATGATGTCAGCAGGAGCAAGGGGCCGAAAGGGGAGGGCCTCAGGGGACGGGGACCGACTCGAGGATCTTGCCCACGACGACGTCGGGCGTGGTCTCCTCGGCCTCGGCCTCGTACGTCAGGAGCACCCGGTGCCGGAGCACGTCGACGGCGATATCCTTCACATCCTGCGGGGTCACATACGCCCGCCCGACGAGGAACGCGTGGGCCCGCGCCGCCAGGCAGAGGTTGATCGAGGCCCTCGGCGAGGCCCCATATTCGATCAGCGGCTTGAGGTCGGCGAGCTTGTACCGCTCGGGGTGCCTCGTGGCGGTGACAATGTCGAGGACGTAGTCCTTCACCTTGTCGTCGAGGTAGAGCGAGGCGGTCGTTTCCTTCATCGCGAGGAGTTGCTCGGGCTCGAGGACCGGCTGGACCTCCCGGCGCAGGCCGTCGAGGGCCACGTCCATCACCTTGCGTTCCTCGGCGGGGGTCGGGTATCCGACGACCACCTTGAGCATGAAGCGGTCGACCTGCGCCTCGGGGAGCGGGTACGTCCCTTCCTGCTCGATCGGGTTCTGGGTCGCGAGCACGAGGAAGGGCTCCTCGAGCTTGTACGACTCGTCGCCGATCGTGACCTGGTGCTCCTGCATGGCCTCGAGCAAGGCCGACTGCACCTTGGAGGGGGCCCGGTTGATCTCATCGGCCAGGATCAGATTCGCGAAGATCGGCCCCTTGCGGGTGCTGAAGGCCCCCTCGCGCGGGTTATAAATCAAGGTGCCGATGAGGTCGGCGGGCAGCAGGTCGGGGGTGAACTGGATCCGGTTGAACTTGCAGTGCACGGCCGCCGCGAGCGCCTTGATGGCAGTCGTCTTGGCGAGTCCCGGCACCCCTTCGAGCAGCACATGCCCGCCGGTCAAGAGGGCGATGAGGAGCCGCTCGAGCATCTGGTCCTGCCCGATCAGGACCTTGCGGACCTCGGTCTTGACCCGATCGAGCTGGTCCGAATATTGGAGAACCTGATCCTTGATCCGCTGGATGTCGACGCTCATGATCCCCGATCAACCCTGGCTAACGGCAACGGCCGAAGTCTTGTCGGTATCCGAAAGCTCCCCGTCGGGGCGACCCGGCGAGGAGACCATCTAGATAAAGCCTCTTACGACCCCGTACGCAAGACCTAACCCTTTGGTTCGCGCCGACCCGGCCTGCGATTGTAAGGCCGAGGCGTCGGCCGCAGTCCGCCCAGCGAATACGATTCTCAAGGGTGGCCGCGATTGGGAGACCAGTTCCCATCGTGGTGCGCGAAACGCAGCGGGAGGCGAGTCACGCCCGAATCGAACCCATCGACGACCTCGGGCGGTGAGTCCTTGGAGAGGCTCCTCCCCACCGCCTCGCTATCCAGGATCACTCGCCGATCCCGAAAGCCTCTCGGTCATGTACCGCGCCGGGGATGAACCCAAAGCCTTGCGGAACATATAGACGAAGCTGCTCGCGCTTTCATATCCGAGGTCCATCGCGACCGACTGGACGGACAACCCTTGGGAGAGCCATTGCAAGGCCAGGCTGATGTGGAGCTGCTGCCGCCAACGGCCGAAGCTCATGCCGGTTTCCTGGAGGACGAGACGGCTCAGGGTCCGCTCGCTGACGCCGACCCGATTGGCCAGGTCTTGCATCGACGCCCGGGCCGAGGGCTCGCTCGCCATCGCGTCGGCGATGGTTCGCAGGCGGTCGTCGGAGGGCATCGGCAGGTGGAGTTTCTCCACCGGCGCGGCGGCGAGCTCGTCGAGGAGCACGCTCACGAGCCGAGATTCCCGGCCGTTCTCGGGGTAGAGCGCGGGGAACTCGGCGCAACGGAGTAGAATCTCGCGCAGCATCGGGGAGACGGAGACGGTGCAGCAGGCCTCGGGCAGGTCGGCGACGGAGGCCGTGTCCACGAAGAGGGAATAGACCTCGAGGTCTCCCACGCCCTTGACGCTGTGCCGCGCCCCGCCCGGGATCCAGAGGGCGCACCCCGGCGGGACGATCCAGAGGCCGTCGGCGACATCGCATGTCAAGGTTCCCCGCGCCGAGTAGACGAGCTGCGCCTTGCGGTGATGGTGCGCCCCCATCTTGAACGCATCGGGAGCCGTCTCAATCGCCACGCCCATCGCCATGACCGGCCTCGGCACCGAGTCGGGATCGAGGTGCTCGTCATCAGCCTTAAAGATCGGCATGCGTCGAGTGATCCGCTGACCTTGTACATTCCCCTCGAAGCTATTTGGCACCTGGCTCCGGTCGCCCGTCAAGACTTCGGTGGGAGGTCGGCGTTTAGCAACTTTTGGATCGGTCGACCAGCGTCGGATCGATATCCGGGGAGGATCGGGAGAGGCGGGCACGCCCGCGTCTCCCGATGACGAGGGCATTTCACGGCTCGTTCCGGAGGCGTCGGACCTCGTCCTGGAGCCTCGCGATCCGGTCTTCCAGCGCCTCGATTTGCCGCCGGAGATCATCGTCCCGGCCGGGGGACGCGTCGAAATCCGCGGAGGTGCCGGCTCGGTCGCTCTTAACTTCTCGATTCGTGGCAAGGTTCGTCACCGCGCGGACCTCGAGATGCGTGTCCCCGGCCGGGCCGGTTTCCATCCATCCGTCCGCCCTGATGCGATCGCCCCGGCCGATCGCATTCGTGAACCGGTCCGCGAGATGGGGGGGCCAGTGGACGAGCATCCCGCCTTCGAGGGTGACGCCGTCCACCTCGCCCCTCGGGGCGGTCGTGTAGTCCTGGATACGACCTTCGACCACCTTGGACGGGCCACGCCTGGCCATCGGCCCGAACTCGCCGGCGCGTCGGCCAGGGCCCGGAGGCCGGGGAGGGGGGCCGAGATCATTCTCGGCCCTGGCATTCGTGCGGAGGTTCCTGACGGCCTGCGCCTCGAGATGCGTGTCCCCTTCAGGTCCCGTCTCCATCCGCCCGGCGACGCTGATCCGGTCACCCTTGGTCACGACGGAGGCGAAACGATCCGCGAGATGAGGCGGCCAGTGGACGAGCGTCCCGTCCTCGAGCGTGGCACCGTCCACCTCGCCCATAGGGGCGGTGGTGAGGCTTTCCACGCGGCCTTGCACCGACTTCGCCGGCCCGAATCGCGGGCCCTGGGCCCACACCGACGAAGGGGCCCAGCTCAGCCCGAGGGCGATCGCCGCGAGCGGGGCCAGGCGGCTTCCTGTCAGGAGAGTCTTGAGAGTCTCGGACGCTTTCATCGGAGGTGCCTCTGCGGTGGAAGCTGAGGGCCAAGCCTCGACACCGGGTATTCTCATGAGGGGAAGAAGGCGTCTGGCGACGCCCCCTCATGTGGCCCGATCGACCTTCAAAGCAGGTGCGATACCAAGCCCCGGCCCATGAGACGAAGACGCGCGATCCGGACGCAAAGGCCGACAACCTTCCACCCGGGACTCGTGCCGCAAGTGCCATTCGGTTAATGAGATTAGAAGCAGCCCGCCCGACCGATAGTCATCCAAAAAAATAGATGTGTTGCAATACACGCAGGGCCATGCCGTTCGCTCGGGGATTTTGAGTTGGGCACGCATCGCCCGCCAACGACGGGGAAATCCCGCCCAACTTCAGACCGCTGCTCCGATGCAACGCACGATTCAGGCGACTCGAGACAGCCGGCACCGTGGCCCTGAGTGCTGCCGCCTTTCGGCGAAATCGTGGATTCGTTTCAACCATCCCCGGATGCCGCCGCGTTTCAATCAATCAAATTTTGATAAATACAAACATTAATCGACTTAATCGACGCGCGCGGGGCCCGGCACGCGTCATCATCATGACAGTCACATGTCGGGTCGATTCGAGGCCAGTTCCCGGACCGGCTCAGCGATATCTCGCCAGCCAGTGGGCGTAGGCCGCCGGCAGGGTGTTCCAGTCGGGGTTCTCGACGCCGAGTTCCCTGGCCGCGCGATGCGTCCAATGGGGATTGGCCAGGAACGGGCGGGCGAGCGAGACGAAATCGACCTTCTCATCGCGGACCAACGCTTCGGCATCTTTGGGCTCGGAGATGTACCAGCTCGTGGTGGTCGGGAGGCCCGTCTCACGCCGCACGCGCTGGGCGATCTCGCCCATGAAGTTGGCCCCCCAGGGGATGCTGGCGTCCGGCGTGTTGAAGCCGAGGGACACGTCCACGCTGTCCAGGCCCTCGCGCTTCATCTGCCGGAGCAGGGCGACGCTCTCGGCGAAGAACCGCTCGTCGTCGCCGTCGAACTCGACGACGCCCAGCCGCACTTGAAGCGGCCGGTCCTGGGGCCAGACCTTGCGGACGGCCACGAACGTCTCCAGGAGGTAGCGGGCCCGGTTCTCGGCGGAGCCGCCGTAACGGTCGGTGCGACGGTTCGAGATCGGCGAGAAGAAGTTCTGGGCCAGGTAGCCGTGGGCCATGTGGAGCTGCAGCCAGTCGAACCCGGCGTCTCGCGCCCGCACCGCCGCGGCGACGGTGTCGGCCTGCACGCGGGCGATGTCGTCCGGCGTCATTTCCCTCGGGACTCGCGGCAGGAGGTTGCCGCCGAAGGCGACCGGCGAGGGCGCGATGGTCTCCCACGAGTTCGGCTCGCCGAGCGGGATGTGATTATCGCCTTCCCAGGGTCGATTGGCCGACGCCTTCCGCCCGGCATGGGCGATCTGGATGCCCGCCGCGGAGCCCCAGTGCTTGATGTCGCGGGCCAGGGGCGCCAGCCGTTCGGCCTGGCGGTCGTTCCAGAGGCCGAGGTCCCCCCAGGTGATCCGCCCTTCGGGAGAAACCGCCGTGGCCTCGACGATGACCAATCCCGCCCCGCCGCGGGCGAACGACGAGTAATGCACGCGGTGCCAGTCGTTGATCTCGCCGTCGGTCGCCATGTACTGGCACATGGGCGAGACGACCGTGCGGTTACGCAGCGTCACGCCTTTGAGGTCGTAGCTATCGAAAAGTCCGGCCATTCCGAGTTCCTGTCCTTGCTCTCGCCCCAAAGATCGAACCCGCCGGGGAATTCACCTTCGCCCCGACCGGATCTCTTGCTCACCGGGAACTGTAGGCCCTTATCCCATAACCATCAAGTAGTTACGTTTTGGGGACGTAGGCACCAGAAGGTGCCCGTCCCATGGGCGAAGGAGAGGCGGACACCGACCCTTCGCGACCTGGAGTCCGACGGATGACTGAGGCCGTCGAAGACGGCGGCCAGGCTGATGGCTGGTTTTCGATATAAGTTGGCGAAATCCCCTGATGTCGCCGCGAAGGCGCCGGGGTATCGTCCAACCCAGCAGGACGGCCTTATTCCGACCGGGAGTTGTCGGCGGAATCGAACTCGTGAGGGATCAGGATGGATACGCCAATCGCGATCATCGGCGCAGGGCTCGGCGGCTTGGTACTCGCCCGGGTCCTGCACGTCCACGGCATCGCCGCGACCGTTTATGAGGCGGATGCCTCGCCGAAGGCCCGAGGGCAGGGGGGCTTGCTCGACATCCACGAACACGATGGCCAGGCCGCGCTCAGGGCGGCGGGGCTCTATGACGAGTTCCTCGGGATCATCCACGCAGGCGGCCAGGAACTGCGCGTGCTCGACAAGGACGGCAACGTCCTCTTCGCCAAGCCCGACGACGGCAAGGGGGGGCGCCCCGAGGTCCCTCGAGGCGAGCTCCGCCGGATCCTGATCGAATCCCTCCCCCCCGACGCGATCCGCTGGGGCCGCAAGCTCGCGGGCGTGACCGCGCCCGGCGATGGCAAGCATACGCTGGCCTTCACCGACGGCTCCACAACGACGACCGGCCTCCTCGTCGGAGCCGACGGCGCCTGGTCGAGGGTCCGCCCGCTCGTCTCCGAGTCGAAGCCCACTTACGTCGGCACGTTATTCGCTGAAACATACCTGTTCGACGGCGACACCCGCAACAAGGCCAGCGCCGACGTCGTGGGCGGCGGCTCTCTGATGGCGATCTCGCCGGGCAAGTTCATCTTCGCGCACTGCGAGCCGAAGGGCGTGCTTCATACCTACGTGGAATTGAGCAAACCGAAGCAGTGGATCGACGGCATCGACACCACCGATCGCGCGAGGGCCCTGGCCCTCATCGCCGAGGAGTTCGAAGGCTGGTCCCCGGCCTTGACGCGGCTCATCTCCCTGGGCGAGACCGACCCCGTGATCCGCCCGATCCACACGCTCCCCGTCGGCCACCGCTGGGACCACCGCCCCGGCGTGACGCTGCTCGGCGACGCCGCGCACCTGATGCCCCCGAACGGCGAAGGGGCCAACCTCGCCATGTTCGACGGCGCCCAGCTCGGCCGGGCCATCGCCGCCGCCCCCGATGACCCCGAATCCGCAGTCCTCGCCTACGAGACCGACCTCTTCCCCCGAAGCCTCTCCGCCGCCGAGGAAGAGGCCAGGTTCTCCGAGCTCCGCCACAACTCCGACATCTCCCGGTTCGTGGTCGACTTCTTCACCGGCAACCTGCCCGTCGAATAACCCCCCGGGCAGACCGCCATTCGATCAGGTTGTGTTCATGCCAGGCGATGGGGAGACTTTCAATCGAAGCATAACTTCGGGGGCCGGACCGGGCGCGGATTAGCCGGGGAGGACGACGTCGTGGTAGATTTCCTGGACGTCATCGCAATCGTGGAGCATGCCCAGCAATTTCTCGAACACGCCCAGATCTTCCGCGTTGAGAGACTTGCTCGCCTGCGGGAGAAATCGGATTTCCTGGATTTCGAGCTCGACGCCGGGGAACGCTTCGAGCAAGGCCGTCTTCGCCTTGTAGAACTCGGCCGGAGGGGCGAAGATCGTGATGGTACCCTCCTCGCTCTCGACCTCCTCGACGGCGACGTCCGCGGCGAACATCGCCTCGATCACCTTCTCCTCGTCGCTCCCCTGGAACGAGAGCACCGCCAGGTGGTCGAAGGACATCACGACGGAGCCATTGGCGGACAGCTTGGACCCGGTCTTGTTGAAGCAGCTGCGGACGTCGGAGATGGTGCGCGTGCTGTTGTCGGTCAGGCAATCGACGATGAGCAGGGAGCCGCCGGGGCCGAACCCCTCATAACGGGCGGCCTGGAAGTCCTCGCCCCCCGTGCCGGCCGCCTTCTGGATCGCCTTCTCGATCACATGGCTCGCCACGTTCTCGCGCTTGGCTTTCTCGACGAGGCTGCGCAGCGTCGGATTGGCATCCGGGTCGGGCACTCCGTTCTTGGCCGCCATGTACAACTGCCTGCCGAACTTGGAGTAGAGCTTGGATTTCTGAGCGGCGGTTTTGAAGATCGACGCTTTGCGCTTCTCGAAGATCCGTCCCATATGAATGAATCCTGCCTTCTCAATTTCCCAACGGAGCCGAGCCTCGAATGGTTTCGCCCCATCATTCTAGAGAAAAAGAGCTTCGGGAACAATTCAACAGGCGCCCGTGGCCAGGCGAGCGTGGCCGGGTCCCGGGTCAGGCCCCGAGGCAGAGGGTGACGCGATTGCGTCCGGCCTGCTTGGAGGCGTAGAGGGCCCGGTCGGCGAGCCTGACGAGCGAGTCACAGGTCGGGGTCGAGCCCCCCGCGGCGGAGACCCCGAAGCTGGCGGTCACGCCCCGATGCGGCCAGGCGTGCCGCTCTATGGACTCTCGGATCGCCTCGGCGATGCTCATGGCCGCCTCGACCGGGGTGGAGGGGAACAGCAGGGCGAACTCCTCGCCGCCGTAGCGGGCGACGAGGTCCTGCTTCCGCACGGCCCTCGCGAGCAGGCCCGCGACCTCGCACAGGACGCGGTCCCCCGCCGTGTGGCCGAAGTCGTCGTTGTAGGCCTTGAAGCGGTCCACGTCGATCATGACGAGCGAGAGCGGCTCGAGATCGGGCCCCGATGCGTCGGATCGGCTCCGGGCGAAGCTCCGGTCGAGCTCCTCGTGGAACCGGCGCCGGTTCATCACCCCGGTCAGCTCGTCGATCGCGGCCAGCATCGTCAGCTCGGAGTTCTCGCGGGCCAGCACGTCCCTGGCGGAGCAGATCCGGCGCACGCTCTCGAGGCGGGCGGCGAGGAGGTCGGGGTCGGCGGGCCTGGCCAGGATGTCGTCGGCCCCGGCGGCGAAGGCCTCGAGGCGATCCTCGCGGCCGAGCTTCGCGGTCACGAGGATGTTGTACGTGTCGCAGCTGCGACGATGGGCCCGGACCATCCGGAGCAGCTCCAGCCCGTCCATGTCGGGCAGGGCCCGGTCCGCGATCACGACGTGGCGAGCCTCCTTGACGATGTGCCCCCAGGCCTCCTCGCCCGACCTCGCGACGAGCACCTCGTGCCCGAGCATCGCCAGGCTGTTCTGGATCTTCCGGGCGGCCTGCGGGCGTTCGCAGACGACGAGGATCCTCACCGGCTTATCGCCCCTGCCGCCCGCATCACGGATGCCCCGCGCCTGGGACACGCGGGGCGACTCGGCCTGGCATTCCACGCGATCGACGTCGGCCTTGAACAGGCCCGCCACCGAATCGCTCGGCGTGCGATACCTCGTGGTCGGCGACATGCGAATGTTCTTGATATTCATGTGATTCACTGATCTTTCGGCGTCGAGACTCGCTCCGTCGCGAGCCGCGGAGGCCGCCCGGTCGTCCTGCCGGGCCGGCCCCCTGCGTCATCATGCCTGCCGCGAATCCGGCGGGAGCCTTCGGATTCGCCCCCGCCGGCGCCCGGATTCCGCCGGGGGCGGCGGCGCCGGCGTGGCCGGCTCGGCACGCTCGAGGATGTAGAGATAAATCGCGTCCCCCTCCGTGGTCCTGAATTCGGTCGGCCTCGGCAACTCGGGGCCGTAGGCGTAGCAGAGGAACAGCCTGTCCCCTTCCAGCCGATAGATCCCCTTGAGCGTCCCGTGCCCGAGACGCTTCGCCGAGAGGTCGACCCGCTTGGGTTCGCGGCCGGGGTCCACCTGCAATTGATACTCCGAAGTCCTTCGGTTGGGACGGTGCCACCGATCCTTTTCGATCGAATTCAGGAGGCCCTTCACCTCGGTCTCGACCTTCCCCGAGTACTCGTGGTGGACGACCCGCCACGCCCCCTGCATCCTCGCGATCTCCGCGGCCGCGGCCGTCGACGCCTCGAGGTCCACCGGCCGGGCGCCGACGTCGAGGGGCATACCGGCTCCCGGCAGGCAGACGACCGCCCCGGCCGCGAACGCAGCCCACGGCCCCCGGCGGCTCGGCCGTCCCCCGCCCTTAGCGGACCGCATGATCGACTCGAGCCGGGTCGCGGTGACCTCCATCGCGCGGACGCCCGGGAAGGAGATCGGCGATCGGAGCCGCCCCTTCTGCTCGAGGACCCGCAGCAAGGTCCTCGCATAAAGCCCCGGCGTGCAGCCGACCCGAGAGACCACGTCCTCGTCGCAGCAACGCTCGCGGGCCCGGCTCGCCTCGCGATTCGCCCACCAGAGCAGGGGGTTGAACCACCAGACGAGCATCGAGGCGAGCTGGAGCTTTCCGGCCAGGACATCCCCCCGCCTGATGTGGATCAGCTCGTGCGCGAGGATCAGCTCCACCTCCTCGGGCCTGGCCTCCCCGAGCACGGGCACCGGCAGCAAGATCGAGGGACGCAGCGAGCCGAACACCGCCGGCCCGATCGGCCTTGAGGTCGTGATCAGGCGGACGTCGCCCCGGATGCCCAGCTTCGCCACCAGATCCCTCAGCATCGCGGCGTGGGAATCGTCGGTGGGGACGCTCGACCTGAGCAGGACCTTCAAGCACGACCAGTAGCTGACCGCCACGTAGGCCGAACCGATCATGGTCCCGATGGGCCAGGCCGCGAGCAGCCAGCCGACCCGGGCCCGTGCCCCCGGCTCCGGCCCGGCGGCCCCAACCTGGGACTCGCGTTCGGCCGGGTTCTCGTCCGCGTCGATCCCGGGGCTCGAGGCCCACGACGGCCTGGCGTCGGCGTCCCGCAAGGTCGAGGTCCGGCTCGCCTGGATCCAGCTGAACGGGCTCGTGGGGCTGCTCAGGATCGGGGGCGTCACCGACTTGACGACGACGAGCATCCAGAGGGCGTAGGCCATCGCGGGGCGGTCGCGGCAGAAGGCCCCGGCCAGGGCCCCGACCGCGAGGGCCACGATGGCGACCTGCCAGATCTGCCCCCAGGCCAGGCGGGCCAGGACGTCGACGTCGACGTTCATTTCGATTCATCCTCGAGTCGATCCAGCATCCGACGAAGCTCGCGGATCTCCGATTCGGACAGGCCGCGGTCGTTCACCAGGTGATGGAAGAGCGGGAGCACCTGCCCGTCGAACAGCCGCTCGAGCAGGTCGTCCATCATCGCGCCGATCACCTGGCCGGAGCGGACCGCCGGCTTATATACGTTGCTGCGGCCCTCGCGGTGCGTCTCGAGATAGCCCTTCGCCTCGAGCCGGCGCAGATAGGTCTGCACCGTCTTGAAGTCGAGCCCGCGATCCCGGGGCAGGGCATCAACAACCTGGCGCACCGTCGCGCCGCCCAGCTCCCAGACGATCCGGGCGATCTCGAGTTCCGACCTGGGCGGTCCAGACCTCTTGAACATCCCGCGTATCCTCTGCGTACATTTGTAAGCCAATGTAGCGTACATTTGTAAGCCGTCAAACGAAAAACGGAAAAAAGTGCGACATTGCCGGATCGCGGGGCCGGATCGTCTCGGTCGTGAAAACCCTGGCAATCCCGGGGAAGCACGCGCCGGGTCGCGAGAGGTCCTCGCTATAACAAATATCTCCGAGGCCGGGAACCGCAACTGGGGGATGTCGGGATATGGAGATCGTGGACTATTACCTGGAGAGGGCGAGGGCCGGTGACGTCGAGAACGCCTTCCATCGCCTCCGCGCACTCCCCCACGACGCCCTCCCGGCCATGCAGTCGGCCTTCGCCAACGAGGCCGACCCCGAGATCCGCGAGCTGATCCTCCAGGCGATCGGGCAGCACCGCCAACCCTCGACGATCCCCTTCTTCGCCGGCGCCCTCCGGGACACCGACCCTCGCGTCTGGAAGGAGGCCCTCGACGGCCTCGTCACGCTCGCCTCCTCGGAAGCGCTCCTGTCGCTCAAGTCGGCCCGCGACCGAGAGCCCGACCCGGAGATCCGCGCCTGGATCGAGGAGGCGATCGAGCAGACCAAGGAAGCGCTCGCCCGCCGGGCCGGGCCTTGAGCCGATAAGCCGCCACGCCAAATCGCACCGCCCTCGAACCCGGCCCAATCCGCCGAATCGGCCGCATATCTCAACCGATATATCCGTGCACGGGATCGCCTCTTGTAGAGACGACCCCGCAGTCGGCGCCGCGATCAGCGCGGTAGCGTGCCGAGGAAGGCCAGGGTCCACGCGGCGGTCCGGATCCAGTTCGCCTCGAGGAGGCGTCGCAGCACGGCCTCGTCCTGGCCGGAATCGCGGAGCCCGTCATGGGCCGGGACGGCCAGGGCGAAGGTGGCGACCCACGCCACAGCGACCATGCCGGCGGAGAGGCCGTGCCAGAGGGTCGGCCTCGAGACCAGGAGCCAGCCCGTCGCGGCGAGCTGGGCGAACATCAGCGGGACGACGATCCGGGAGATGGCCCGGGTGTACCCGGCATGCCAGCGGGCGAACCGGTCGGCCGCGATGTCCGCGAACGCGGGGTAGATGATCAACTGCACCATCCAGATCAGCACGACCAGCCCGAAGGATAGGGTGCGGTTCGCCTCCTCCACGCTCATCAACTCGCGTCTCCGGTCGAAGACAGGGCGTTTTGCTCGAGTGCCGCCCGGGCCAGAATGGCAAGGACCAGCCCGAACCTCACGCAGGGCGGGTCCCCTTCATTATAGTCATCCGGGCGAGAGGGTCGGAGGCCCAGGGGGAGCGATCATCCTTGGACAGGTCGGCGCGAAAAGAGCACTGGGAGGAGGTCTACGCCAGCAAGCCGGAGACGGGGGTGAGCTGGCATCAGGAGGAGCCTCGGCTCTCGCTCGAGCTGATTCGACCCGTCGCGCCTGCCGGGGTGGGGGCGGATCATCGATGTGGGGGAGGGGCCTCGACGCTGGTCGACCGGCTACTCGTGCGGGAGGCCCGGGAGACGCACACGCCACCCTGAAGTTCTTCGCAAACCTTCTTCTGCGGCGTCTATTGCCGGATCTGAAACGGATCGGGGCGTGGGCGGGGCGGGAGGATTCTCTGGCGGGAGGTCAGGCCCTGGCCGAGAGGGGGGCTCGGCCAGGCTGATCGAGTCGACGGCGAGCGAGAAAGGGCCTTTGAGCGGAGGGGGCTCAGTCCTTCTTGGCGAGCTTGTAGAGGGCGACGCCCTCGGCGGTCGAGCGGAACTCGTAGACGCCGGGCGAGACGTTGTAGCGGCGCTGGCCGAGCGAGCCGCCGGCGTCGTAGGCGATCTTCGAGCCGGGGGCCACGGAGAGCTCCTGCTTCGAGCCGGCCGGGGCCTCATGGGCGACGCCGTCGATGTCAAACGCGACCGCGTCGCCGGCGGGCCCGGAGTTGATGATCGTGACCGGCATCAACGGGGAGGCGGTCGTCGGGGGCGCGGGCGGGGGGGTGGTCGGCGGGGGGGGCGGCGGTTGAATGTCCGGCGGGAGATTGTCCGCAGGCGGGGTCGGCCCCGCCGGAATGCCGATGGGAGGGGCCATCGTCGGAGGAAGGTCCGCCGGCGGGGGGATCACCACGGGGGGCGGGAACGGCCCCGACGGGGTGATCATCTGCCGAGGGGCCCACGGAGTCGGCTGGCCGATCGTGCTGCCGGGCTGGTAGTACTGCGCGAGGACGGCGCACGTGATCGGGTCGAGATCGACCGAGCGCGGGGCAGGGCCGGGGCAGTCATACAGGTTCTTCTGGATCAACCATTCGTTGACCAGGATGCGATATCGGTTCTTCTCGATCCGGAAGGCATCGCGCTCGGCGGCAGCACCGTCGCCGCGCTGGGCGTCGACGTTGAGCTTTTCCTGCAGCCTCTCGATGCGATGTGCGGCCTTATCCGCGGTCTTCCGCTCGATGAACGCCCCGTTGATGATGACATTATAGAGCCCGCCCGGGTCCCGATTAGGATGCGGGTCGAGGTAGTGGTCCGGCCCCATCCAGCGATACTGCGCGTGGACGAAATTCGGCGAGAGCAGGGCGATCGCGGCGACCGTGCCGACGATCCAGCCTTGGCGTTGAAGCGTGGACATCTCTTCCTCCACCATCCAATCCGTGAAAGTTCCCCCATGGGAGTCTACCTCGCGGATCCGGCGGCTCGCGGCCTCGAGGCGCGATTTCGCCGCCGCGACGCCGCAAAATCTCGATAACGCGACGATTCCGGCGTGGATGGGCCGAATTTGCCGGGGGGACGCGACGAATCGGATTTGCCGAAGGAATGTGAGAGAAGGAATCATCCTCCGATATCATCATTTCAAAGCGACGAGCACTCCCCGATCGCAAAAGCCCGCGTGATCGCCACCTCCGCCCTATTCGCGCAAACTCGCCGGCTCGACGTTGGCGCGAGCTCCCGGCGATAGCGATGCGGACAAAAAGGAGGATTGCGTCGGACGCGAGGCTCATGCCGAAAGAACCGGATCGCCCCGAACGAGCCAATCAATTATTCGTTACTTCAAATCTCGATGATACAGATATCAACGAACAACACCTGGCTTCATTCCTCCTTGACCGCCGCCGAAGTCCCGAGCAGAATGGCCGGCCTCGGAGTTTCGTGGACCGTCAATGACGCGCCCCCCCCGCATCGGACGGCCTCGCCCTTCTCAAATCCGAAGCCGGACGCGGCCAGGCCGCGAGGCGGAGGGGAGGGCGACGGCATGAACCCGGGGAGGGGTTGGGACAGGGAAAGGATCGGGATCGTGGGAGAGACACCCTCGCGCCGAGAGCTGGACTTCCGCGAGTTCGACGCGGTGCTGCACGACGTCGATTCGCTGGCGGCCGGCGGTTACGATCGCGTCGGCAACTGGGACCTCGCCCAGACCTGCAAGCACCTGGCGGACTGGATGCGTTACCCGCTCGACGGCTTCCCGCCGGCCCCGCTGCCGATCCGCCTCATGCTCGCGCTGGTTCGGAACACGGTTGCGCCTCGGATGTTCCGGAAAGTCCTCGAGCAGAGGACCATGCCCGGCGGGAGCCCGACGCTCCCCGCGTCCGTCCCCCCGCCGGGGATCGATGAGTCGGCGGCGATCGCGGAGTTGCGCCAGGCCATCGCCCGGTTCCGCAACCACGAGGGGCCGTTCCACCCCTCGCCGCTCCTCGGCGAGCTGGACGCCGAGACCTCGAAGCAGGCGCAACTGATCCACTGCGCCCACCACCTGAGCTTCCTCCTGCCCAGGGCTCGCCGGGCCGTCAGCTAGGCGATGATCGTCGGCGTCGGCTCACTTCTCCTGGTTGGACGCGTCGAGGGCCTCGAGCAGGTTCTTCTTGACCGGCTCGGAGAGCGAGGCGTCGGCGGAGACCTTCGCGCGGACCTTGCTGAAGACCTCGGATTTCGTCATCCCGGGCACGAGCGAGAACTTCTCCACGGTCTCGTCCACGACGTCGTCGATCGTCGCGGCGAAGGCCTTCTTGGTCTGGGTGGTCGCCGCCTTCGTCTGCTCCTCGGGGGAGGCCTTCTTGGTCGTCGCCTTCGGCGTCTTCCTGGCCGAGGGGGTCATGTCGCGGGCCCGGAAGATCAGGACCTGGGCGAGCGAGTCCGGGGTGTACTTCGAAGCGGGGTCGGGTTCGACCGTGTTCCCGCATCCGGCGCTGAAGAGCGCCAGGAGGCAGGCTGTCAGGAGGGCGGTCCGCATGGGCGGGGATCCTTCGGAGTGACGCTGGGCTGGGAGTGGAAGGGGGCGACCGTCATCTCGGGGCGGGGGCGTCGCTGGCGGGGGATCCGAGCCTCCCGGCAGGGCGCGAACGCTTCGAGATGACGGTCGCCCGTCGTCGGAATCGCGAGAGAGTAGGCCTTGCCGGTCAGAACGCGTCGGAGGAGATGATCTCGCCGCGGCCCCGGGTTCCCAGGAACCACCAGACCTGCAGGTTCACCGAGTTCTTGATGAAGTGGACCGAGCCGTCCATGAACGCGACGTTGACCCCCCCGGGGTGGTTGCTGGTCGGGTTCATGGCGCCGTCGCCTTCGCTGCATCGGAAGGTGTCGGAGTTGTAGGTGACGATCGGCGGGGAATTCGGGGGGAGCAGGTGGGCGTAGACGTGCTTCTCCCAGGCGTCGGTATAGGCCCAGGTCAGGCCCTTGTAATAGCCCCAGGCGGGCCAGTTGACCCAGCCGGAGAGGCCGTCCTGGACGACCGCCAGGGCGGGGACGTCGGTGGCCTCGACCAGGGCGGCGTTCGTGTAGCCGAGGTTGCGCCGCTTGTCGGCCATGTTGCCCGAGCCGTCGTTGATCAGCGACTCGCTCAGGGCGGCGGTGTTGGACGTGCCGTCGGTGATGCTGGCGTAGGTCACGTTCACGTCGGCCGACGCGTTCTTGGCCGAGGACGTGCAGACCTCGCCCATCTTCGCCATCGAGATGATGCCGGTCAATTGCGGGACGTTGCCGCCGTTGGGGGAGTCGCCGGGGAGCAGGATGTTCCGCGGGTGCCCCGTGTTCCCGACGTAGTTGAAGTTGCCGGGGCGATACGTGCAGGTCGGGTCGCCCGAGCAGGTGTTGGTGACGCCGTCGGACGGGCAGAGGAACGTGGCGACGCTCGACTTGTTGACGGTGTAGTCCGTGGGGTCCGGGCCGCTCAGGGGGCCGCTATAGACCCATTGATCGGTATAGGAGAAGTTGATCGAGTTGTACATCGTCCCGCCTTCCATGAAGGCCATGAGCCCGCAGAGGAAGGAGTGGCTCCCGGAGCCCTTGCTGAAGTTGCGGTACTGGTGCAGCGGCGTCGTCCCGTTGACGTCCGCATAGTTCGCCATGGCCAGGCCGATCTGCTTGAGATTGTTGGTGCATTGGGCGCGGCGGGCCGCCTCGCGGGCCGACTGCACGGCGGGGAGCAACAGGGCGATGAGGATCGCGATGATGGCGATCACGACCAGCAGCTCGATCAGGGTGAACCCGCGTCTCGAGGCGGCTCGTCGGGCAGGAGCAAGCATTCCAGGAACTCCGATGGATACGGAAGAGAAGATAGCGAGGCGACGTCCTGCACCGGGGAGAACAATCAATCCGGTACGCATCTGAGGCGTCCGATCGCGGGACCTCGTCCTACATGGCCGCGATCGGTGCGGGGGGAGGGCGACTTACGTCCATGCCCGAACTCCGGGACGACGGGCATGGGGCGAGGCGAATCGGCGTGGGGGCGGTCGATCGGACTGCAAAAAGCCATCGCACTGTCTGAGACAACGATGGACTTCTGATTCTACCAGAACATGGTACGGGCGTCTCCGAAACAAGCAAGAGTCGACGCCGTGAATTTTCGATGAAGGCCGTTCAGCGGGTCTAGACAAAGCGCATCAATTTCCGAATGCTGTTTCATACAGTTTCATAACAACTGCCCCGGACTATGTTCCCCCGAGAGCCCGGCCGGACGATTGGCCCGCTCATCGAGCCGCGGCCCGACCTCATCCCCCCACCGCGGAAACCGCGCGAATCCGCTCGCGTCGGCGTGTTGAGCCTGTCGATGAATTCGTCGGATCGAGATCAGGCGAGGGCGACCCGGCTCTCCCGAGGAGACGCGATGCCTTCAACCGAAATGCCTAAATATCTCGAGGTTTCCAAGGAAATCGAGGCGAGGATCTCGGCCGGGCGTTGGCGCGGCGACCAGCGGATGCCCGCCGTCCGGGAGATCGCCGACGAATACAAGGTCTCGGTGGCCACGGCCTCGCGCGCCCTCCAGGTCTTGCGGGACAAGGGGATCATCACCAGCGTCGAGCGTTCGGGCAGCTACCTGGTCGACGGCGTCGAGAAGTCTGGCCATCCTTGGGCGCTCTGCTTCTGCGTCACGCCGGGCCCCTGGCAGAATGCATCCTACTCGATCACCCTGTCCGGTTTCGAGGCGCTCGCCCGCCGCGAGGGGTTTTCGTTCGCCGCGGACGCGATCAACCTCGAGAATGCGATCACCTCGCGCGACATCGCCAGGCAGGTCAAGCACGCGATCGGGGCGGGGATCAAGGGGCTCTTCTTCCTCCCCTCCCGGATCAGCGTCGAGAGCATGGAGCGAGACAGGATGCTCCTCGCCCACTGCCGGGACGCAGGCCTGCCGGTCGTCCTCATCGAGCGGAACCTGCGGGGGGACTCGCGCGAGCTGGAGTGCGACCTGGTCGGCCCCGATGACGTCGGCGGCGGCCAGCGCCTGGCGGAGCACCTCCAGGAGATCGGGCGGCGGAAGATCGCGTTCGTCAGGGGCTGTTCCACGAGCAGCCATAACGACCGCCTCGCCGGCTACCTCTTCGCCCAGTTCAAGGGGGGGGACACCGACTCGCCCGACGCCAGGCCGAGGGCGCCCCACGTCCTCGAGTTCCGCCACGACCTGCCCGGCAAGAAGGCGTACAGCCTGCTGGCCGACCAGATCGTCGAGGACGGCATCGACGGGATCATCTGCTTCCAGGACATCACGGCGATCGGCCTGATCGTCGAGCTGCTCGCGAGGGGCAGGCGCATCCCGCACGACGTCGCCGTGGCCGGCTTCGACGACCTCCCGATCGGCAACTCGTTCTCGGTCGGCGTGACGACCTACGCGCTCGACGCCGAGCGCATCGCCCAGCACGCGCTCCGGATGATGTATGAGCGCATCAAGAAGCCACGGACGCCCCCCGTCCATGTGGTCGTGCCCGGCCGGCTCATCGTCCGCGAGAGCACCTGCGCCTCGCCGTCGGCAGGCGAGTGAGCCCGCATTTCCGGGAGAAAAGCCGGAGTCAGGGCCGGTCGGGCGCCGATCGGCCCCGGGCGTTCCTCTTGCGATAGAGCTCCCAGAGGAGCAGGCAGGCGACGAGGCTCGAGGCCCAAGAGGTGATGGCGAGCCACGAGAAGGTCATCCCCCAGCCCATCCCCTTGACGGCGCGGGCGATGCCGTCGCCGGCCAGGACGGCCGCCAGATAGCCGGTGCCGTCGATGATCCCGCAGGCGGTCGAGCTCCCGCGCTTCCCGCCGAAGTCGAGGGCGATCGCCCCGCCGAGGTACGAGTAAGGGCCGATCAGCAGGAACCCGACCATCGTCACCAGGAAGATCGGCCAGGCGCTCCCGACCCGCGCCGGCAGGCATCCCAGGAACCAGAGCGCGACGCCCGTCGTCGCGAGCCCCAGGACCAGCAGGCCCGCACGGCCATAGGGGCCGAGCCGGTCGCTCGCGAAGCCGGCGAGGAGGACCGAGACCCCGCCCACCAGCGGGAAGAGTGCGCTGGTGATCGCCGCCTCCCAAACCGAGAGGTGGACGACCTCCTTGAAGTAGGTCGGCGACCACGTGTTGAACGTCTCGCGCATCAAGGTCGTCGTCAGCGAGAGCAGGCAGACGTACAGGAACGCCCGATTCGACAGCAAGGAGGCGATCAGCGCGGTGTATCTGGTCGGCTCGGCGTCCTGCCCCTCGGGGCCGAAGATGTTGAGGGGGTTGGCCATCCCCTCGTCCGCGCCGATCTCTCGGGGCGATTCCTTGAGATACCTCGAGCAGGCGACGAAGATGACCGCCAGGACCCCGGCGCAGGTGAGGAACAAACCTCGCCATCCCATCCCGAAGTGGATGAGGACCCCCATGAACGCCCTCGAGGCGGCGTCGCCGAAGAGGTAGCTGAGGCTGATGACGGCCATCGCCCCGCCGCTCGTCCGGAAGTCGAACCATCGGCTGGCGATCTTGACGATTCCGACCCACCCCATCGACTGCACGAGGCGATTGCCGAGCCAGCTCAGGGCGAAGAGCGGCGAGCCGGGGCCGACGGCCAGCAAGGCCGTGAAGACGACCGTCCCCCCCATCCCGGTCAGGAAGTTGCGCCGGCCCCCCTGGATGTCGCCGAGCACGCCGCTGAAGAATTTGCCGATCGCATAGGCGAGCGTCCCGAGCGAGGCGATCTTCCCCAGGCGATCGCGCGAGGCCTCGCCGTCCCCCCCCATCTCCGCGATGTCGTCCATCATCAGCGGCGTCGCCACCGAGAGGTTCGACCGGCAGAGGTAATAGCCGCCGTATCCGACGATGAGCAGGATCATCGTCAGGGACTGCCCGCGCCTCAGCCTGGCCGCCGCGAGGGGCCCGGCCGTCGCCGCGAGGGGCTCGGCCCTCATCGGGCGTCCTCCGCCAGCCCGGCCGCCGTCAGCCGGCGGAGGTACCAGCGCATGAAGGCCTCGACGTTGTATTCCTTCGCCGGCGAGTACGGGCCGGGGCGGTAGACGCGCGAGTTCACCCCGCGCTGGGCGTTCTTGACGATCTCCCAGTCCTGCTCGGACGTGAGCCGCCAGAAGGGCAGGAGGGTGTCGAGCCGATAGTCCCGCCCCTCCTCGGCGTCCTCGTGGACGAGCCAGTAGACCGTGACCAGGGTCTTCTGCGGGCCAGCGGGGAGGAGCCGGGTGCTCACCGCGTGGTCGCAGCTCGAGTGGTTCCAGAAGTTGGGGAGGCTCCGCATCCGGAGCGTGCCGACGTCCGAGCTTCGGTAATCCCCCATGAGCGGGGCGACCTGCCGGCCGTCCATGGTCTCGCTGACGTAGCCGTCGACGAGGACGGTCCGGTTCGCGGAGTACCAGACGTCCCCGTCGGGGAAGGAGGTCATCCCCTGGCTGCGGTGCGTCGGGCTCAGGCCCGCGTCGCGCCAGGCCCGCTCGGCCCGCTCGACAGAGGCGTCCAGCTCGCGGCGGATCGCGGGGGTCGTGTCGTCGGAGTTATAATGATCGAAGTTGGCCTTGATGTATTGCGGGTGGTTGACGTTGCAGTGGTAGCACTCGCGGTTGTTCTCCCAGACGAGCTTCCAGTTGCCGGGCACCTCGTAGTCGACCCGCTCCGCCACCTTCGCCCGCTCGAGCCCCTGGGGCCTCGCGGCGTGCCCCAGCACCTCGAAGGCGCCGTCGAAGCTCGTCGGCTCGGGGTTCAGGGAGACGTAGATCAGGCCCGCCACGTCCCTGACCGCCGCGGGGATCAGGCCGTGCGAGGCGCGGTCGAAGTCGTCGGGCATACCGCGCGAGGCGATCAGCGAGCCGTCCTTGGCGTAGACCCACTGGTGATACGGGCAGACGAGCTGCTTGGCCCGGCCGGCGGCCCGGTCGCAGAGGAGGGAGCCGCGATGTCGGCAGAGGTTGTGGAAGGCCCGGACCCGGCCCTCGTCGTCCCGCAGGATGACGAGCGACTCGGTGTCCATCTCGAAGAGGAAGTAGTCGCCCGGCCTTGGGATCTGGCAGGTGTGCCCGGCGAAGAGCCAGTCTTTCCTCCAGATCGCCTCCAGGTCCGCTTCGTAGACGCCCTCCGCCGAATAGAACTCCCGCTCGAGCGAATGCTCGGGGATCCGGCGGGCGACGAGTTCCGCGATCGACGAAGCTTTCATGTTCTTGAATGGATGATTTGTGGATAATCTCGAGGGCCTCGATGCGGCGGCCCGCCCCCGCCGCGACGATTATATGCGACGTCGAACCTCTTAGGAACCGGCCTGCGCCCCCTCCGCCGCGAGATCCTCGGCCTCAAATGCGGGCGCCGCCGGGCCCGGGCCCCATCGAGCAACAGGCCTTTGCGCCTCGTTCATGAAAACTTCGTCTTGTTCTCACATCCGACATCGACTTCGTCCGCACGGGACATCGCCGATGCGCGTCCAGGTCGCGCGGGGCGGCCCTCCGCTGGGACGGGGCCATCCCCTGGCCGACTCCGTCAGGGCGATTCGAGGGTCGGCGGGCCGCTGAGCCAGCCGAGGGACTCGAGGAACTTGTCGGCCTCGATCAGCGTCTTGGTCGTGTAGGGAGGCTTGTTGAAGAAGCCGTGGGGCTGGTCGGGGTAGATCACCGTCTCGCAGCGCACGCCCTCCTTGCGCATTTCGGCCTGGAAGTCCTCGATCGTCTTGACCGGGATCAGGCGGTCCGCGGACCCGAGGAAGATGATGGCGGGCGGGGCGTCCTTGCCGACGTTGTGGGCGGGGGAGAACTCCTTGTAGCGGCCCTTCACCCGGGCATAGCCCCAGCCGTTCGGGCCGTTGTCGATGACCGGGTTGAACAGGATCAGGGCGTCGGGCCTGGGCGAGACCGAGAAGTCGTCGTCGGGGTCGTCCTGCCCTTCGACCATGCCGGCGAAGGCCGCGAGGTGCCCCCCGCCGACCCGCCCCCCGCCGCGACCCGATTCGGGTCGATGCCGAGCCCGCCGGCGTGGGACCTGACCCACCGCATCGCCGACTTGGCGTCTCGGCAGCAGGCCACGGGCGGGGTCTCCTTCTCGGCTTCTCCCTTGTCGAGCAACCGATACTCGACCAATGCGCAGACCATCCCCCGACTCGCGAGATACCTGGCCTGCGTGTCGAACTGGCCGGGCCGGCCGCCGACCCACCCGCCCCCGTGGAAGAAGACCGCCGCCGGCCTCCGGTCGGTCGCCTTCCAGCCCTCGGGCTTGACGACCCAGAGCCTGAGCTTCCGCCCATCCGCCGTCTTGTACACGGCCGACTCGCCCGCGGGCCTCTCCGGCTTCTCGTCGCAGGCGAAGCAGGGGAGCAACGCAAACCCCAGCAGCAATGCCCTCATCAGGATCGCTCCCGGCACGTCACGAGGACGGTCAAACCGACGCATCGACGCGCGGCCGTCGTCGTGACGTGCCTCAACCAAGCTCGACCGTACTCTCTTGAGCCCACGCCGGGGGGTACCCTGCGATTTTCGACGCTCCCCGGCGGTCCGTCCATCCTGAAATCCCCGAATCCCCGCGAGTCACCGCAACCCCTCGCCCGCAAGTAGGATGACGCCGCCGAGGCCCGACACGTTGATCGAATCGGGAGCGACGCCATCCTGTTCAAGGTCTGGAGACTCCTCGACCGGGGCACTCGACGAACGATTCCACCGGCCCTGCCGCTTCACGACGACATCATCCGAGGGATCGGTGGAGACGCACGGAGCGATGCGCGTCAGATGGGGCTTTCGGATACTTCTCGAAATCGTAAAGGGTGAAGAATTTCTTCCACATGGACCTAACGGGCTCCTCATCGACGCGCGGGTAGCGGACATGAAGTTGGGCGGGTCGCTCTATAGCGAGCTGCGCCTCGATCTTCTTGAAGTGCTTCTCCATCACGTAGCTGCCGAGCCCGATGCCGCGATGGGATCGCCGTATCCACACGAGCAATTCGTTTTCGGGATCGTCCTTCTCCCCCTTCGCGGGGTGAACCGATGGCCCCTTGAAGACGACGATTATCCCCCGGCAGTCGCCGACCTTCGGCTCGACCGTCGCCCGGGGCCTGGGTTCCTGGAGGATCCCCCAGACGGCCTTCCCTTTGGCGTTACCCGGCCCCGGTGCATCGACCGCGCGGTCGATCATGCCCTGGAGCCCGAGTCTGAGCGTCCCGCCAACGTCCGTCGCCTCGTCGCTCTCGTCCTTCGCCCCGTGAGCCCGATCGGTGATCGTATTGGGCCACTCGCGATCGAATTCCGCGATCAGGGATTCCTGCTCGGCCTTCGAGATGTGTCCTTCGGACCAGGGCAGGATCTCGGGCATGGAGGGGGTGAGGCCCAGCCTCGACTCGACGAAGCGGGAGAATTCCGTGCTGAACTCCGGACGCAAGGTCGGCCAGTTCCGGTGGAATGCGTCGGTCGCCGTCCACCGGCGGAAGACGCTCCACCAGCCGTGGCTGATCAACTCGTCGGGGTGCGACTTGAGGTCCAGGCCCAGCCACGCATTCTCGATCGCTTGTAACATCTGTGCGACGGCGAGGAGCTCGACCCGTCGCCCGTCCGCATCGACGACCCTGGACTTGGTGGCCGACACCGGAGCATGTCCCGGCCCGGGCTCGCCATCGGCGCCGTTGGGCAACTCGGGATAGACCTGGTGGGTCAGGTCGCGCAGCGTGGGGTCCTCGCGAAGTGCTTGCTGGATCGCGGAGTAGCTCTTCGTCGATTCCAGGAATCTCTGATCACGGATGGGTATCGACTCGGCCCATCTACGGCGAATTGCGGCGAAGAGGCGATTGTTGCCGAGTCGGAATTCGGTGTCGTAGTCCGGCTCGGCCCAGAGCTTCTCGGTACGCTCCGCGTCGGCCTTCGCGTCCTCGAACACGACGCGAGCGACGTGGTCGCCCAGGACGCGATAGCTCTCGAATTGGGATTCGTCGAAGAACTGGTTCCCGGTGGTCGTATACGGGAAGGCGCGGTTGACGGCGGCGTAGTTGCGAACGTCGGGGGGCTCGTCCCCGGTCATGGACGCGCGGATGTAGACGAGCACGCCGGGGCTCTGCCCGTTGTCGACGTCGTCGTATCGTATGCTCCCGATCACCACGTGGGAACGGCACAGCCGCGAGGCGTCTCCGTCGAGCTGGAGCGGGGACGTGTCGATCTCGATGCGAATGCCGAGGTCGATCCTGGCCAGGCGGATCAGATTCGAGAGGTTGCCGTCGGCGGCGCCCCGGTCCGTCGTGGCGTCGCACGCGATGACATAGCGGCAACGGCGTCGGATCAACTCGTAGACGCCGGTGTTCTCGAAATGACCGCCGTCGCTGAGGTGGACGTACTCCCCCCGGTTGTCGGTGGAGCCGAAGAGCTCCGAGATGAGCAGCATGCCGTAATGCGGGCTCTTGCCTTTCCAGGGCTCGGGCGATTCATAGGGATTACGAGCCCTCAGCACGTCGGGACGCTCGGACGGCCTCGGGTTCTCGATCCAGTAGCCGAGCCTCGCGTTGAAGATCGTGAGGAAGGCCGTCAACGCGGGGGACTGGTGATAATTCATGTTGGGGTCGACGGCCGCGCCTGATATGGCGATGGCACGCCCGATCGTCAAGTCCTTGTCGACCATCTCGGGGACGACTCGCGCGTAGCCGGTCCCCTTCGATCCGCAATGGGTCGGGGATAGGACGAAGGATTCGGATTTCCGGTCGGCCCAGGCAAGCTCCTCGGTATCGATGAGGTTGAGCGAGGTGTTGATGAGGAGTTGAGGCCCGCGATACTCCTTGCCGTGGAAGACATTCCCGATTCGGAAAGTCGAGAGGGGCAGATCATCCTTCGCGTCGAAGCCGGTCACCGGGTTCGGGCGCCTGTCGGGCTCCCGAAAGTCGCTCGGGCCGGAACCGACATGGGTCGGCGCCCCTCCCCCTTCACGCCGATCTCTGCCTCTGCCCCAACGCCTCTCCCATCGCGGCATCCTGCGCGAGGCCCCGAGGTAGCAGCGCACGAGGCGGTTGGCGTACATCGCGTTGAGCGAGAAGAGATTGACGTCCACGAACCGCGACACGAATTTGAAGACGAAGGCGAGAACAACGGCGGAACTCACGATCGGGACGAGTTTCGCTCCGTTGATGCGATCGAAGTAATTGGGATGGATGTCGATTGACAGGCTTTGGGGCGCAGTCCGTGGAGGCCCGAAGATCATGCGGAGCAGGTCCGAGAGCCCGGTCTCGAGCGCAGGCCGTAGCAATTCGAAGGACATGCTGAGCAGGGCGAAGAGGCCGATGAGGAAGACGAGAGGCGCGATGGTTGCGACCGTCTCCAGCGAGACATTTCCGTGTCCTGAACCTGTCTGTCGACTCTTGCCGGCGAGAATCCCGGCGAACGTCGTCCCCAGCCATGATGAGATCAGACTCGCCCATATGCCCGTCTGGAGAGACGGGCTCTTGACGTAGACCGGCAGCATGTACAGGAGTGCGGGGAGGTAGATGATCGTCCCGAAGATCGCGAGCCAGCCGAGGGCGACGATGAGCAGGTGGGCGTTGAGATACGCCCACCACTCGCGCTCGTCTTCATTCATCGAGTGGCCGAGGAGCGCGACATGGACATTGATCGAGGCGACGAGCGACAGCAGGCATGCCGGCGGGGCCAAGGTCGCGAGGAGGTCCGGGCGGCTCGAACAATAGATGTACAGGATTTGCACATTCGCCGCGAGTAATATCCCGCCCGCGATGCCCGTCCCGACGGCGGTGCGCAACAGCACCCAGCTTTGGCGGGCCCGATCGCCCCACCCCTTCGCGATGTAAGCCAAGACCAGGCCGACCGTGAACACGGCCGAGAACGCCGGGACGTAAAGGATCGTCGGGGACTTCGCAGGATCGGGGCCCGGTGCGAGCGGCCCGCGCGTCAGGTGCGAGAGCAGGGTGAGGATGAGCGGGATGAGCACCGCGAAGACAAACATCGTCCATCGCTTCAATCCGATAAACCAGCCCGCCACGGCGGTGCAGGCAAGCACGACCGACAGGACAACCTCCGGGAGAAACTCCGGCCTCCGCAAGTTGGTCCACAAGGGCGACCCTGGCAGCCAGAACCAGCGGAAGAAGTTATGCTCGTTCAAACGACCATGCCTCGCATAACGATCCTCTTCCGGCCAGAGCCACCAACTAATCGACATCAGTGAGAGTGGCAGGAGGACGGACGCGATGAGGAGAGGCAGGACGATCTCGTCGAGCATCTTCTCCTTGTTGACCGGCGCATTGGCTGCGGCCGGATTGCGCAAATCCTCGATGGCGCGATCGTTCGTGATCAGCCCGCGAACGAGGAATGTCCCCCCTATCAGTAGCAAGGGGATCAACAGGAACCAGTTGTTCTGGTCATAGAAGCTGCTCGGCACCGCGAGATTGAACAGATTGTTGAGGGATCGGACCAAGAGGACGATGATCATCGCGGCGGGCAGGAGCATCATGAGGTTGATCGAGATATTCCGGACGTAGGTGGCGACGACGGACCAGGAGTCGGCCGTCAGCAGCCCCGCCCGTGGCGCCAGGTAGCGGCTATAGGCGCGAAGGTGATAGATCGGCTCAGGCTCCTCGTCGACGACGTCGGCATCGGTGAGGAACTCTCGCTCGGCCCTCGCGTTCACGATTCGCCCCTGGGCGAGTTGATCCTCGACGTTGGAGACGCTCCCTTCCCGCCGGATCCAGGCGGCGAGCCAGCTCCCCGCGTAGCCCCCGCCGGAGACCGTCGAGAGGTAATCGATGCGCTTGATGAGGCCGAGCTTCGCGAGCCCCTGGATGATCCCGACCGCAAAGGTCGCGCTCCGGATGCCGCCCCCGGAGAGCGACAGGCCCACGAGATGCTCACGGAGGGCCTTCCTCCGGATGGCCGCGAGCCGTTGGTATTCATCGGGCTCGCTGCTTTCGTGCTCCACGGGAGGACGCAGGCCATCGTCAAGGGCCTCGTCTCCTGCGGACACTCCCGCTTTAGCCTTATGTTCCTTGTGTATGCTTTCGCGCCGAATATCGATCGCCTTAAGCTCGTCCTCCAGGACATCTTCAAAGGCCAGCGTCCGATCCGATTTGTCCATTTCAGTCCTCCATCCGCATTATCTGATTCTGGTGATTTGGCATGTTAGAGAGGTTGATGTTGCGAGGCTCTCATCCTGGGGATCCGCACGAGACTATCGCCGTGGGGATCCCTCTCGTCCGCCGGGACGAGCCGATGGGGTCGGCCTCGGGACATTTCTCGGCCTGCCGGACGACATTTGCCAGGCAAACCTTTCAGCCATCATCGCGTAGCGAGCCGCACCGAGATTCGCGGCTTGGGGCCGTCGTCGGCGAGACGGACCTGCGGCCAGGCAAGGAACTCGCCGAGTACCTGCTCGCTCGCATGGCCGTCCACGAGGAGGGTGACCATTCCGCTTCAGCTCGCGATAGCGCGTGAGGCCGTCCATGCCAGGCATCGCGAGGTCGAGCGGGGCAAGGTCAGTCGTACGGACGATCGCGGGCCGGCTCGAGTGCGGCGACGCCGACTCGGCATTCGTCCGGTTCGGCCTGGAAGTCTGCCAAATTGGTACGGGCGTCGACATCGTCGTCGACGAGTAAGAAGGACATGCGAGGCGGGCTCATGGATCATCCTCTAAGCGTACCGACCTCGATTCCGGCGGAATGTGACGCGGATTTCAAGGATTGCACCGTCCATCGCGAAAGCCTGCCTCCGTATCGAGCCAGCCCGCGATCGAGCGATGTGGTGCATTTCGCCGCTCAAGGAGCACCTGCAATGCAGGATCGAATTAACGATTACAAGAATTTAATTAAACCAAGATCTGTCACGGTAGCCATTAAAATAAATGCGATCTTCGACGAGATAAAGCGGAATATTGTCGGATGAGCTTGATTCGCCTCGAAAGCCAGGCTCATCAAGGCAATGAGGGATCTCTCGAGTGAATACACGGGGAATTCACGGCAATGGTTGAGGATGGAGACCCGAAGGGGCAAGGTGGTCGTTGGGCCTTACCATGTCTGATAACGGGCGACGCCAAGAACCGACGCAACCCCTTGGAGTGTATGCTGATCCCCTGCCCGATAACGTCCCATAATGGCGGTTATGTTCGATTAGGTTCGTTTGCAATGCGTGGAATGGTTGAGAGGCGTTACGGTCACTCCTCCGAGCCGGTCAACACCTTGAGCCTGCTCTTGGCGACGCCGGCCGCTTCGGCGTCGGGGTATTCCTTGAGGAAGGCGCGATAGGCCTCGACGGCCTCGGCCGCCTTGCCCTGCGTATCGATGAGCCTGGCCGCGCGGTAGGCGTTCGAGGCCCCGGGATCGGCGTCCAGGCTCCGGGTCAGTTCGATCTCGCGGCGCTCGCGTTGCAGCTCGGCGGCCAGCTCCGCTTCCGTGGGCAGGTGGAGCTTGTAGCGCGTGGCGAAGATCTGGCGATTGCCCTCGGGCAGCGCATAGCGGACGACCGCCTCGCTCTTGTCCGTGCAGAGAACGATCCCGATGGGCGGGTTCTCGTCCGGGGCCGTCAGCTCGCGCTGATAGTAGTTGACGTTTACTTGTATCGCATTTCAAAGGAGTTCACGCAAGTCTATGAAGGGGCATTCCTTCCGAATTCGCCTGTTGGTATAATGACGTACAGCTGAACCCGGTAGCCTACCGGAATAGACCGGAGAGGATCATGCCCCGCAAGCCGACGGTCCCATCGTACAGATTGCACAAGCCCTCGGGTCAGGCGGTGGTCACGCTGAGCGGCAAGGACCATTACCTCGGCGTCCACGGCTCGGAGAAGAGCCTCCTGGAATACGACCGCCTGGTCACGCTCTGGACGCTAGCGGGCCGCAAGCTGTGCGACAGGCCGAGCGACCTGACCGTCTCCGAGATGATCGTCAGGTTCGTCGAAGGCTACGCCGAGCGGTGGTATCGCAAGAACGGCCGGTACACGTCGTCGATGTCCAGGATCAGGGCGGTGAGCCGGAGCCTCAACCGCCTGTACGGCAATCACCCCGCCCGGGAATTCCGGCCCTCGGACCTCAAGACGATGCGTGCCTATTGGGAGCAGGCCGGGCACGCCAGGGGCACCGTCAACGACGCCGTCTTCTGGGTCCGCAAGATGTTCGCGTGGGCGGCCGAGGAGGAGCTGATACCGGGCTCGGTGCTCGCCGACCTCAAGGCCGTCAAGAACCTCGCCAAGGGACGCACGACGGCCCCGGATTACGACTCGGTGACGCCGGTGCCCGAGGACTTGCTGGAGGCGACGCTGGCCCACCTCAGGCCGATGGTCGCCGCGTTGGTCAGGCTGCAGCTCGCCACCGGCATGAGGCCAGGCGAGGCCTGCATGATGCGGCCCTGCGACATCGATCGATCTGGGGAGGTGTGGAGATACATTCCCAGGGAACATAAGACCGAGCACAAGGGCAAGGAGCGGGTCGTCCTGCTCGGGCCCGAGGCCAGGGCGATCCTGGGCCCGCTCCTGGAGTCCACCCGCGAGAGGTCGGCGATATTCACCAAGGCCCGACGGCCAAAAGACCAGATCGACGTCACGCTGTATGGCCGGGAGATCGACGCGGCCTGTGCCAAGGCCAGGCCGCACCCGACACTCGGCAGCATCAGGCCCAAGGACAGGACCGCCGAGCAGGCCAACGAGTACAAGCGGTGGATGATGGAGAACGGGTGGAATCCCAACCAGCTCCGGCACAACGCCGCCACGCGGCTCCGCAAGCAGTTCGGCATCGAGACCGCCCGCATCATCCTCGGCCACTCGTCCGCCTTCACCACCGAGATCTACGCCGAGGCCGACGTCGAGAAGGCCATGCTCGCCATCGGCCAGGCCGGATGATCCAAGAGCGCCGATCGGCGCTCTTGGATCACGGTGCATACAGCGAGAACGGCTGGGGGCCGCACGTCGGCCCGGGGATCGTGCCTCCCCTCCCGATGGAGGCCGTGATGGTCACGTATCGCGACGATGACTCGTCGCAGGTGATGGAGAGCGTCGCACCGTAGATGCCGCTGCCCGGGTCGACGAGCGTCATCGTCTGCGTGTCCGAGTGGTTGCCGACCGATCCGGTCACCACGATCCCGGCCGGGGCCATGAACCAGGAGATGACCCTGACCGTCAGCGTTCCGACCGGCCACAGGTTGAGCTTGTAGGGTCCGGTCAGGAAGGTGTTGATCGTCTCGTGGCCGGGGACGTATCCCGGCTGCGTGATGTCGATCGTCAGCGGGAACGCGAGGTCGGTCGGGAGGTCCTCGATGCAGGACCTTATCCGTACAAGTGCCTGGGCCGTGGCGCCGCTGCCCGAGGTGGCCGGGAACGTGATCGCGGGCGGCGAGGTGTAGCTGTAGTCGTGGCCGCCGTCCGTGACCGTCACGCTCGCGATCCCGATGGAGGTCGCCGTCACCGTGGCGGTGGCACCGTCGCCGTCGGGGTCATCGATCGTCAGCGTCGGGTTGACGTAGAGCGTCCCGCCCGTCGCCCTGATCTCGGTGAACTTCATCTTCACCTTGACCTTGCCGCCGTTGCCATCCCCCGCATCCGTGAACGTGACGGCCGGGGCACTGCGATAGCCCACGCCCCCGTTCGTAAGGCGGACGTTGACGATGACCCCGTCGACCACGTCGAACTTGCCCTGGGCCGGCGTCGTGGGCGTTCCGCCGCCGACGAAGATCAGGTCGTAATCCACGCCGTCGTCGTAGTCCGAGCCGCTCGCTTGCAGTACCAGCGACGTTATCGTGAGCTTCCATGCGATGCTCGCCCGATTGCCCGTCGTGTAGCCGCCCATCGTGATGACGGGGTCCGTGTAGCCGTCCCCGCCCGCCGTGAGCTTGATCGTCGGGACGCCGCCGGAGAGATTCGCCGTGGCCTTGGCGTCGGCCCCCGGTGTGCCGAAGGCGACTGCGGGCGGGTCGAGCGGGTCGAATCCCGTCCCCTGCGTGACCATGCTCACGGAGAGCACCTTGCCCGTCGTCGCGTCGGATGGCCCGTATACCTCGCCGTCGGGGTCGGTGAGCGTGAAGACGAAGCCTGGCAGAGGGTAGCCGTATCCTGGGTCGAACGGGTCGGCATTGCAGCCGTTCTTCGACTCCAGGCATAGCGACGCCCCCGAGGTCGGCGACTTGTACGACTCGGCCACCCACCGCCCGCCGATGGCCGAGGCCAGGAGGTAGTCGTCCACGACAGGCACCTTGTCGCCGATCGCGATGACGTAGACCCTGCCCGTCAGGGGATCGAAGCCGCCGGGCTGGCCCTCGACCTCGGCACCGCCCGGGTCGATCACCTTGCAGCAGTAATACTTCTTCATCTCCGTCGGCAGGCTGCCGCAGTCCTGGACCTGCACGAGCATCTGGCCGCCCTTGCGGGGCTCGTACCGCGTCCGGTCGACGGCGATGGCGAGGTCCGAGTGACGCTCGCGGAGTATGCGTTCTTCGTCCCTCATCAGAATTTGAACACCCAGCGGCCGTTGAGGGGATAGGCGACGGCCAATGTCCCCACGGGAGGGACCTTGGCCCCGACGTTCAGGGCGTAGAACTTGGCGGTGCCGGCGGTGAGCGTGGCGCCGCCGCCCTCGACCTCGGCACCGCCAGGGTCGACCTGGACGACGGCATAGTAGCCCCGGGCGGTCGTCGGGTAGGTGCTCTGCACCGTCGTCTGGACCAGGATCGACGACGACCGGGACGGGTCGGGGAGCATCTGATCGACCGTGGACGCGAGGTCCGTGTGACGCTCGCGTATCGTGCGGGGTTCGTTCCTCACCAGGGTGGTCCATCGGGTGGAGCGGTGCCGACGCACGGCTCGGACATCGGTATATTCGCCCGCAACCGTAGCCATGACTCGGCAGCTCGCAATTCCTGATCGAACAACGACGAACTGGCACCGAGGCCGAGCTCGATCATCTTCTCGCACAGGACGTCGAGGATCATCTCGGCCGCCTTCTGCCGGGCCTTTAGACGCTTGGGATCTTCGAGCGTCCTCTGAAGCCTCTCCGAAGCGCCTGGGACGGCATAGGCCTTCCTCTCGGCTTCCGCCCGCTCCTGCCTACGCTTCTTCGCCCGACGGCCCTTGCGAGACGAGCGTTCCCGGTCGGCCTGGCCATAGCCCAAGGGTTCCGTCGTGCCGGACCAGTCTTTATTCCTCAAGCCAACTGGAGGCATGATACTCTTTAGCCCCGCATATAAGTAGCCTTGAGTATTTCAGGGCGTACCCCGGGCATTCCCTTGTGATTTTAGGGTTAATGTCCTGCCCTGCGTCCCCAGCCTCAGCTTTTCGTCGGCTACCTTCGTTCTTACTTCCGAGATGTTTTATTCGATTCAGCCCACGCCGGAGCGAAGGCCTATTATCACGTGTCGACCAGGACGTATGCCCGTAAACCCCTCGCGGCGAACCGCGTGGAGTGGTGGATCAAGTACCACCCCGTTGCCTGGGAAACCACGGCGTACCGTGGGAACATCTCTTTGGAACTACGGATTCGGCCACCCTCGTATTGGCCTCGCCTCACCGGGGGAGGTTTTAACCCCGTGCGATCTTGGACAGGTATCCTTTTGGGTCCGGAAAGCGACCAGCGACGGAGACCGCAACTGGCCACTGCAAGGTTCCTGTAAACACAACCGGGTCGCTCTCGCGACAAGCTGGGGACGATCCCTCTTCGATAGATTTTATAGCGATTCGCCGCCAAGTCTATGACTATCAGTCGTGAAATCGTTGTGTTTCGGTCGCGGCCCAGTATAATGGCTATCGAGTGCTGGGCATGATCCCTCGTCTGCATCAGCACAGAAGGCCCGTCAGAGCTTCCCTGCCTCTGACGGGCCTTCGCCATTTCACGCATCCCCAGATCGACCATTGAATCCAAGAGCGCCGATCGGCGCTCTTGCCCTACGCCCGCTCGACCTCGGGCAGGCGGTCGCTGAACGATATCCGCGTCTCCTGGCGGCCGCCGTCGAAGTTGTAGGAGATGCCGATGATGTAGGGGTACATCGGGGCCTCGCCCTGGTTCGTCCCCAGGTTGGTCTGGAAGCTGGCACCACGCCCGTCGATGAGCTCGAGCCGGTCGCCGATGTCGTACGAGTTGGTGAGCCAGGGTATCGTCGCCGTGCCCGCCAGCGGCGGGAACTCGTGGGCGGCACGCAGGGCCTCCGCGTGGGCGTCCGCCTTCTTCGTGTCGTCCTGGGCTACGACCGGCTTCTTCTTCTTGTTGTAGGGAGAGCTCTCGTCGACCGTGAGGAACTTGAAGTGATCCTTGCAGTCGATCCGACGCATCACCTTGAAGTCGGTCGGAGAGGCCTCACGCTTCTCCGCGTTGGAGATCATCATCAGATCCCCGGGTATCCGGGACACGAGCATCAAGTAGAACCGCTTCGTGTTCTGGTCGGAGCCGGACGGGTTCGACTGGCTCGTCACGCCACGCAGGGACGTGCCGCTGTTCTGGGCCGTGATGCCCGGGTCCGGCTTGCCGATGCTCCAGTCCTCGGGGTCGGCCGCCGTGCAGCGGATGCCGATCCGGTCGTCCATCAGCTTCCACCCGCCGTCGACCGTCTGCCAGGTCCCAGTCCCGTCCCAGACCGCCGGGCAGTCGCCCGCGTAGTCCCGCGAGACCATGAGGACCGCCTTGAGCGGCTGGCCGTCCGAGTCCTTCGAGATGAGCGTCCCCTCGGGCTTGCGGAGCCGGTGGACGTACTGAGGCAGCTTCTTGCCGCTGCCGTCGCCCGCGTCCTCGGGCTCGCCCAGGACGTCGTCGAGGTCGAGTGCCGTCTTCGTCACCCAGGCGTTCGTGTCGTAGTCCCAGTGCCCGTCCCCGGCCTCGTCGCCGACGTAGTCGCGGTACTTCGCCCGGTCGTCGCCCGAGGCGTTCGTGAGGGCCGAGGAGAGGTACTTCTTGCGGTTGGCGTCCGACTCGTCCCCGGCCGCGATCTTGAACCCGGGGGCGAGCACGATCCCGCACTCGTACTCCTTGGGGTCGGTCTCGATGTAATACTCGTTGGCGACCTTGTTCAGGTCGCGGGACATGCTCAATTCCTGGACGTTGGACTTGCCGGGGTCGAGCACGACCGTGATGCCCGGCTTCTGGAGGTAGAGCTTCTTGGGTGCGACGGCGGCCGCCGCGTCCTTGCGGTAGATCTTCATCGTCGTCGCCGGGACGTTGTCCTCGCCCTGGGAGAGCTGCCAGCACATCGCGAAGTTGTGGTACTGGAGCTGGCTGTTGAGGGCGACTGGCCATGTCAGGTTGGTGGCGTCGAAGTCTCGGATCACGATCGGCTCGGCCGTGTACGTCGACGGCGTGGCCGGGTCGTAGAAGTTCCCCTTCTTCGGCTTCCTCGCCAGGAGCAGGCTGTCCAGGGCCCGGAAGTCCGGGTTCTTGACGAACTTCTGGTCGTTCCAGCAGGCGAGCAGGTAGCGGCTCATCGCCCCGAGCGTCCACTCGCCCCTCGGGTCCGGGGTGCGGTCGATGTACGGGTCCAGGAAGAGGGGGAACGAGTCCTTCTGGCCGTTGTTGATGTCCTTGCCGTTGGGCGTCCCGTTGGGCTTGCCGTCCGGGTTGAACCGGGTCGGCAGGTCCGTCTCGATCATATCCTTCTTGTCGGTCGAGTCCGGGTCCTCGGCGTTGCGGTAGACGGCACCGCCGATCGGATTGTCGAAGCATCGGATGGCCACCCCCGAAGCTATGAACGAGACAATCTGAGAGTCCCGGTTTATGTCGATCTGGGGGATCTGTGCGAAGCCGTCGAAGATGATCCGGGGGAACCCGCTCGAGGTGTACCCGGCGACCACCAGCTCGTCGTCGTTCTGGATGACGTACGGCCCCTGGGCCAGGATCGGCCACACCTGCTGGAACTGCGTCGGGTACGGGCTGTTCGGGTTGCTGTCGTCGAAGAGGTACTGGAACCTCGCCGTAGGAGGGTCAGGCCCCTCGTGGCGGTCGATCCCCAGGCAGACGATGTTGGGCAGGGCTATGAACTGGCCCGTGTCCCGGCCGTAGAGGAACACCACGATCGGCACCGCGTCGCCGTCGAGCGGCGTCGGGTACGGGTTGAACGTCGCGTTGGGTGGCATTAGAACCCCTGCCCCAGGATGATGCCCCGATAGTTGCCCGTGCCCCGCTTCTCGATGCGGAACACGTCCTCCTTGTTCGCCGCCGTCGTCAGCGTCGGCGCCGTGCCGCCAGGCCAGCGGATGCCCGGCCACCAAGTCACCGTCCGCGAGCCCGTCGCGTCCTGCTTGAGCGTGATCTCGATCGCCGAGCCCGCCGCGTCGTTGGCGATGGCCAGCGTCCGGTTGCCGCCGAGCGTGACCTGCTGGTCGGGCCCGAGCGTGGGGTCGAACGTGATCGTGGCCGCGTCCTCGAGCGTGACTGGGGCGAGGACCGGCAGGTCGGCGAATCCGAGGGGGCGGAACGTCGGCGCGGCCGAGGCCCCGGAGCCGGGCCCCGCGAGGACGGCGTTGGCCGACTGATTGGCGTAGATGGGGAGCGTGGCACCCATCGACGACATGATCGCCCTGGAGTCCACGACCGACGTCACGGTGCCGGCGTCGGTCGTGACGACCGCGAGCCGGCAGATGGACGTATTGGCAGGGAACCCGGTCGTGTTGGACGTGACCGAGCCCGTCTCATTGGCGTAGACGTAGTTGGTCGAGCTGGCCGCCATCGCCAGCGAGGACACCGCCGCGATCGAGCCGACGGTACCGTCCTGCTTGCGGAACGTGCCCGCACTCACCTTCACGTTGAGCGAGGACGAGGGGACCTCCACCGCGACGACCGCGAGCGACCCGAGGGCCGATCCGTCGACGATGTCCCAGTCCTCGTTGAGGTCGTCGTCCCAGCCACGCTGGTTGTTCGACGGCTTGCCCAGTCCGAGACGCGGCGTGTAGCTGGTCGTCATGATGTGTCCCTAGGCCAAGAGCGCCGATCGGCGCTCTTGGGTCAGCCCGGCGAGGCGAGCCAGTTGAGGGTGACCTTGTGCGTTGCCGGGTCGTACGCGTACGAGAGCCGCCTGCCCCGGGCGTCGGCGGCCGGCGGCCTGGGGGGTGCCGAAATGGTGACGCTCACCGTGCGGGGGCTCGAGAGCTCGTTGCCGGCCTGGTCGTAGGCGGCTACGGCGAATTGCCAGGTCCCGCTCGAGAGCTCGGGGGTCGTCCACGAGTAGAAGGCGGCCGACCGTCCGTAGCCGCCGTGCCCGTATCCCCCCATGCCGTAGCCGTCGGTGACGAGGCCCCCGGGATAGGCCGGGATGTCGTCGAGGAGGGTCGAATAGTCGACGACGCCGCCCGGTGCCGCCGAGCCGTAGACGTGGAACCCGGCGATGTCGGAGGCGAGGTACGTCCCCCCCTCCCAGTCGAGGTCACGCGTGTTGGCGTCGAGGGCCGGCAGCGAGACCGAGAAGTCGGTCGCCGCCTCCTCGGTGCCGCAGGTGCCCACGCTGACGCGGACCTGCTTGCTCGGCCACGGGAGGTGCGTCGAGGCCTGCGGGCCCCACCACGCGAGGACGTTGTCGACGTAGACCTGATACACGCTGTCGGCCGGGAGCGTGCCGGTCCAGGAGACGAACAGCTCGGCACCGTCCCTGGAGAGGGACACGTCGCCGACGGTGGCTTGGCTGAAGCTCATGGTTCAATCCAAGAGCGCCGATCGGCGCTCTTGCGTCAGGTGAGCCCGTTGAACATCGCCTTGTACGGGAGGTACAGGCCGCGTTGGTCGTGGAGTATCTTCTCGCCCGGCTCGAGCTGGCGCAAGAGGACGTTGGCCCATGCCCTGCCCCGCGTGTCCACCATCGTGCGGGCGATGCCGTCGAGGTACGACAGGAAGTTGCCCTCGTAGGCGTTGAGCGTGTCGAGGTCCTCGGCGGCGAACAGGCCATCCACCAGGAACGTCCGGCCCCGGGTGCCGCCGTAGAGCGACTGGCTGCCCGAGATGCCGAAGAACTGGTTGAGCTGCTCGGCCGTCGGGTTGACGACCATCTTCATCTTCACGGCGTACCCGAACATCGAGTCGCCGCCGTAGCTGGGCGGGAAGAATCCCATGTCTCAGGCGTTCTTCAGGTGTTCGTCGAGGGCCTCGCCCGCGAGCTTCACGCACTCGTCCGCGATGTCCTCGTCCAGTTCGTAGAACGGCCGGTCCTTCGAGAAGAAGTAGGCCTTCTCGATGTCCGTGATCTCCTGGTCCGACTTCGTCAGCGGCACGCCAGTCGCCGCCCGCTGCGGGGCCTGGCCGATGCCGTACTGCATGACGACCTCGTCGGGAGAGACCTGCGGGACACCCAGGAGCGATTGCAGGCTCAACATTTGCCCGGAGCGTAAGCCTGGCTGGTCCGTCTTGTAGCGACGCCGCTTGTAATCCGCGTACTTCGAGGCGTTCGCCGCCCACGTGCCCCCGTCGGCGGACTTGGCGTCGGGCACAGACCGTTCCTGGATTCCCAGGGCGACGGCGTCCGCCATGTCCTTTCCGAGCGAGGCGTTCTGGCCGGGCATGGTGAAGTCGACCGTGGCCACGAGGTCACGCAGCCACTGGCCGATCTCGTCGATATTGGATGAGCTTGCCATAGGTGTCAGCCCAGGACGGCCACGTTTCCGAGGTCGATCACGGTGAGGCGGATATCGAGCTCGTCGCAATACTCGTCGTCGGGGCTCACGGTGTAGAGCTTGCCGTCGATCTGGATGGCCACAGAGGGCCAGGCGTCGCACCCGGCCGGGAGGTCGTCGAGGTCCCCTCCGACTTCGAGCACGCGGTTGATGGTCAGGATCAGGCGGGCCAGCTTGAGCTTGGCCTCCTCGATCTCCTCGGTCACGTCGCCCGCCAGGTGCTCCAGCGACCGCGACGTCTTGATGTCGTCCGCAGCCGAGGCCCTGTCGAGCAGGCGTCGCCGCCGCTCGAGTGCGTCCTGATAGGCCGCCGCGTAGGCCCTCGCCACGATCTTGGGCGAAGTGAACCCCTGTGCAGACTTACGTTGCACGACAGACCGCTCTAAGATAGCCAACGGAGTTGCTCCTGACCTGGAAATGCTCGAGGGCTCCCGGCTCGGGGTGTTACCAGCACCCCGAGCCATCCTCGCCCATGTAATGTGTTCAACCGCCCGCCACCAGCCCTCTTTTGCCACTCCCGCGAAAAATCTTCAAACTCGCCACAATCACTACATCGGTGCTTTGTAGATTTTCTCTTCAGCCCACTTCCAGAATTTCCGGGCCATCTCCGAGCGGCTCTTTCCTACCAACATATCTACCCCGCACCTGTTTACAAGTACAGTACGCCCACACTGTCTCCAGTTGGCTTTTCCGACCCCCTCTATCCGGTAAGGCTTGCCGTTCTTGCGTCGGCCCGACTGCCCCTTGACGTGGTAGCTGTGCCCCGACAGCTCCAGCTCCCTGCAAACATCTTTACTGACGAGCCAGACGCCGGACTTGTACCGCTTGCCGTGTACGGTGAAGACGTCGTTGCTGAACTTCTCGAATGAGGTCGCCGAGGTGGGCATGATTGGGGTCTCCTGGATGAGGACTGCTTGCGTCCGACATCAGGATCATACGCCTAATGCACTGACGAAATCAAGTCGAAAGGCTGACATCTTGCGGGTATTGACGATTTACTCTATGTGCCTTATATTTACGGCATGGGAGGAACTATGAAATCTGACGATAAGCCCGCGAAGAGTAAGCCAAGTCCTGTTGGATTGACGATTCGCATGTCGCCTGAATACCGCGATTGGCTAGACCGTGCCTCGGGTTACTGCCGAATGAACGTGTCCACTTTCTTGGACTTTGCCGCAGAAGAGTTCGCGAAGAGCAAGGGCTTCGAGGAGCCGCCGCCGAAGCGGTAAAGTAGTTTCCTGCTCAATCTGAATGCAATCAAGCATTAAATTTCAACTCTTCGAGAGTAGGACTGCTCTACTAGGGCAATCTCCAAGAGCGCCGATCGGCGCTCTTGGATTTGGCGTCGGGATTGCGGATAATTCGAACCTAAGATGGTTGAAGGGTGTAATTAGATGGCGGATGACAGAGATAAGGACTCTTACGTAGAGTTGGAGCGTCACAGGGAAAACGCGAAAACGATCAGGACCCTGATCATTGCCGCGATGGTCCTCGGCGGCATCTGGATGATTTCCGATGCGGTCGTCAAGGTTACGAAGAAGGAAAATGGCATATCAGATGTCCTGGTTGCCACACTCGGACCTGGCGGCATCGTGACCATCGTCGTAGGTAGCCTCGTGGCGTATTTCCTGAATGAACGCAGAAAGACCCGGAGCCAGCTTGCCGATGAACAGGGCATAGCCCCGCCGGAGGATGAAAAATGAACTCGACCTATTTCATGTTGGTCGCCGGATCGACGGTAGTCTCGCTCGCGGTGGCGTATGCGGGGTGGACCTACCTCCGCGTCATCATGATGAAAAATGACATCCTGAAGACGAAGCTGGAACTCCTGAGGAAGGCCAAGAAATTGGGCCTGAAGGATGACCCGGCTCACATCGCGATGCAGACCAGCCTCGACACCATGTACGAGCACGTTGACCTCTTCGGAACCCAGCTGCTGTTCTACGGGATCGCGAGGAAGGAAAGCGGAAAGTCGCCAATCTTGATTGAATCGATCGACAACGAATTCAACAAGTATCTCGACTACGTCCGGATGTACACTGGCAACAGGATCGTCAGGTACATCCTCTTCCAGACGATCAGCGGTCTCATCCTGTACTCGATGGCGGCGACCATGCCCCTGAGGATGAAGCTCAACCTCGTGCAGAAGTCCTTGGGTTTCATGGACTCCTTCACCGATCGCCTGGCCCACTGCTGAGGCTTTCCGGGAAGAGAAAAGTAGAGCAATCTGTTGACCCGCAAGAGCGCCGATCGGCGCTCTTGCTCATTGATGGCCCCCGCCATCGCCGCTACAATCTCGCCTTTGCTCGCGGGGAGAGGCGGGATGAAGAGCATATGCCCATTCTGTCGCAAGACATACATTAAGGCTGATTTTAAAAGAGTCGATTGCCCCAATTGTAAACATAAAGGACTTGGCGGTTTGCTCGGCAAGCCAGGGACGACCTGGCTGAATGAGACGGGCAAGATCCAGTATCAGATGGTCGTCGATTTTTCTATCGAGTCAGGCGCTTGCATGCCTACGGCAAGTTGCATCGGCTCGTTCTGGCCGATCCCCATTTGCTCCGGATGCACCTGCCTCAATCACCCCATCATGCCTGGCGAGCGATCGCTTCCCTTTCTCGACTTTCAAGCCGAATTCGCCAAGCTCGATTTCGATCGCCAGTGCGAGGCCATCGGGAGGCTGAACGCTCTGGCTTTGAAGTCTGGGCTCTTCTCGTGGGGCGATCTAAGCAGAACCTATCGAGTTTGCGACTTCGAGGGAATTATGGATGCCAAGCGGTTGACCATCGAACAGATGGTCGCCGCAGGGATACCCGAGGCTGATGCGAACGCGGCATGGAAGAAGGTATATACCCCTCAGCGACGGAAGGCGGACGCCGATCGCCAAAAGATCATGAGGAAACTCATGGCTAAAGGCTTGTCGCGAGAAGACATCAAGAAAATGATCAGCATCGAGATCGTAAAACGGATCAAACCGGGAGATTCTAAGTCATGAAGGCATGGAAGATATTGCTTGCTGTACTATTCGTTTTAGGAGTTTTGGTAAACACGATAGGAGTTTTTGAGGCCAGCAGTAGAGCACTTGGTGCAAGTGATGTCATGCGGATCACATGTGCCATTCAGGGGGCCGCTTGCTCCATCTGCTTCTTTCTATGCCTCATTGGTCTTGCCGTGATTATCTTGAGTGGAAATAAGTCATGAATCAATGATTATCTTACTTGCTCTCTCTGGCGGACTTGGACTGGTGGCGGTGTTGGAGGCTTGACTCTTTCGAGAGCCTTATCCATCTTGTCTGCCACCTTGTCGAGCTTGACTGCCGCGTTATCCAATGCATCAGATGTTCTCTTGTCGATATTTTCCCTGCCTGCTAAGACGTCGCCGCCCTTCTCCTGGATCTGCTTGGCGACCCCGTAGAGTTGGTCCTCATTCATGACGTAGGCCTGCTGCTGTAATGGTGTTTCGCCGCGAAGGGCCAGTTTTTGCTCCTTGGGTCGTCCTGTGTCGATACCGAGCCTCTTGGCCTCGCCCTCGATCATCTCGTGGACCTTGGTATCGATCAGTGTGAGAGTGTCGTCACCGCCTCCGGTGATGAACGATCCGATGTTCGCTTTGCCTAACTTGTAGGCCCCTTTCCAGTCGGTGTCGTATTCCCCCGAGACCTTGCCTTCGGCCTTCAGTCGGCTGAAGGCGGCCTTCCTGATGGCCTCCATCGTCTCGACCTTGCCGGCCCCGGTAGCGACGTTAGCCTGATCGGCTTCCAGGTCGGCACGTCGCCTCACGAACAGCGGGTCAGACCTCTGGGTCTCATCGAGCTTGCCCATCGCCTGCTGGAAATTCCTGGGATTGTTCTCGATGCGTTCAAACGTATTCGTGAATGTCTGATCCTTGTTCATCCCGTGGAAGTTCATCAGGGCCATGACGTCTTCCTGGTTCTGATACCCGTGCTTCTGTAGATACGTCAGGGCATTGAACTTCTCTCCCTTGGCCGCCGCGTCGTTCTCCTGGACCGAAAAGTCCTGAGAGATCAGCTTGCCGATCTCGACGGGGGACATCTGGTCGCTCGCCCCCAGCCTCTTGAGATACTCGGCCTGCTTCTCGACGAGTCCTTCGATGTTGGCACCCTTCATCCGGCCCAGCGATCCCACGGTGGCCCTGGTGAACTGCTGGACGTTTTCGGCCGCACCCTCGGGATTGCTCTTGGTGAAGGCCGACATCAGGCCGATCGCTTCCTCGGGGCTCTGGTACACCTTGGACGTGATAAGCGGTGCCAGCTTGATCGCTTGGCGGGTCATAGACGAATGGGAGGCGTTGCCGGGGTCGAACAGGTCGATGATGTGCTGGAGCTTCTCGAAGCCCTCCTCGGCGTTCACCTTCCTCCCGACCAGCGAAGGAATCATGCCGGTCAGCTGACCTAACGACGTGGCGTCGATGTGGCGAGTCGTCTGGAGCTTGCCGGAGTATTCAGTGAGCTTCTTGACTTCGCTCCTGTCGATCAGAGTTCCCACCGAGGATTCGACCGAACCCATCACCGCCGTCCCGAAATCGGTCGCCTCCTGTTGCGTCTGCCCCGTCTTGGCCCGTTGTTCCAAATCCTCCTTCAAGACTTTCGTCGTCCCGCCCTGGAGGCCCTTGAGGGCGGCGAGCTCGAGCAAGCTCTCACGATAACCCTTGACGAATTCCCCGGCCGCGAGGGCACTTTGCCGGGCCTTGTCGAATGCCCCGACGACGAGGTTGACGATCGAAGACAAACTGTCGACGCCGAGCATTTGCACGGCGAACGAACCGACCGCCTTGGCCGCCAGCCCCGTCGCTTCCGTGACCTTGCCCCATCCCTTTGTGGACGAGTCTTGGGCCTTGATCTCCTGGTCGATCCGCTTCTGATTCGCCTTTTGGATGATCGAGTTCCGGGCGGCGAGTACGACCTCTTCCCTGCTTAGTGTCTTCGTTAGCAGCTCTTGCTCGGTCATAGCCGCCCGGGTCGCTGCGGCGATCCGCTGGCGATTCGTCCGTTCGATTCCAGCCGCCTTGGCCTTCTCGGCAATCTCTGAAGCGGTGAGGGTCCTGCCGACTCGATCCTCTTCGGACTGCATGGCCCTGAATGCAGCCTCGATCCGCTTCTGGTTCTCTTGGAGTACGAGCTTGCTCTTGGCCTGCTCGTTGACCTGGCGGTCATTGAGGCTCCTGGCGACGCGTTGATCCTCCGTCATCAACGCCTGCGTCATGGCGGCGACGCGGCGGGCGTTCTGCTCCTCGATCAGCTTAGACTTCGCCTGCTCGACGATCTGGGCATAGGTGAGGGACTTGGACCGGATGCCTCGTTCGGCCTCGGCCGCAGCAACTCCGGACTGGACTCGGCGTTGGTTCTCACGCTCGATGAGGGCGGACTTGACCCGCTCGGAAATCTCCGTGCTATTGAGAAGTTCGGCGATCTGCCTCTTTTGGTTTGCCTGGAATTGAGCGGAGGACTGATCCGCCTTTCGCCGATCCAGGTTCAGATTGATCGTGAGCTGGCGGTCCATTCGTCTTCCTCAGAACATACTCTCGAACGAGGCGTCGTTTGATTCCTGGATCATGTCGTCAACCCAGGCTTGCGGAGGTATGGCCCGGCCCGTCCTGACCAGCATCTCGGCCACCCCGATGGCGTCCTCGAGCGGTAAGTCATCCCTCAGCCCGTTGGCGATGAGGGTGAGTCGGAGCCATCGGGTGAAGGTTTTGGGCCGGTCGTACCCATGAGGACGTTGTTGACTTCGACCCAGAAGTCATTGTCAGCCTCCTCGCTGAACTCGAGCGGGAGGACCCGGCGAAGGGCCTTGTTGTCCAGGTCGTAGTTTCTGAGCAGGAGGTTGCCGGCTAACTCGTGCTGGGCCGTAATCCGCTCCATCGTGTTGTCGGTCGATATGAGCAACTCGAGGGTGTCTTCGTGCTCGACCCCATATGAGTGCCCGCCCCCGAGCACGACCTTGCCGTCCTCGCCGCGTTGAGGGTAGAGCCTCAGCATCGGCCTCGGGAACGTCCATTCCTGGCCGTCCCCGAGCTTGACCCTCGGCCCCTCGGTGAACCCCGGCTTGCGGAGTGCCTTCTCGTCCAGCGTCATCGCGATGTGCCTCTCATCGCCAAGAGCGCCGATCGGCGCTCTTGGATCGGTCAGGTGTTGAGGAGGATGTCGAGTTCCCGGAGCCGGGCCTGGTCGGCCTCGGTGGTCTCGGACGCCGGCTTGGACGCGAGGGCCCGCCACTCGGCCCTGAGCGGACGGAGGGACTCGTTGTGGGCCCGGTAGGCCTCGAGGTCCTGCAGACGCCTGGTGCGGTCGACCGAGGTCTCGGCCCGTTTGCTTCCGTCGACCTCGTCCTCGCTCATGAGGAAGCCGTGGCGGGTGCCGTCCGGCTGGTCCTCCCATCGGTAGCGGGGCCGCATGGCGAAGTCGTGGTCGATCGGGAAGTTCAGCGTGTCGTCGGGGTTGAGCGTGGCGAGGTACCAGCCTCCCCCGACGTCGCGGCTGTAGACCCGGCCGCCGAACTTGGGACCGAGGCAGGTGTGCTGGTCACCGCCGAGACGGGGCCCGAGCTGCCTCTGGACGTGGGTCGTCCTGTCGATCGAACGGTCCCCCTTCTTGAAGGAGGAATGGAACAGGATGGCGTCGGGGCGTTCGACCTCGGAAATTCCGGGGTCATTCTTGTCGTCGGTGCTCATGGTTCACCTCAGGAGAGGGCATAGGACAGGGGGTTGGTCGTGCCGTCGGACGACTCGGCGTAGAACGTGGTCGAGCCCGATCCGATCTGGCGGTGCTGGCCGCCGACCTGCGGGTTCTCGCAGATGGCGTTGGCGAGCGTGTACACCATGTTGCCGCCGGTGGCACCCTTGGCGTCCTTGTGGGTCGCCGTGGCGGTTCCGCGAGTCCCTGGCGGGATGGACAGGAGCCAGTTGAGGTCCGCCGTCGTGACCTGCATCGACGGGTCGTTGAAGTCGTTGACGACTGTGGTCGGGAACCTGTCGCCGTCGCCCGAGAACTTGACGAGCGATCCCCCGATATTGAATTGGACCTGCGTGACGCCCGTGCAGGTCGTCAGCGTCCCGGACACGGGGGTGAATCCCACACCCGTCCAGTTCATCTGCCTCTTCGTCGCTGCCATGTACTGCCCTCCCGATTATCGGATCTTGCTCAGGAGCAGGCCGCCGTTCGGCGACCCGAGCCCCGTGACTGCGTTCCACCCCGGAACGACCTGATAGGCCCCGTTGCCGCCGGAGGTCACCCAGCGGAATCCGACCTGGCCCGCACCGTAGACCTGCGGCAGGGCGAACCCGAGGTTGCGGCCCGCGAGCTGGTTGAATCGGGCGAAGAGCCCGGCCATCAGCGGGGCCACGGCCGACGTCCCGCCGATCTGCCACTTCTCGCCCCGGCAATAGATGAGGTAACCCGTGTCGGGGTCGGCGACCGCCGCGAAGTCGGGCACGCCCCGACCCCGCCTGCCCGTGCCCGGGGCCTTGGGCACGTTGACGTTGGCCTGGTAGCTGGGGAGCGAGGCCGTCGTGCTGACCCCTCCCCCAGACCCGGACCACGCGACCTCCGTCGCTATAGAGTTGCCGTTGGCCGTCAATGTCGTGCCGCCGCATGACATCGCGTACGGGGATGCGGCGGGGAGCATGGTGCAGGTGAATCCGGACGGGGACGAGCCCGAGTCGCCGGACGCCGCGAACACCGAGACCCCCTTGAGGGCGGCGTCCCGCAGGACGTTGGTCATGGCCTTGGTCTGCATGCCGAGCCAGACGATCTCGGGGCTACCCCAGCTGATCGAGAGGATGCCCGGCTTGTTGACCTTGTCGTTGATCGCGTAGTTGATCGCCTGGACGAGCCCTTGCGTCGTGTTCGGGGCGAAGTAGACGACGATCTTGGCCTTGGGTGCGACCGCAGAGGCGACCTCGATGTCCAGGGTTACTTCGAAGTCGGCGTCGCTCCCCGTCTTGTTGCCGGCACCCATGAGCGGCACCGGAGTGACGTACGGCGGCGCGTACCCCAGCATGTTGGCGTAGGCGATGAGGTCCTCGTAGATGTACCCGCCGCCGAGCTCGATGATCCCGATCGTCTGGCCGCCGCCGTCTGCGGCCGGGAAGTTGTAGATGCTCGCGAGCTGCGTCGGGGTGAAGTACGGGACCTTGGACGCGGACTGGGCCTGGAGGTCTCCGATGAGCTTGAGGCCCGAGAAGTGGGGCTCGGCGATCGGCCTCTGGGACAGTCCGAGGACGCCCTCGACGTACGGATGGATGGACCGGCTGAGGTACACCGGGCCCTCGTGGTCGACGCCGTAGGGATATTCGCGGAGCGTCACTCCGAAGACGTCGTTGATCGCGTCGACCGTGCCCGTCAGCGTGACCTGGCGGTCATCGGGGTCGGCCTCCACCGAGAACCCTTGCATCAGGAAGTAGGTGACGACGGCGGCGAGCTCGCCCGGGGGGGAGGTGTGGTCGTCGCGATAGCAGAGACGGTCGACGCAACCGATGTCGCCGTGGGCGTCGATCCTCGGCCGCAGGACGACCGTGACCGTGATCTCGGAGCCCGGGTCGGGCGACCCGATCGGGGCCTCCGTCGGGGCCGAGTAGCTGTCCTTGACCATGATCTTTTCCAAGGCCGTCATTCCTCCTCGGAGTGCTTGTCGTCGCCGTCCACGAAGTATGCGAATTGACCGATGACCGCCATGCGACGCTCGGGGGGCGTCGCCGGCTCCCACTTGCCCGAGAGCAGCTTGGACCAGTCGAGGATGACGAACCGGTCCAGGAGCGGACGCCCGTTGATGGCGTTCTTGGCCACGCCGAGCAGGCGGTCGAGCTCGCGGTCCCGCGTCTCCGCGTCGTTCTCCCTCGCCGCGAGCGTGAGCCTGAACCTGGCCCGCACCGTGTTCTGGACGTCGTACTCGTCGTCGGACTCGTCGACCTCCTCCCAGGAGTCGAGCTCGAGGTAGGCCGACTTCGCCTCGCCCGACGAGGAGCCCTTGGCCTCCGGGGGGCCCGTGAGGTGGACCCCGGAGAACTCGCCGGTCTGGTCGAGACGCCTTGCGATGTCCTCCAGGATCAGCCAGTCGCGGCCCGAGGTGGCCTGCGGGTTCTCGACGTTGCCGGGGTCGATGCCACCGAGCTCGCCGTGCTCGGCAGGCTGGTAGCCGGTGGCCGGCTGGCCGGGGAGCGGCACGTTGCCGGGGTCGACGCCGCCGAATGTGTCGTCGCCGCCGGGCCCGTATCCCGAAGGTGTTGGGCTCAAGGGAGCACCGTGTTCCTGGTGGTGTTGGTGTTGGTCGACTGGATGCGGGTGACCGCCGGGTTCCCGGCCGCCTTGAAGATCGTCGTGGTGTGGTCGACGCTCTCGACGATGGTCCCGGCCGCGTACGCGGTCACGAGCTGGAGCGACTTGAGCATCGAGATGCCGTTCTCGATCTGGGCCGAGAGGAGCAGCGTTGCCGGGTCCTGCCCGTCGGCGTATCCGGCCACCGTCACCGTCCCTCCGGCCGCCGCGGGGTTGGCCGGAAGGTTGTCCGTCTTCGCCTTGATCGCCGTCACGTTGGCGGCGACGTCCGTGCTCTGCGTGGCGGTGAACGGCTCCTCGTAGACGAGCCCGCTGGTGCTCTCGACCCAGACGATCTTCCCGACCCACGTCGTGTCGAAGTTGGCGACGTTGACGTTGTAGGAGCCGGTGACTGTGACCGCCCCGAACGATCCCTCGGTGATGCCGGTGGCGGTGATCGGCCCGATCGGTGTCGATCCGTCGACGAGGACGATCTTGTAGCTGACCGTCGAGGCGAGGCCCGAGTAGGCGGCCCCGAGGGTGAAGTTGAACGGCTTGGTGATCGTCGCGGCCCCGGCCAGTTGGCCGAATGCCAGGGCGACGAACAGGAACGCGGAGCTGAAGAGGCGTCGCATGGCGGTGCGGTCTCCGGGTTAGGCGGCCTTGTCCAGGCGATAGCGGTGAGGTGGCGTGGCGACGGGCCGATCCGGCATCCGGAACACCATGCCCTCGTCGGGCCTCGCCGGCATCCGTCTCGTGACGCTGGTGGCCATCAGCCAGTCGCGGATGGCATGGGTGATGCGGTCACCGTAGTAGTAGTGGCCGGTCTTGACGGGATGGATTCTGTCAGTCCAGATATACCTATACGATATATCATTTGAGTTGTTGAGCTGGCCCTGGTAGGACGTGCCGGTCATCCAATTGCCGGACGGGTCGTCGTAGATCGGGATGTACAGGCTATTGGCGTCGGCGAATTGGTTGAACGCCGCCTGGACGGCGGTCGCGAGGTCCGATTGCGTCTGGGCCGGGAACGTCGTCCGGGGCCACGGGCTGACGACTATGATCGGGGCGATCGGATTCGCCGCCCTGGCCGCCTGGAAGCAGGTGAATGCCTTAGCCTGCAGGTCCGGCAGGGCCGTCGCAGTGTTGTCGTTCCCGTTCACGTCGTTCGTGCCCAGGGCGAACACGTACACGTCGTAGGGCTGGGCCGAGAGGTCGGCGATCCGCACGGGGTCGCTCGCGGGGGGCAAGGCACCGCTGGCCTTGGAGTACCCGGTGCTTCCCAGGGCCATGCAGGTGGGTCGCCATCCCAGCTTGGCGGCGACCGTCCTGGCCCAGTTCACCGACTGCATGCCGGCGTCCCTGGGAGACCCGGCCGTGTAGCTGTCGCCGACGAACGCGGCGTTGACGACGTCGGGACCGTCCTTGGGCTTCCAGATCGAGTAGCTCGGGTCGACGGCGATCCTGCGGATGAAGGCCACGCCGCCGGCCCCGCCGCAGGTCTCATCCACCTGCTGATTGCCCAGCTCGAGCCGGACGCGGCGGACCTTGGACGAGCCGAAGGCGACGGTCACGGAGCCTGGGTTCGACCCGCACGCGTTGCCGTTGTTGTACATCGTCGTCGGCGTGGTCGAGACGTACTGCATCGGGCCCCCGTTCTCGGAGACCGCGACCATCACGCCGCCCTCGGCCGTGCGGAAGTAGCCGAACGAGATGTTCGGCGAGTCCGTCATCGTCTCGATGTACCAGCCGTTCTGATTTCCGACGACCCCGCCGACGTTGGAACCCGACGTGGTCGAGACCGACTTGACGTTGATGTAGTTGCCGGCCAGGGCCCCGCTGGTGTTGGCGAACACCACGCCCCCGACGACGATGATCTTGTCCTGGTTCTGCAGGACGCCGCCGTTCGCCAGGTAATACGAGTTGGTCTGCGAATCGCCCGAGGCCGACGTCACCGTGGGCGGCGACGTCATGGGCAGATTGTCGATGACGTTGTTGTTGGCCGCTCTCGATGCCGCCCGGCGTAGACGATCCAGGAGCATCCGCTGGTACGTCAGGCCCGTGCCATAACCGCCGGGGGTGGAGCCGTCGCCGATGAACTCGAGCTTCGTCTCCTGCTCGACGACCCGCGTCCCCCTGGGGACATTCCATGCCAGACGCTGCGCCTTAGTCTTGGTGACCTGCGTCGGCGTGGGTGGGCCGCCGGCCTCGGAAACCGTGAGGTGCGAGACGGCCGCCAGTACGGCCAGGGCCGGCAGGAACGCGAGCCATTTGAGATGATTCTTCATGCTGGTATGAACCCTCGGATCAACTTGCGGTCAGGTAATCGACCATGTCGGGCGGGGTGGAGTCGGCCAGGAGCGTGACGACGGCGTCGTTCGCCTCCTCGTGCGTCCCCGCGAGGTCGGTGGAGTAGGCCCGGACGGCGATCTGGTACGTCGAGCCGTCGGAAAGGCCGGCGATGCTGGCCGAGTAGTGGAGCAGGTCGGCGGCGGTCACGGTGGCCACGGGCGTGGCGTAGCTGACGGACGGTGTCCCGGCGTAGACGTGGAAACCGGTCGGCCTGGCGGCGGACCTCTGGTACGGGTACGACCACGTGACCCTCGCCCCGCCGCCCTTCGTCGGGGTGGCCGCGAGCCCGACGGGTGCCGGCGGCACTCCGCTGACGTCCTGGTATCCGCCGCCAATGACGACCTCGACGGCGGCGTCCACGTTCGACTCGGAGAGGCCGGTGACGGTGTCCCTGGCCCGCACGCCAAACCGCCAGTCGCCCGGCGTCAACGCGGACGATGTCCACGTCAGTGCGGAAACGCTGGCGACGGCGGTGCCGTAGTCGATCGGGCCGCCCGCCCCGTCGTTCAGGAAGATGTCGTACTCGATCGCCATGCGTGCGACGGCAAGAGCGCCGATCGGCGCTCTTGGATCAGTTGCCCGACAGCCCCGGGAACCACTTCATGGCCGAGGCCCGCTTGACGCCGAGTATTGCCGTCGAGCCGCTGAGTGGGTCGGTGAGCGTGAGCTTGCCGGTGTTTGGGATGCCCGCGATCGTGACCGTGGCACTGGTCGGGGAGAGGACCTGCTGGCTCGTGATCATGGCCCCGGCCACGCCGGAGAGCGTGAACAGCGGCACGCCCGGCGTCCCGGCCGTCCAGCTGGTGCCGACGCCGGTGACGACGACCGTCGTGGGCGTGTTCAGGTTGATGTTGGCCCTGTCGAGGGAGATGCTCATCGGCTTATCTTCTTGGAGAGCCGCCCGACCGGCGGCGAGGCCTGCCCGAGCGGGCCCCACTTGAGGTTGATCCTGTCGATGGCGTCGTCGAGTTCGACTTTCACGGCGGCGAGCTTCAGCTTCCAGTCGCCCTGGTCAGTCCTCGTCTCGCTGAGGTACTGGCGATGGAGCACGGTGAGGATGGCGGCCTGACGCAGCTGCCTCCGGTCGTAGACCCAGGACGGGGCACGCACCGCGATCAAGGGATCGATGCCGTACTGCTGGTTGATGTCGTAGCTGGCACACTCGATCTGGGGCCCGAGGGTGCGGATCTCGAACTGGACGGTGATGAGGCCGCCGATCGGGGCAGGCGGCTGGCCGACCCCCGAGGCCTGGCCGATCCTGCGGAGCGTCAGCGAATGGCCGGACGCCGCGTCGACCGCGAGCATCTGCCCCGCCCCCTTGAAGAGGCCCTTGGGCTGGGTGAGCAGGACGATGCTGCCCGGCTGCACGCCGGCCGCCCCGAAGTCGATCGAGAGCGAGTTGAGCGTCCAGGGGGAGCCGCCGTCGAAGTAGCCGTCGGTCGCTGCGGCGAGCTGCTGCGATGCCGGGCACAGGGCCCAGAAGTCGCCCTGTGCCCGCACGGCGATATCCTCGTCCGTGGCATAGACCGTCGAGAGGAAGGATGGGATCGTCATGGCTTTGATTCTCTTCGTCGCCTCAGTAGACCGTGCCCGGGGGCTGTCCCAGTTTGGGCACGAAGGTCGGCTGGACCCCGAAGTGTTCGGCGAGTTGGTTGAGGTAGGAAACCCCGAACGGGCCCTGACTCGGAGAATAGTTACGCATGTCGATCAGGTCGGCCCGGCCACGGAGGTTCTGGGCGATATACTCGTTACCCTCGAAGGTCCACTCCCCTCCGACATGGAGGGTAGCCTTGGCCTTCTCATCGCCGAAGGCGACCTCGACCGATCCGATCTCGCTGTCGCTCACCTGAGGCTCCCGTCCAGGATTCCGAGGATGAACTTGCAGTATTCCGGGTCTTTCTTCGCGAAGTCCACCGGATCAGCATAGAAGTATTCCATGCCCATCGAGAGCACTTCGCTCGACCTGCGGCCGTAAGGCTTCCCGACATACCAGGCCGACGATCCTTCGCCGAACGCCTCGTCGAATCGATCCTTGCGACCCTCTTCATCATCTCCATACCGGCTGCCGGGGAACAGATCCTTGAGTTTCTGGGGCTTCTCGTCCCCTACCCTATGCTTGAGGAATTCCTGGGTCCTGACGCATATATCATCCGCCCCCTGTTTGTACTCGGTATCCAGGGCGTGGGCGATCTCGTGGACGGCCGTGCGGCTAGGGCAGCGGAAGGACAGGGCCACATAGCCGGAAGAATGGTATGCTCTCTGCTCCTCATTGCTGGGGATTTGAGCGACAGGTATCGACATTTTAAGTTCTTGACCCTTCGCGAACGCGGCCTGATACCAGTCGACTGCGGCTTTTAGGTTCTCCCGGGTTTCCGCCGACAGCGGGTCCTTCTGTGAACCTCCAGGGCTGAAAGAAGATACCTCCGGACAGGACAGGTTTATAGGGTTCGCGACACGGATGATGTCGAGGACCTTTTGCCTGGCCACCTCCTCGATACCGTCAATCTTCGACCTGATCAGTGCCCGCTCCTCTTTCAGCTTTTGGATCTCCAATTCGATCCTCTGGCGTTCCTCGAGGTCTTGGCCTTTGGGCTTGCCCCGAGTCTTCCGGTCGAGCTTCTCCCTGGCCTCGAGCAGCGGGATCATCCGCTTGTTCAGGTCGTCGTTCTCGTCCTGATACGATTGCCTCAGCTTCTCGATCTCATCGCCGACCTTGGCGATCTTCTCGAGCTTGGCGTCGCCTTCCGCATATCCCTTGATCCGCTCCTCGATCGGCTGTCCCGGCATGATCGGGACCGGCGGCTGCGGTTTCGTCGCCTTCGGCACTGGCGGTGCCGGTTTGGGCGTTGGCTTGGGCGAAGGCGGCTTGGCTCCTCCGGTGCCACCCTGGGTCGGCCCTTGCGGCGGCTTCGGAGTCTTCGGGTCGACCGGCATGTATCCCTTGCCGCTGGGCCCGGCACCGATGGTGACACGATCGGCGACACGCCCCCCGAAGGCCTCCCTGATCTGATCCTTCGTGATGCCCATGCCCATGAGGTTCTCGACCAGCTGCTTGCGTTGCTGATCGACGATCTGGTGTGCGGGCGTGTTGACCGCAGCGTGGGCCTCGTCCGCCCTGTACTTCGGGACGCCGGCCTTGGTCATCTGCTCGACGCTGAGCTTGTTGCGGCTCACGACCTCGCGGAGCGACCGCACCCTGGCCTTGGTCACGACCTCTTCCCAGCCCACGACGCCCGACTCGATGAGCTGCCAGTTGGCCTTGCCCACGGCGACGGACTGCTGCCTCGGGCTGAGCTGGCGGATCTCCTCCATGAAGTCGACGAAGGGATGGGCCGCCTCGCCGGGCATGATCGGGCGATTCTCGCAGCGGCATCCCCGGTGGAACGGGATCGGCCAGAATGACCCGATCGCGTACGCATACTGGATGCAAACCCCGCAGGAGTTGCTGAACGAGACGATGAGCTGATAGAGGATCTTGCCCGTCTCATTCGTGTAGACGTCGCCCGCATCGCCGTTGAAGATGACCTTCGCCAAGCGTCACTTCTTCTTTTTCTTCGCCGCCTTGGCCGATGGCTTCGGCTGTGCGGCGGGCGTGCCTGCGGTCAGCCCCATCGCCCGCTCCTCGGCCTTGGCCGTCGCCTTGTTGCTCCGCGTCGCCTTCGAGATCGGGGACTTGTCGACAGGCATTTTGCGACCCTTCAATTTGGACGGCAAAGGCAAGTAGACCGACAACACGTCGGCCACTCCATCGATGCCGTATTCCATCAACAGTTTGTAGCCGACGAATCGATTTCCGCCCAACTCATTGCACAAATACTGGTGCATCTGTGCGAATAAGGCATGCGTCATCTCGTGGCAAATCGTATGACGTTGCTCCTCTTCGCTGTTTTGGAGAAAACCATTCGAGAGGTAGACCACCAGGACTTTACGGCCGTAGATTAATTCGACCCTGGCGTTGTAATCCGGATTGCCTGGCCCCTCATCGGAGATTGACACAGTCCAATCGCGGAGCCGCATCAGGTTTGCGATGTGGCGGACATAGGGCTCGAACTGCTTCCGTGTCTTCAATTCACGCCCCCACGGTGATCGGCGAGTCGTCGAGGTAGTCGGGATGGACGACGTCGCGACCCGCCTGGACGTCCGCCATCACCTGCCCGTCGCTGAGTGCCAGCCTGGCCGTATTCCAGATCGCGTCCCTGGACTGCTTCTCCCAGGTGCCGAGCAGGTCGGCCTTGGAGCGGCGATCGCCGTCCCGCCGGCCCGCCAGAGTCGCGTTGGCCCTGGCCTGCTCCTTGGCCCTGGCGATCGGGCCTCCAATCTCCTGCCTGAGGTCGTATCCGTGGAGGATCGCACCCCTGACGCGTGCCGCGTTCGCCGCCGTCGGCTCGGCGTCAGGAGAGGCGATCATGTCGGCCGGGATCACCCCCTTCCACTCGGCAAATGATCGGCGATAGAAAGACTCCCTCGCATCCCTGAGCACCCCCTCCAGCGACATGACCCTGGGCCCTGCCAGGGCGGCCCATAGCTCGTCCATGCGGCTCATCGCCGCGACATAGCTCGGCGACTGGACGACGCGTCTCAGCGTCTTCCGGCCGTCGGGCGTCCGCCTCAGCGTGTCGGTGACAGCCCGGTCCAGGTGGGCCCTGGCATCACCGACCTTCGCCGTCACGAGGTCGAACACCTTGCGGTTCCAGGCGGCGAGCTCCTCGAGCTGCCTCCGTGCCTTGGACTCGAGGCTCACGGCTGGGTGCGGACCTTGCGTGCCGTGCCGTTGGAGTCGACCACCGTCTTGACCGTGCCGGGGTTGGCAACGACCAGGGCGGTGATCTCGTTCATCGCCGTGGCGAGGACCTGCAAGGCCACGGCGTGGTCGTTGAGGCGGGAGACCTGCTCCGCATACGGGACCGGTGCCCCGCTCATGAAGTTGTCGACGTCGGCCGTCGCGTTGTAGAACGACTTGTCGAGGCGGTTCTCCTGGGCCGTCCTCGCGAGGGCCGCAGCCCTGGACGAGATCGCCGTCGTGTTCGTCGTCGGAGGTGCGACGACCTGGGCACCCGTCGGGGCGGCGGCCGAGGCGTTGTACGTCGTCCCGGTGATGCCGCTCGCGTAGAGGACCTCGGAGCCGCTGGCACCGCCCACGGCCGTCAGGTAGAGCTTGCGGTCCACGTTTCCCGACTGGAGTGCCGGGAAGGTGAACTGCGGGATGTTGCCGGCCGCGACCGTGAACTGGGTCGACTCGGACGACTTGGTCGTCTCGCCGATTCCGTTGGTCTCGGTGTAGACGGCGTAGTAGGCACCCGCGGCGAGGCTGCCGCCGCTGGCACCGCCGCCCGTGACGTTGATCGTCGGTGCGGTGGTCGGGTTGCCCGTCGCGGTCTGGGCCGCGATGACCTTGTCGAGGTGCCCCTTCAGCCCCAGCGTCCTGAGCTGGCTGAAGGTGACTCCCGAGGCCTTCAGTGTGGGAACGGCCACGTCTTATGCCCCCTTCCGCCGCTTGATGGGCTGCCCGTCGGCCTCGCTGACGGGCACGAGGTCGTTGCCGCCCTCGTCGATGCCGAGCCCCTGCCTGGCGGCCTCGATGGCGAGCTCGGCCGCACGGAACGCGATCGCCAACGCGTCGCGGTGGACGCAGGCCGCCTTGAAGATGTCACGCCGCTGCTCGCCGCCGTAGTTCGAGGCCTGGCCGACCTGTGACGCGAGCGAGTGCAGCGACGGGTTGCGGGATGCCCGGTTGACCGCGTCGGCCGTCGCCTCGTAGCCGAGATCGGCGGCGGCACGCGTGACGAACGGCGGGTATCCGGGGAAGCTGTATTTCGGGTCTGGCACTGTGTGTCTCCCGGCATGTCCCAAGAGCGCCGATCGGCGCTCTTGGGACGGCCTGGTTAGTTGGCGGCGAACCCGGTGATGTTCTCGACCCAGCCGTGGTGGCCGGGGTTGTCGAGCTCGACCGCACCCTCGGCGATGAAGTCGCCCTCGGCCGCGTCGCCGCGACGCCCGTACTCGCCCCAGGTCCAGGGCCGCTTGAGCCGGAGGCAGGCCTCCTGCTCGGTGAGGCTGACGGCGGTGCCCGGGTAGAGCAGCGGATGCTCGATGACGGTGATGTCGTTCAGGAACGGGGCCTTGAACGTCTTGATGTCGACGCCGAGGACCGTCCGGTCGTCGACCAGCCGCACCAGGGGAAGGCCCCACTGTGCGAACCCGGTGATGAAGTCCTGCGAGACGATCAGGACGTTGGGGTCGCCGCCCCCCTGGCGGGGGATCTGCAGCACGTCCCGCGTCAGGTCGGACGGCTTGTACGCCGAGCCGTTGGTGGGGGAGGTGATGAGGTTGCCCGGGGCGGCCGCCGACAGGATCGTGCGGATGCCCTTCTGCTTTGGGCGTCCGTTGGTCGAGACCGAGGCCGCCTCGCCCTTGCCGTAGAAGCACCCGGTCTCGAAGTCGTCCATGAGGGCCTGGAGGGCTTCCATCTTGTACTGGTCCATCGGCGTGGCGAAGCCGGGGGCCAGCTGCATGGCCGGGGTCGTCTCGACGGTGCCCGAGACGCGGACGACCTGCTGGTATGTCTGGCAGTACTGGTCGATCGGCACCGGGGCCACGACGTAGCCGTCCTGGTTGATCTCGCCGCCGGTCCTCGAGTTGCCGATGACCTTCAGGACGTCGGTGCTGCCCGAGGAGGCCGCCGCAGAGGTGCCTTCGACCGCCCGCGTCACCGTGATGGTGTTCGCCGGGAGGCTGGGCATGGCGGTGAGCTCGATGCGTTCCCCGCTCTGGGTCTCGAGCACGTCGCCGTTGGCCAGGTACGAGGCGTCGGCCAGCGTGAGCGTCGTGACCGAGTTGTTGAACGAGGCGGCGGCCGTGACCGTGCGGGGCTTGAAGCGGCGGGTCACGATGTGGAACGTCGGCGAGGTCACGGGGACCTTGCGGAACCTCGTGATGAACGGGTTCCGGTTGGGGAACCACGCGATGGCGATGACGGAGATTTCGTCGCGTACCTGGGCGGATTGACCAGGCTGCAACACGATCCCTTGCTGGGACACTGGCATTGTTAGTCCTTACACTCGTTGGGATGAACAGTTGAGCCTGGACGATTCCGGTTCACGTCCTCAGTTGTTCTTCTGCTGGACGATGGGGTTGAGGGGCCTGCGGCCGAGGCCGAAGCCCTCGTAGATCGACTGCTTGCGGTTGGCCTGGTCCTGGTTGAACCGGGCGATGATTGCCGTCTGGAAATCCAGGGGCTGCTGGACCCCGGCCTCCTGCGGGGGCGGTGCGATGTGCGAATTGCCGGCACCGCTGCCGCCCTGCGTGCTGGGCCGGAGGAAGTGGGCATAGTCCGGCCGGGCCAGCGTCGCCTTCACGAAGTCGGCGGCCGACTGGTATGTCCCGGTCCTGACGACGTAGCCGTCCCCCTCGGGGTGGACCTCGAGGCTCGGCGTCAGGAGCGTCATCAGCTGCGTGGACGCCCCGTCGTTCAGGCTGTAGCCGGCCAGGATCGTCGCCAGTTCGGACCTGAGGGCGTAGCCCTTGGCCCGCTTCTCGACCTCGGCAGTGGCCGTACGCGCGGCATTGAGGTCCGTCTCGAGCTGGCCGCGAACGGCCTTCACCGCTGCCTCGGCCTCGCCCTTGGCGATGTGGGCCTGGGTCAGCTTCTCCTGGGCCAGCCGCTCCTGCTCCGCACGCTCGGACTGGAGCTGGTTGGCCTTGGCCTGGGCCTCGATGAACTGCTGGAGCTGCGTGGCCGGGATCTGCACGAAGCCATTCGGCTGGGCCTGCGGCTGTGCCACCGGCTCGGGATTGGCCGCCTGCTGCACGGGCGGATTCGGGCTGGCCTGGACCTGTGCGACGCCGCCGCCATCGGCCGGGGCCTGGTTCAAGAGCAAACGCATGTCTTTTGGTCCTGCGGGTGGGCAAGAGCGCCGATCGGCGCTCTTGGATTAAATGACGGGCGAGTCCACGAGCGTCTGTCCCGACTCGCCGGTCGGGTCCGCCCCGGCCTGCTCCTCGTCGGTCCCGCCTTCTTCCAGTGCATCGTCGTCGGAGCTGATCCCACGGGACTTGGCACTGGCCAACGCCAACGCCATCCCGGCCTCCTTGCCCTGCTCCTTGAGCTTGGCCTTCTCCTCGAGCACCTGATCGAGCTCCTCGTCGAGCTCCTCGTACGTCTCGTCCGGGAGGCCGACGAGGGCCCTGCGGAGGTACGTGGAGAGGAGCAGTTTCTCGGCGACCGGGGCCTCCCCCGCCGTGGCGATGGCCGACTGGAACTCGGCGATCACGTCCCCGAGCTCCCCGAGGTCGAAGAGGTCGAACCGGCTGGGATAGGTGACTTTGGCAGCTTCGAGGTCCGACGGCTTGGGAGGTCCGTCGCCGATCACGAGCAGTGCGAACTCGAGGAAGTCACGCTCGGCTCGGGCCAGTGTCTTGCAGATACGGCTGAGGAGTTTGTTCCCCTCGGTGGCGTCGAGCTGCTTGGAGATGCCGCTCTGGCCGACGGTGCCGGAGCTCTGGCCCCGGACGCCGGCCGGCTTGGTCTGCTTGCTCGCCTTGTCGCTGGCATCGATCAGATCGTGCATATTGAGCCTGAGGCTCTCGGCAGGATCTTTGGGCGGAGATACGTACTCCCATCCCTCATAGCGTCCCGAAGTCGAATCGTGCTTTTTGGGGAGGATGTAGCCAGGACCAATAGAGAGAGTGTCGTCGCCGGAACAGAACTCCTGAGGCCCGGAGAGGAGAGGATGAGCCTGGAGCGTATTACTGAAGGAAAGCTCCGAGAGGATGTTGAAATACTCCTTCATCAACTCGGCGACCGGCTCATAGCGGCTCTTGCCGACGTGGGGCGATCGGTGTCGACGCACATCGAAGACGCGGACGATAGGCACCCGGCCGAACCTGTGCTCCCGGGGCTCGGCCACGGCGTTGCCGTCGTAGTCGTAGAGCGACGAAGACTTGGCCGTCCAGTGGCGGAACCGCGTGTACGCCTTCGCCCACTCGACCGTTGCGGCCCGGTCCTGGAACGTTGGCATCTGGGTCCACTGCGATGGGTCGACGTACTCCTTGACCAGGCACTCCTCGTAGCGGCCGCCCTTGTCGAGCTTCCACCAGACCATGTTCTCGGGGAGGATGTAGCTGGCGATACACCGGCTCAGGTTATGCTTGTTGACGTCGGCCTGCGTGGCTATGGCGACGCCATCGGGCACAGGCGGGTGGTCGAACAGGACGTCGAGCTGGCCGAGGACCATCAGCATCGGGGCGATCGTGTCGGACATCCAGTCGTCGACGCAGACGCCGGTCCCCGTCACGTCCTTCCACCACTCGATCAGCGGTTCGGGCCCGTCCCGCATGACCTCCTGGTCGTAGATCTTGCCGAGGTGGCACTCGACGGCGTCGGACACCCACTCGGGCACGGGCGTCCTGGCACGACGCAACTCGTAGTCGTCATCCTGTGCGGTCGCCCCGGGGTCGGCCCCGATCAGGCCGGCGAACGGGCCGAACACGAAGTCGGCGTTGAGGCCTGCGGGTGATGGAAGTCCGGCTCCGTATCCGGTGGCACCCGTGTTCGGGTACTCCGACTGGTCGGGGTATTCCCGCTTGTGGCGGATCAGGTTGCGGAGTGGATAGCCCTTACGATCTGTTCCGTAGATCGCGTTTCTATACCGCTGGCCGCCCTCGTACGAGTCGAGGAGCCACTGCCACCGCGTCTGGTGCTCCATCCACTCGACGTGACGCCGAGAGACGATGTCCTTGCCTTCGGGTTTTGTCTGCGTGTCAGCCATCAGGAGATGTAAGAACCAACCTCAGTTTGGAATGAGCAACCGCAGTGGACGCATCGGACGCGTGACGGGTGCCCGATCATGCCGCAGGCTATGGCTTCGATGCCGGTCTGCTCGATCAGTTCATCCAGTTCGTCTTTGCCGAGCTGACGGACGATGGCCGTGGCGTAGTTGTCGCGGCCGCATTCGTCGCACGACCACGCATACGCCGGGTGCAGTTCGACGCTGGCTGACCGGGGCGTCATGGGTGCCGATCTGGTGAAGGCACGGCTGAGAATGACGCCGACGCCGATCATCGCCAGCACGATGGCCGCGTACGCGAGCAGGTGATACGGGTTCATTCGGCGAAGATCTTCCCGAAGAGCCAACGCACCAGGAAGAACCCGGCGACGAGTCCTGCGATGCAGGCGAATGGCATGTAGGCGACGCTCATCGGAAGGCGATGCCCGCTGCGAGGGCGATCAGTACCGCGACGAACACGACCGTCAGGGCGATGGGCTGCCAGTCGATACCGCTAAAGAAGTCTTCCGGCATGATTGTCCTCGCTCCTTAGATGATCGACCCTGCGGGACGACGCGGAAGGTTCGGCTTCGGCGTGCGGCCCTCGGGGAACTCGAGCTTGAGGCCGCCACGCAGGGCGTCCACGAGGTCCTCGGCCGGGTGCTGTGGGTCCTCGGGATAGTCCTGCCACTGGCCGCCACGCTTGGCCCTGCGGTACGACTTCATGGCCTGGATCAGATGGCGGCAGCGAGGGTGGACGAGCAGCGATACGGAGCCGTCAGCCCCTCGCACCAAGCCTTCAAGGAGAGCGAGCGAGTCGGCGACAGGTCCGACGGGCCATCGCTCGAGGGGCCGCAGCCCAACCCGCTCGTACTCACCGATGACGGTGGGCCCCACGGGATTCCGAGACCCGCCAGCGGGATCAGTCGAGAGGCGTAGTCGCGTACCTCGTCGATCTCGGAGCAGCTCGAGGAGCTGGAGCCCGTTGGACTCGGCCGACTGCCCCTCGGCGAAGTGGTCCGCAAAGACAGTGATGAGGTGTCGACCTCGGTCCTGCCTGACCTGGAAGGCCACGGCACCGGTGCATACTCCGCTGTCGATCGAGAGGTGGACGGGCAGTCGGGGCTCGTACTCGGCGTGGACGCTGACGTTGTGGCCGTCGTCGAACTGGGGAAACCAGACCCCGTCCGCCTTGGGCCCCTTGCACAGATAATCAGCCTCGAAGATCCGCAGACTGGTCGTCGGGATCTTCTGGATGAGGCTGTCGATGGCGTAGTGGCCGTCGGAGAGCTTGGCGAGGGGCACTCCCCCGTTGAGGTCACGCTCGGCGTGGCACCACTTGACGATCGGGCACCCGGGGCAACGCTCGTAGCAGGCCTGGCCGCCGACATAGGGGCCGGAGCGGGACTCGGGGCAACGCTCGAGGACCTCGAAGGTGCAGCATGTGTACGTCGGGAACTCGCCGGACCTGCCACGGTCCAGGAGCCCCTGCATGGGCCCGCCGAGGCGATGCCACGTAGAAGTAAGGCTGACAGATGCACGATGGCCGCCCTTGGCCATGCACATGCCCATAGAGGCTTGTCGGATCTCGTCATCGATCTCGTCGACCTCGTCTAGCCGTAGACGCGGAACGTGCGGCCCTCGCACGCTCGTCGAACTCGCCGCAAGGATGCTGACGTTGCTCCCGTTGCGGTACTCTGCCTCGGTCTTCAGGAGCTTCCGTATCGAGTCGCAGTCGGACCCCAAGCTCCCGTTCCCGTCCCTCACCGACATCGTGAGGGCGTCGTAGATCTGCAATGACTGGGCCTTGGAACCCCCCAGGATTCGCGTCCCCAGCCTCGGATTGAACCTCGACTCCATGTGCGTCAGGATCGCTTCCAGGAAGCTCTTGCCGCTGCCGCGAGCCCCGAGCACGAGCATGAGGTTCGGCTGGTCGAACCACTGCTTGGCGAAGAACTCGAACGGCGGCTGATGTGCCTTGCAGACCGGCGTACGTGCGATCCTGATGCCCGTGTACGCGTAGACCCAATCCCACAGGTGGGCCTTGGTCGTCGGCCTCGTGTTCCTGATGGCGTCGAGCGTGGCGGGCATGAAAGGCAAGAGCGCCGATCGGCGCTCTTGGATTAGAGCTCGATCCGACCGGAGAGGGAAGCGATGCGATCCCTGAATAAGTGCAGTCGGGCGACGACGGCCGTCAGGGATTCATTCAAGGGGGAACGTTCCGGCTTGTGATCAGGTGGCGAAGAGCAGGACACACCCGTTAGCTCGGGACCGAGCACCGGTATGAGCTTGTTCGTCAGGTCCTCAAGCATCTTCCCGACGATATCGATCTCATCGTGGATCGACGTCATCAGGTCACCCGTCTTGATAGTCGGGACCGGGCCAGGTTGCCTGGGATCGTCGGTCTTCATGCCGGGAGAATGGCAAGGGTTGTGATGCACGCGTTGAGGTCCTTCAGGTTTGGGTCTCTGCCGCGTTCGCCGCACTCAACGCGGCGGCCGCGACGCTGGGATCGATCGGGCGGTTCGCCTGGTTCGCGTTCGGGTCGTCGGGCGAGGCGTCGAGGCCCCAGATCTTGCGGATGCCGGCCAGGGCGTCGATGGCCTTGGCCAGCAACGCCGCGTCGCCTACGCGGCCTCTCGTGGTCCGGGTGATCTCGTTGGCCGGTAGGGTCACGTTATCGCCGCCAACCGCCAGCACGACCGTTTCCTTGACCCGCTCCTCCTCGGCCGGGAGCTTCGAGCGTTCCCACTCGGACAGGGCCTCGCCGAAGATGTGAGTCAGCTGTGCGGTCTGCCTCGCCTTGTGGGCGGCGATCCGGGATTGCTGCTCCTCGAAGAAGCGATCCTCGAGCTTCTTGAGCATCAGGGACACGGCCTGGAATGTCATCGTCCCGAGGCCGGCATCGGCCACTTCGGCGGCGATCGCCTTGAGCGTCTTCCCTTTGGCCGCCATCTCCCAGACCAACTCTTCGCGTGCCCGCGTTACGGTTCGTTTCGGCTGTCCTGCCATTCAAACTCTTTGCTCAAGCTTCGCGAGGCCGTTCGGAGTCCGTCGCGGGTGCAACGATCACTTGGTCCCTGGCCGATGAGTACCAGAACTTATAGCCGTCGTAGTGATAGGCTTGATCGCGATCGACGGCACCTTTGGCCACCAATGCGGCGATCAGGCCATTCTCCTCGACGTACTTGACCTTATCGGCGGCAACCTCTTCGATGTGCACGAGCCAACGGTCGAGCAAACCCTTGAGCGTGAAGTCCTGGCCAATGTCCGTGCCAGCATCACCAGACGCAAGAGCGCCGATCGGCGCTCTTGGCTGAGGAGTGCCGTTCAGGCTGGCCTTCTGCATCTTGTGATTCGAGAGCAGGGTCGTCAGCTCGTTGAACGTCATCGAGCCGAAGTAGTCGAGGAGTGCGTCGACTCCCCAGGCGACGAGCTTCGGCAGGATGGTCGAGACGAAGAAGCCGAAGGCCATCTTGATGGCCGAGCGGAGGACGAATCCCCCGGCGAGGCCGACGATCTCGTCCTTGCTGGCGGCGGCGTCCGCCTGGACCTTCGGGGTGATCTTGGCGGCGATGCTGTCGGCAAGTGCGGTGGATTGGATCATGGGTGGTCCGGGAAGTCGATGACCGTGAGCTGCTCCTCGACGGTGTCCACCGTGTGGGCGGGCAGCGGCGAGGCGACGGCGATGAAGGTGCCGGGGATGAGCGGCTTGGTCAGGTCCTCGATCTGCTCCTCGAGCTCGGCGATCCTGGCCTTGTCCGCCAGCACGTCCTTGCTGTTCTCGAGCTTGATGCGATAGAGCGGGACCACGATGGAGCCGATGGCACCGGTGAGGGCCGCGAGGGCCGCCATCGACACGTTGGTGTAGAGCCAGGTGACGAGCCCGGTGAGTCCGCTGCTCATGGACCCGATGATGCCGCGAACGGCCCAGGATTCCGTCGAGCCGTGTGACGACATGGGGTATGACTCCTATCGGGCGGTTCACTTGGCCGCGGCTTCGACCGCCTTCTTGGGAGTCGGGTCCTCCTGCCAGCGGTGGATGAGGTCCCGGAGGAAGTAGACGAGCCCGGTCAGCGCGGCGGCCTTGAGGCTGTTCTGCGACGCCTGTGCCGTGGCGAGGATGTTGTCGAGGATCGCATAGGCGACGCCGCTGCTGACCAGCGTGCCCGAGATCAGCAGGAACACGTCGCGCGTCGAGAGCGTGGCCGGGGCCGACTTCACGCCGAAGGCGAACAGCAGGAACTTCAGGAACACGTCCCAGATCGAACGCCCGAAGTTGAACAGACTCGTCGACCACTTGTCGACCGTCGGCGTAGGCGGTGCGGGTGCGGGGTCGGTGCTCAATGTGTCAGCCTTTCATAAGCCGTGCGTACTTCTCGGGGACCTTCACTCCGTCCCTCTCCACGTATCCGGGGTCGTCCTCGCAGGCGACCGGGTTGCCGTCGTCGGGGGGCTCCGAGATGGTGGGCTGGGAATAACCCATCGAGCGGGGCACCCGGTCCCGGCCGTAGCGTCCGCAGCGGGCACAGACCCGCCTGCTCCCGTCGGGGATGCAAGAGACCAGGATGACCCGGCCCTCGGCATCGGTCGCCGGATCGCCGCCCTCGTCCGTGAGGACGGCACCGTCGCCGCCGCAGAGGGAGCACTCCCCCTCCGCAGCATCATCGGCGTCCGCAGCCTTGAACTCCCGGTCGGGGGTCCAGGCCGGGTCCGCACCCATGAACAGGAACGCATCCCTGTCGATCGGGCTCGCCGTCTCGAAGCTATCCCACGGCATGTTTCTGGCTGGCCTCGGCCCTGGTCAACTTGTCGATGACCGATCGATCCTCGTCGGAGATGCCGCAGAAGATCCCGCCGTCCATGAGCCTGGACACTCGGCCCCGGAGGTACTGCTTCACCTTCTCCGGCATCCGCTTGATCCGGCGGTTGACCAGCTGCTTGCTGATCTTGAACTTGAAGGCGATCTCGGAGGACCGGACCCCGCGTAGGCGGTCGCAGTACATCGAGACGTCCCTCTCGATCAGTAGATCCCTGCCACGCATGCGACGCCTGATCGAGACGACTACCTCTTCTCCCGAAGGGCGACTGACCTTCATCGTCCCTCGCTCCTGCGTGTTTGACCGGGGCGGGTTGATCGGAAACTTAGATAGATTCTATGGCTAATCGTCGTATTTCAAAAGGCTGAGAGTCATAGGTTTGCGAGAAAACGAAAAAAGATCGGGCCGGAAACGGTATCCACATGGATAAGTTTCCGGCCCGATCGGTGATGAGGCGATGTGCGTGAGGCTCAAACCGTTGCGACTTCCTTTGGATTGTGCTTGCTATCCCACCTCGCACGGAGCTTTTCCAGGGCCGCATACACCTCCTTGTTCTCCTTTGCCCATGCGGGGTCAAGGCCGATCCAATAGCCACTGGCAACCGCTGGGTGTTTCTTGACGCAGTGAGAGCCGCGATTGCTTATGCTATTACCATTGAACTTCCGATCGGTCCATCCGTGAGTGTGGTTCTTCTTGCAGAATGGGCACCAGACGGAGATCGAGAGACAAGGCCTATCCATACCCAGTCTGGTGTTGATGGAAAGCCGGCCAACCAGGAGGATGTTCTCCGGTTTCAGACCTCTCTTCGTTCTCGGATCGTAGGCTTTACCCATTGGATTCTCCCGCAAGAAGAAGACCCCTGCCTTTCAACAGCTCGAAGAACTCGAACAGATACCCCTCGACCCATCCTCCAATCCAGGGCGGTTTCGATTCTCGGTTGCCGGCGATATTGAGGACCTTGACCCTTTCCCGCTCGAGCCAGTCGAGGACCTTCGCCGGCCTGCCGGGGACGATGACGCCTCGCTTTACGATCGTGAGCATCACGGGCCGCCCCACCTTCTCAGCGTAGCTGGTCGCCAGGAGCGTACCTCGCGAGGTCTCGCTCTCAGTGAAGATCCACGTGGCGTCGGAGTCGTCGATGTTCTCGCGAGTCCTGGGAGCCCAGTCGCTCGAACTGTGCTCCCTTGCACCGTACATCTCCGCGAACTCGGGGCGGGGGCCATCGAGCGTCAGGAACCCCTTCGGCATCCAACCTCCAGTCGCGATGCCGCTCGCCTTGGCCGCTCGCCACCCGGCCTGGTCGGCACCGGTCTGGCCTCCGCTGATGACCTTCTCCAGCATGACCTGCCCTTTCCTCGCCTCGGCCAAGAGCGCCGATCGGCGCTCTTGGATTGCCGTGAACTTAACGCCGCCCGGACTGCATTGCCATCTCGTAATCCGGCCTGCCCCTGCCATCCATCAGCGATCTCGCGGTACTGCGGAGCCGCGACATGGCGTCGTGGTAGAACGTGAAGGACGCGGCACGCGTCAGGCCGAGCGACTTGCCCGCCTCGATCCTCGTCATCGGCTCCTTGCCGCCGAGGCCGAAGTACATCGTCAGGAACTCGCGGTCGCGATACGGGATGCGGGAGAGGACAGTTCGGAGGAACTCTGCATCCTCCATAACTTCGATGGCGGACTCCCGATCTTCCGCGGCGTCGGTGCCATATACGTCGTTCCGCACCATGCCCCTGATCCGGGCGACGTCGGCCCGGACAGAGTCGCTCTTTCGGTCGTCATCGACGAACGTGTACTCCGGCAGGCGGATCATCCTGGTCTGCTGCCGGAGGGCGAGCCGGATCGCCTCGACGACGGGATACTTGGCGAACGTGAGGAACTTGACGTTCCGGCTCGGGTCGAACTTCCGGCATGCCGCCATCAACCCGAGCCAACCCTCTGCTATGAGGTCGTCATATGAAAGGCCTAGGCCGACGTATTGCCGGGCGATCAATTTCAGGAATCCCTGGTGATCGAGGGGATCTACCGTTTCCACTATGATGCCTCTCCCGTCGAGTAGATCTCCGTCGGGTCCGTCCAGGCCGAAGGGCCTCCGAGCAGGTAATACTTCATCGCATAGGCATCCTCGCCCGTGTCGACGTAGTGGCCACGCTTCACCTCCGTGGCCGCGAAGCCCATCCTGCGGTAGAAGAGCTGTGCCGCGAGGTTCGTCTCGCGGACGTTGAGCGAGATGCTTGCGGGAGCCGGGAACCTCAGCTTCGCGATGAGCGTGCTCGCCAGCGAGGCACCTACGCCGTGCCCCTGGTGGTCGGGGTGGACCGAGATCCGCCGCAGCCTGATGTCGTGCCCGAGGACCTTGTACACCACATACCCCAGAACGATGTCGTTGGACTCGGCGACGAGGCAGTACGCATGCCTCTCGCGGGCCGCGTCCTCGAGGTCCCGCAGATTCCAGGGCCTGGCGAAATTGAACTCCTCTATGAGCAGTATTTGATAGAAGTCCTGGCGTAGCATGGACCGGATCTGATAGGCCATTCCGAATACCCTCCCTATGCCGTCTTGTAGGGCAAGAGCGCCGATCGGCGCTCTTGCGTGAGGACGTTCAGGCCGCACCGTACCGGGCGGCACGGGCCATGTGCTTCTGGGCCTTGATCAGGTGCTTGGCCCTGAGGCGGCCCCGGGATTGATTCCAGTGGCCATACTTCGCGATGTCCCTGTGCTTCTCGGCCCGCATGAGTGCCGCGTGAATTTCGGGGCGAAGTGCGGGCTCCATCACTACCTCCACTGCTCGATGTAATACTTCCCGTCGGCCCCCTGGTATCCCCAGCCGTACTTGCGGAACTGCGGGTACCAGATCCACCTCCGCTCCGGCACCGTCGGCCTGGGTTCAGGGGCCGGCTTCGGCTCGGGCCTGGGGTCGGGGGGATGCTCGTCCTCGTGCCTGGGCTCCTCGGGCGGTGCCGAGAGCTTGCTCATGGCCCGTCGCAGCAGGTCCTGCGGATACTCGAACGTCGCGGCCGGGAAGGCCGCCGCCGTTGTCTTCGGCGGCGGCGTGTTCGACGGGGCCGGGATCGCCGAGCAGTCCGCGTAGGTCCAGCCCGAGGCCAAGGCCAACGCGATCGCTAGGCTCGTCATCGATCTGGTCCTCAGATGAGTGAAGCGTCCGCATAGGTCCACGACGCGGGCGGCTCTCGACGCTCGAAGCCGGGGAATTTCGCGAACGTCAGGAAGTCGTTCTGCGACAGGATGGAAGCCATCGACGACTCGTCGATCCAGAACGACCACGACGGCTGGTCGTCGGACAGCGGGCCCGAGGGGAGCTGATCCCCCCAGGACTGCACGAGGAGGTACTGCCGGCGGCCGTTCTTCGTCCGCTTGCCGACGCACGCCTGCTCGTGGCCCCAGGAGCCGCTCTGGCGGCAGACGCCGTCCGCGTTCCGGGTCATCTCGAATCCCTGGCTGAACCCGCCGGCGGCCGGGTAGAGGTTCTCCAGGGCGGCGTCGAGCATGTCGAGCGTCGTGACCAGCGTCGCGGCGCCGAGCTTGAAGTCGGCGGCATGCTTGACGATGTCGTCGGGGACGCCCGAGTATCCCCACTTCTTGGCCCGGTCCCCCGAGTAGGAACCGACCAGCTCGCGGGGCACCGCCCCGTAGTCGGTCAGGGCCTTGGCCACGGCGACGCCGTAGCACCCGTCGGAGTAGCTGCCGAGCATGCCGCCGACCTTGCGGCCGAGGCCGTAAATCGCCTCCGTGCACGTCTCCTTGTAGACGATGGGCTCCTTGCCGATCACCATCTCGATGCACTGCAGGAGGTCGACCGCGTGCCCCGATCCGAAGCTGGTGCAGTCCCCGATCTGCTGGGCCACGTAGCTCGGGTACGAGCCCAGGGCGTCCTTCCACGCCTTGTACAAAAATATGTCGTTGCCCGAGGCACGCAAGTTCGGGTTGGCCTGTGCCAGCGTGCGGAACGGGAGGGTCCGTGCGACGGCGTGACGATTGGGATCGTCGACCCACCCGCAGAGGTGGAGCGGAGGTGCCTGTTCCATATCACTTCACCCCTTTCAGCTCGCCCTCGGCGAGGTCGTCGTAGAACTTGGCCAGGGCCTGACGCTGGCGGTCGGTGGTCGGCTCGGAGCCCTCGGGGATGATCTCCGAGAGGGGCTCCTGGAACTTGGCCAGGAACGCCGTGCGGCTGTCGGTGCGGCTCTGGTCGGTCTGCGACTTCAGGGCGTCGCCGTACTTCTGGCCGGCACGGATCGAGGCGGCGACCGCCTTGCAGCTCTTGGCGTGGTTCTTCACGAGCTCGCCTGCGAACTGCTTGCCCAGGTCGGCGACGTCGACCTGGGCCGGGTTGACTGGGCCCGCCGGATGGGCCACGAAGTGCTGGTAGCCCAGGTAGAGGCCAGCCAGCAGGACGACGGCAACCAGCGGCTGATTCAGATACGAGAAAACCTTATTCATCGAATGATGTTCTCCAGTCCGGGGTCCGACTGGCCCCGGCTGTCCTCGTGGATCTTGTCGCACACGTACGTCATGCACCTCTCCCTGGCCCTCGGCGTGAGCGGCTCCAGGGTCCTGAGGATGTTGTGGATGGCCCGGATCTCCGGGTCCATGTTCGCCGAGACCCGCGTCCTCTTGGGCTCGGGCTCCGGCTCCGCGATCAGGCTACCGATCGTCGATACAGAAGACATTCGCACCCTCCTCGATCCGAAAATGCATCGTGTAGATTCGCTTCTCGTAACGCGGGGCCTCGCCCGCACCGGCCACGCCGTGGGGCCTGGCCCGCCCGACCGACCGCCCGAGGTTCTCCCGGCGGATCTGACGCTTCGTCTCCTCGATCTCCTCCAGCTCGGCCGGGGACGGCTCCCATCCCTCGGGCCTGCTCCGCAAGGTCATCCCCAGGGTCGACACGGACCACCTCCTATGTCCCGAACATCCTGCACGCCTTCTCGTACGCCTCCTTCTTCTCCCTCTCACGCCTCCTCGTCGTGACCACCTTCGGGTCCTCGCCATTGAGCCGACGCACGAACCGCTCGATCGACTCGACGGAGGTGAAGACGACCCCGCCGAGCTTGATGGCCTCCAGCTTCACCCCCTGGTTGCCGTTCGCGATCCAGCTCCGGATGGCCCCGGTCCCGATCTTCATGTTCCTCGAGGCCAGCCATTCGGCGGCCTCGGAAACCGTGAGCATCTGTTCCTCTCTGAAGTCGAGCATGAGTCCCTCATCGGATCGGGGCCTGGCCCGCCAGGATCGCCGCCACGGCCGGGGGCTCCCATCCGTCCGGCTTGAGCACCTTGCCGTCCTCACGCCTCGGGCCGCCGGCCTTCGCCATGTTGGCCCTGTGGACCGCCTCCCACACCGGGCGGATGTCGATGCCGTAGGCGACGGACGTCCCGAACACGACGTACAGGAGGTCGGCCAGGGCGTCGGCCACCTCGACGGCGTCGCCCTTCGCCATCGCCTCGTGCAGCTCGTCAACCTCCTCGCCGATGAGCTTCTTCCTCAGGTCCCGAAGCTCCTCCCCGCTCACGTCCGGCATCTCCCGGACCTGCTCGGGGCACATCGTCCTGTGGAACTGAAGAACGTCCGCGAACATATCCCTGACCTGGGCCATGACAGCCCTCCTTTCACGCGACCTGATTGAGCTTGAAGTGCGACTTGATGGGGATGGCGACCGCCCCGCTCTTCCACGGGATTCCCGGCCGCTTGACGATGAACCGGAGCGACTGCTCGGTCATGGGATTCCAGATGAAGATGTAGCCGTCGCGGACGAAGCATCCGCTCCGATGGGGGATCATCGAGGCCAGCTCGGTGGCCGCCTCGACCCATCGCTTGTTCGCGGCGTCTCCCTCGCGGGACCAATCCCTGTAGACCTTGGCGTCGCGGATGTCGCCCTCCTTGTACCTGCAGTAGATCTCGTACATGGCCTCGTCGGCCGCGATCACGCGATCGACCAGAGGCAGCAAAGAGTCTTCGAGCTCGACCTGCCTCATCACGCCTCACCTCCTCTCGACCCAAGAGCGCCGATCGGCGCTCTTGGGTCAGTTCAGCTCGGGGTTCACCCGGGACATTTCGAATGACCGGGTCATGTACACAATCTTGAATTTCCGGTCGCCTCCCTCGATGAGGCTGACCAGCTGCCTCGCACCGTAGACCGACCGGATCATCGGGTCGTCGGTGTCGACCATGAGGAAGACCTCGTTGCCGACCTCGACGAGCTCGCAGCTATCGGGCACCGAGACCACCGCACGCAGAGGCAGATCCCTACGGAACGTCAGGCCCCAGCGTGGGCACTTGTTAATGTCGATGAGCATGGGTGTCACGCCTTCAGTGGTTGCCCGTAGATGTCGAACCTCGCGTCGGGGTCTCGCAGCAGGCTGTCGATGAGCTTGAGCAGGACCATGTGGTCGCTGATGCAGACCCCGACGCCGCCGTTGCGGTTGATCGCCTCCAGGAACTCACGCTGCTCCGGAGTCAGCCTGCCGGCCCTCTGGCCTATCAGGGGTATCGCCGGGGCCTTGCACTCGACCGCGAGGAACCGGCCCCAGGGCAGGCACCCGATGATGTCGCTCGACCCCTTCATCCCGGCGAACTTGCGGAAGTTCCCGTGCCTGTCGAACGCCGGGATGTTGTTGCTTCTCCAGTGGAAGATCCGCTTGGCCGCCAGGATCTGCAGGCATCCACGCTGCACGGGGGCTTCGGGCTTCTCGGTCTTCGGCATCGGTGTGCTCCGGCAACGCGAGCTCTGCGGCGATGAAGGCGACCCACGCGAGGGGGCTGGCGAACAGGGCCAGCTTCATCCGACGCATGAACCTGTCGTCACGCTCGATCTGGTTCATGCGACCACCTCTCCGGTTCGTTCATAAAATAGTGCTCTTTCTTGCATGCAAGGTTTTCGGATGATCTTGAAATACCACTCGGTCGCGAACCTCAGGCAGTTCGCACAACTCTTGTGCGGGCACCCCGTCAGGGGAGGCGATTTCCTGGCCCTGTAACTCCAGGCCAGAGAGTCGGCCGACGATATGTACATGGCGTATTTGGCAAGGCCTTGAGTCTTCAGGCCGAATCCGTGAAGCTTCAGCCCCTCGTAATAGAGAGACGCAAAAATGATCCCTGCTTCATCGGTCGCCTGACGACGGCACACAGAACCCACGCCGACCAGCGGATTGGACCGCAGGTCGACACCTGCCGCCGAGTAAGCGTCGAGATGTGACAGGTAGTCATCGGGCTTCCACCCCTGGAGCACCGGAACCCAATCGAGATCCGGGGCCAGGTCGCGAAGTTGGAGATAGCTGGATATGGTCAATTCCTGGTGCTCCTTGACCGACCTCCCTGTCTTCTCGACCATGAACGGCTCGCACATCCAATCCTGGATCGCAGCCCATTGCAGTCCGCCGATGGCGTCCCGGTATCGATAGACCGCGTCGGCGTACTCACGGGGCGAAGTCTTCCATGACCCATACATGCTGATCTCCGTGAACCCTCCCGAGTCCAACGCCCACTCGCCTTTCGCCCTCGGCAGGGACCTGACGCCTGACAGCCTCCGATGGGAGACGAACATCGGGATGTCGGTCCTGGCAAGCCAGCAGGTCATGTGAGTGCCGAGGTAGAAACGCATCAGGCCACCACCTCGGACCTCTCCTCGATCAGGTCGAACAGCGTCCTCTGCCCGGCCTCACGCTCGGCCTGCGAGAGGAACCGGGTAGCAACCCCGAAGTAGGAGGGCTTGAGCTCTATGCCCACGTACCGACGCCTCGCCCTGATCGCCTCGACGCCCGTCGATCCGATGCCGTTGAACGGGTCGAGCACGAGGTCTCCGGGGTCGGACCACATCTGGATGGACCGGGCGATCACGTCGAGCTGGAGCGGGCAGATGTGCTTCTCGTCCGACTCGGCCCTGGCGATCTCGTAGTTGAGGACCCGCTGCTGGTCGACGTCCCACCACACCGGCTCGGCGTACCGCCGCCAGATGTCGATGCTCGGGTCGCTCGCGTGCTTCTTGCGTGCGAACGGCGAGGGATGCTGCGAGGTCGTGCGGGGGTCGAGCTCGGGGTCGCCGACGTAGGCGGTGAACCCCTCTGGCCTGACGATCGGCTTGGCCGACAGGTTCGAGCCGGGAATCGGGGGCTTGCGGAAGACGACCAGGAAATCGGCCATGCCCTGCCGGATCTGCGAACTGTCCCGGCACACCGTCTTGTGCAGCAGGCCGTTCGTATTCGTCCGCTCCCGCTCCGTGACCGGGCACTTCCAGATCGTCACCCTCGAGTGATAGTCCCAGCCGGCCGAGACGAAGGCCCGGATGATGTCCCCGGGGAAGTCGCGGAGGCCCGAGGCGCCGTCGCGATTCAGGTAGGTTGGCAGGTCCTTGCAGTGGATGACCGCCAGCCGTCCGGGGATCGTGACCCGGAGAAGCTCCGGGATCAGATAGCCGAAGTGGCGGAAGAACTCGTCGGAGTCGACGCTGTTCCCCATGTCCGCCTCGGAGTCGCTGTAGATGTACAGGTTCTCGAACGGCGGCGAGGTCACGGTCAGACCGACCGAGTCGTCCTCGATGCCCTCGATCGACCGGCAGCAGTCCCCCATGCGGAGCGTCCAGTCCCGGCCCTTGGCCAGAGACTCGGCCACCGGGGCGAGCTGCCGCCTCGCCTGGGCCGCGTTGAGTCCCGTCTCCGCGATCGCCGACACCATCGCTTCCTTCATCCGCTCGTGCTCCCTTCGCTTCCGCTCGAACGTGGCATAGACGGCCCCCTCGGTCTCCGAGTGGACGAGGTGGACCTTCACGGGTTCCGACTGGCCGAACCGCCAGAAACGCCGGATGGCCTGGTATTGCTGCTCATACGAGTAGCTGAGCCCGCTGAGGATTGTGCGGCGGCAGTGCTGCCAGTTGAGCCCGTAGCCGGCGATCGTGGGCTTGGTGATGAGGACGCGGATGCGGCCCTCGGTGAAGTCGGCCAGCTTCCGCTCCTTGACCGAGACCGCCTCGGAGCCACGCAGCTCGACGGCGAACGGCATCGCCGCACGCAGGGCGTCGGCCTCGTAGTCGGTGTTGCACCAGACCACCCAGGGGCCGAGCTCGTGCGAGAACACGAGCTCGGCCGCACGCAGGGCCCGCTCCTGGACGGTGAGCCGCTGCTCCTTGTGGATGTTCGTCGCCGTCATCTCGGGCAGTCGGAGCAGGTTGCCGCCGGCCTCCTTGGTCAGGTCCACGCGGACCACCTCGGGGATCACCTCGAGCGCCGGAAGCTCGAACCCGGCGTCGGAGTACCCGAGGTCGGACGGCCTGGAGAGGGACACGGCCCACGTCGCCACCCACCTCCAGTAGTCCTTCTCCGCATGCTGCTTGAGCCGGTACTTCCCCGCGTTCGACTGGTCGTTGCAGAACCAGATCGAGAGCATCTCCCCGGCACCCGGCACGTCCAGGAAGTCGGCGTGATTGCCCAGCTCCATGTGGTCGTTCGGGGCCGGCGTCGCGGTGCAGGCCAGCTTGAACGGCGTGTTGCGGAAGGCCTCGATGATGGCCCGTTTTGTCTTCCCCATGAACGACTTCAGGATGCTCGACTCGTCGAGGACGACTCCGACGAAGTGGCCGGCGGCGAAGCGGTGGAGCATCTCGTAATTGGTGATGTTGATTCCGGGGAGGACGTCGGCCTGGGTCCGGCATACCGTGACGTCGATGCCCAGCCTGGCGGCCTCGGACTTGGTCTGATTCGCGACCGCCAGCGGGGCCAGGATCAGGACGTCGCCCTGCATGTGGTCGCAGACGTGTGCCGCCCACTCCACCTGCATGAACGTCTTTCCGAGTCCGCAGTCGGCGAAGATGGCGGCCTTGCCCAGACGCAACGCCCAGCGGACGATGTCGGCCTGCCAGTCGAACAGCCGCAGGTGGATGTCGTGCTCCGGATCGAACCCGGATGGCTTCGCGGAGAGCCGCTTGGAGCGGAGGAAGTCGAGGTATTCGATATGGGTGTTCATGGCTATTTTTTACTCACACAGGCCGTAATGGCTCATGCACATGCCTGACTCGACGTCGGCCTCGAGCACCGGCAAGGCATACTGCCTGCCGCCGCGGACTGTCTTCGACCACTCGACGACCTCGTCGACGAAGGCGTGACGTCGACGCTGCGTCTTACCGTTGGAGTTGATGAACGGCTTGCAGGGGATGATGGGAGGGAAGAACGTTAGGTTGACCCGCGCCTCCCAGGCCCTGATCTTGTCGATCATCTCGGGCGAGCGGACGGCCCAGAGGTGGATATCTCCCTTGCCGCTGTTCACGCACGGGGCGCAACCGACGCGGCTGAAGCCCATCCGGTAGAGCGGGTTCACCTCTTCGCCGTTGGCCTTGAGGTAGTCGAAGACCTCTGCCTTGGTCCAGGCTGCGATCGGGCGATTGAGCCAGCATCCGAAGACGTCGTCATACTCACCATCAGCGACGTCCTTCCGGCTCTCCGATTCGTCGCGCCTCACCCCTGCATATCGCTCGACGTCCCGCCTGAACTGCCGAACCCCATTGATGAACGTTGGCGGGAAATGCTCGTCCATCCATCGGAGTTGGGGATAGAGCTTCAGGTGCGTCGTGCAGAACTGCATCTTCTTCCTGGGGAAGACGCCCTTGAGCTCGGCCATCAGGTCGAACGTGAGGGGGTCGCTAGGCTTAAGTCCCCGGGCCTCGATCTCGGCCGCCGCGCGGCCGGCCATGTCTTGCACCTGGGGCGAGATCATGACGACCTGGTGGATCGTGTCCGAGTACCACTTGATGAACGACGTGGTGATCGGATGCTCGTTCCCGCCGGCGTCGGAATTGACGAGGATGACGTCGGCCGGGTCGAAGTTCTGCCGGCACCACAGGGCGGTGGCCTGGCTGTCGGCCCCGCCCGAGAAGCCGACGATTCGCTTTACGATGCTCACTTCACGCCCCCGACCTTGAGCAAGTACGCGAGGCCCCTTCCGTAGGCACCACGCTCGGACTTGGTGATCGCCCACATCTCGACGTCGCTCGGCTCGTCCGTGACCTTGCCGTCGGGGTCGACCATCCCGACGATCAAGAGGAGCAACCGAGCCAACTCGGGGTTGCTCTCCCCGGCCAAGCATGAAAGCTTGAAGAGGTCTTCCCGGTTGAGTCGGGACTGATGGCAATAGCCATCGTCCGTAACGGCCAAGCGATCAAGGTCGCCATGCTCGTAGGCCTCGCTGATGGTCCTCTGTGCGTGGACGATGTCCTCGAAGGTGAAGATCACTTAGCCGCCCCTTCCCTGGTCAAGGAGCTGACAAGCCCGAAGAACCCGTCGTCGGTCTCGATCAGGATGGGCTTGTCGTGGGTGTCGAAATGGAGGACTGGATGGGAATCCTTGGGAAGCGTCTTGAGGAT
>NZ_CP186277.1:0-56907 GCF_049331405.1 Singulisphaera chitinilytica
CCGCCAATGCTGGCGTTCCCCCATGAAGTCAGCGTGCGAATTTCCGTCCGCCAGAATTTGCCCACTACGGCGATTCGTTCGTAAAAGCGTGCCTGAAAGTGCTACGGACCGTTGGCTCAACTTCGCGAACCGCTTCCAGGTTTTAAACCTGCATGAAAGCTTACCCCTTTCAGTCGAACTATCCATATGAACATACAAATGTGTTGCCAAGCAATTCATCGCATGCGAGGTGGGCAGTCCCTTTGGCTGGGAGCGTTGAGTCAATGGTCGTTTTGCTGACGTCACGGGGTGCGGTTTAGGGTGGAATAACCGTCATCAGGCCACTTCCGAATCAATTTTGGCGTAAGTATGCGATGACGGTTCCCCGTCCTCTGAAATGCCTGCTCCTTTCCGCGAGATCCTCACTTTCGGGGTTGGCTTAAATGATCGCTGATGTGTTCCAGCAGCCTTCCATCGCCGCTTTGGAGACAGGTCTAGGTCCAGCCCCGACGGAGGCGATAAAGCAGTAGACCCACCATTCCCACGTTCTAGGCCCTCAAGACGATTTCCTTTGGCTTTCCTAGCCCCAGCCTAGCCTCATCCGTCCGCCCTACCAGACGCTAAAGAGCCCGTTCCCCCGCGGCGCATTACCGGCCGCCGAGTTGCCGAGCGTCGGTAGTTACCCCGGAAATACTGAAGCAATGGTAAAATTGAGCATGATCGAAGTGGCGTTCGCGCCCTAGCATTCGAGCATCGGCCGGCTCATGTCCACCGCGTGCAGCTCGAAATTCCAGAATTCGGCATGAACACCTGCCATTGCCTTCACCGGGATCGATGGAGACAGTGGCCGTGACGTTCACCTTAGACTCGGCAATGCCTTGCTCCGATGGAGCCGGTTTTATCCGCCCGGATACCTTCGATCTTCTACGGGCACCCCAGATCTGCCGCCCGCATCGCTGGTACGCTGGGCCTCTTCGACTTTCCCAACCGAGGTGTTGAATGATTTTAGTGAGCCGAGCTGCCTTCTCGCCGCCCAAACGGGGGAGAGCGTCATCTGTATCGGCCGAAACAGTTTGTTCTCGCACTTTGTCACGCACAGCTTCCGTCACGGTGTGACCTCTTCAATTGTCGGGGCGATACCAAGGAGTCGTCATGAGAAACCCGATTGCGGCATTCCTCGCCTCCTACTGGCCTTGTCCGCTACGACGGCGAGTGCCCAAGGCTACACGCTGCATGGGAAACCTGACAGCACGCCAACAGCGTGCCTCCACGTCAGCCTGCACGGATGCGGTTCGACCATATCTACTTTATCAGAATCTACAAACGGGTCTGGTCTACCTGAACAATGCTTCACTGGAATCAACCCCGCCCAGGTCATCACAAGCGCTGTTCCCGCGCGAAGGGAGACGACGACCAGGTCGAGAACTACTGGTAAAGGGCTACTATGGGGGCAGGGCTCCGACACGATCTGTTTCACCGCTACACCGATAAGGTGTAATTCCCGGGAACGACCTACATCTCCGGGGCGGTGTCGGCCACCCGCTACGGCGAAGCAGGCCCGACTCGTTCACCCTTGGTACTTGGCTGGGGCGGTGACCACCCCAATCGGAGGCGGCCCGGGCCCAGCCAGCAGTCCCATACTGTTCCCGGGTCATGTACTTAGCCACGCGGACGGCGACACAGGCCGACCCTAACAACGTGGCTAAGTCCCGGCGGGACACTTCATTGACCTGATTACCCGCACAAGCAGCCTCGCCTCATTACCGGGGGCTGTGTATCAACGATACGTTCCTTCCCAGCCGCCGGAGGTGCCCTTGGACTTACGCTGAAAATTCCGTTCCTTACCCAAAATGATTGCCTCCCGACGATCGAAGCCGAGACAGCTCGGCACCTATTTCGACCCTTCTTCTTGAGGTTTCCAAAGGCTCGCTGACTCGCTCAGGGAACGCCAGTTTGCCCCCCCCCCCCCCCCTCCCTGCGTGGTGGCACACCGAACGAGGGAAGTTCGGAGACGGTGCGGAGAACGCCGGTGGCGCGTTATGCACGCGGAATTCGTCCTCGACTGCCTCATTTTCGCAGAGCGACCCACTGCCGCTGAGATCGCTCAGGTTCAACTTGGTCATCGAGATTGCCTACGCCGAAAATTTAAATCCCATTACAGGCTCAGGGCTTCCGGCTCGTGATGGAGCAACAGGGCCTGAACGAGCCAGCTTGCTGAGTTGCTTCACCTGGCCGTCTCGACCGTGACACGTGCCTAAGTGCTCGATGTCGAGACCATCCACCGCGTGGGCACCGGCACTTTGCCTCCGGCAACGCCAGGAGGTCCTTCGTCAACGATCCAGTCCGGCAACGAGAAATTGTCGCCCGTGCCGATGCAGAGAGCAAGCGCCGCCGCCGCCGCCACGTCGATCGCCGCGCAGGTGGCCATAGCCGTCGCCCGTCTCGACGCAAACCCAAACGGGGCAGCCCCGGCCCCAGCTCCGGGCACATAAGCTTCCCGCTTCGAGTGCCGTGATTACCCGACAGAAATCTCCCTGCTCCTCTGGGCGGTAAGAAGGCCCAGAGTACCGAGGAGTCGCTCATCGCCGCCCTTGAGCAACTTCTATTGCTGCGGGCCGAACGCCCCCCGTTCTGACCCGACCTCGCCTGGGCCTACCGACCCGTTCCCAACCCACGGAGCCACCTATGACGAAGCCTCGAATCGATGTCCGAACAAGACAAAGAAGCAGCAATCCAGATCGCCCGGTCCGTCCGGCCACGCGATACCCCGAACACCCCGAAAAAATCACGTCCGGGAACGGGGCGAAACCACAGAGCGCCCGGAGGAGAATGCAACAGCCCAAGGCCCGCGGACGACGACTCTCGATAAGGCCTTCCTCCGGGCCTCACAACAGGAAAATTGGGGGCCCCAGCCGCGTCCCCGGAGGCAAGGCTGTGAGGGGCAGAACTCTGTGGGAAACCCGCGTCGAAGCTCTCGCCCCCCGACTGGGCATCAAGCTCCTCCTGCTCCGAACCCGAGAGGGCCGAGAAGCCCGTGCTCCTAGCAAGCTCCAGTCGATGATCCAAGAGGGGCGAACCGCATTCTCCGAACGATCAGCCTCCAGCAGATTGCAGCAGCGTGGGTCGTGAACATGAGCGGTAACACTCAAAGGAGGCCTCGATGACGGAGGGGCATCCCAGCATTAGACCTTTGAGGCCGCCCCCGGAGCTGGGGATAGCCAGCTTCGCCGATGCGCTGAACTGCCGGCCCATGGCTTCACCACCTCGTGCCCGTTCTCGCCCGGGCTTACCCTCAGTCGGAGCTGGATCGCCTCGGCCCTGGGGCTATACGGCCTGCCCCGGTACCTCATCGTCGTCGTTCCCGGCTTGGCCTACCGGAACCGCAACCGGTACTCAATCTCGGCACCTATGGGGTTCTGCCCGCTGCTCGCCGCCGCACCAGAACAGCGAAGTGGGCATGCTCGCCGTTGAACGCACCGTCGGCATCGTCATCGTCGCCTTCGATGACCGCGACAACCGAAAATGGAGGCAATCAAGTACCGGGTAAGCCGCCCTTTAAGGGAAAAAGCGCTGATGGAGTGGTGCGACACGCCATTAGCGTGTTCCAGGCAACCGATTGTTCGATATCTATTGCGGAGAAAACGGGCCGCCAATTTTTATCCCAAAGAACAAATAATACGTCCACATGCTCACCGTACCCCGACCGGGGCGGAAAGAATATCGGCGTCGTTATTCCGAATTTATTATTCTACATACTCAATAGTATGCACGACATAAAGGGCGAGAATTACAAGGCGCCACTGCCCGCCATCGTAAGTCCGTAAGCAAGGCAGCGACCAGCTTCTCCTCGAACCTGCCCGTTCCTTTATCGAAGTAAGGGTAGACCACCGAGACTTTCAATCCGTTTCGCCTGAATTTAACCCGGGATTACCGACTCCTTTTTGAAGGCTGCCGCTGATCGCCAGCTGATTTCCCGGGCGGTGGTCGTCCCAAAAGAAGGGAAGGCCGCGATCCCGGCTGGGATAATCAGGGAAATCTTAGTTGACGGTCATTATCGTGTTCGTCGTGTCTTCGGCACCGAAGACGAGCGAACATGAACAACACGATAAAGGCCTCCTGTCCGACTGGACCAGCCAGTACGGGTGCCTTCAATTGATGGGGAAAGCCCGACGAATCTGGAGGGCTCCTTGGCGAATCAAGGGTCGATTGCCCGTCCATGAAAAGGAGTTCGCATCAATCCCGTCATCTGCATTGTTCACTTCGTTCATGAGTTCGCCTCATCAAGGCGCCGGTTTTCTTCCCAAGAACGTCCTTCAACATCCGCTCCGTCGTAAAAGAATTCAACTCGCCCCATCCACCTCCCCCGGTCCAGGCTCCCGTCCGCATGCGAATTTCATGCGCATATGATAAATTCGCGCCGCCTTGGGCCGCCGCGTCCGCCCTGGAAGAGCACGAGCTTCTGTTCATGCTCGACGAAGCTGCCGAGCAGATGGAACTGCTTGCTGAGGCCGTTACGCCAGCGGCGTACGGCGCAGGTCAGTTCCGGTCGTCCAACTCATCGCCGGATTGGAGAACGCGTTTCCCAGTCCTCAATCAAAGACCGTGCTCGCGAATCTCCCCAGTACCTGCAAATCTATTTCTCCCCGGCATTCCCGTTCTATCGAATTCCACCGGAGCCACGCAACACCGGCCAGAGGACCGAGGCGGCCCCTCGCCGAATCACCGAAGGAAATCGAGGACAAAGTCAACCCCGGTGGCGGCGGCACCCGATCCCACCGTCCGGCAACTCAGAGGGGGTTACCCATTCGCCCCACGGAGACCCCACCACCGGCCCAGCGCGAACTCTGCGGGAAAGGATACCATGTTCGTGGATCCTGCAAAGCCGGTATCCCATCCCTGGGCCGTCGCTTGAGCCACTTCTTCCGACCCGGAATTCCGCGCCCTGGAAGCGGCTCTGCGGGACTCGAACTCCTCCATTTCCGCACCGCGTTCCTCGTCGGGGCGGCCCTGGGCGGTGCCCCCCCCCGCGGCTCACAGCTGTTGGGCCGAGGCAACTACATCGACCTGCGTAAAGCGCTTCAGTCGGGCTGGACGCCGTCCTCCGCACCCGTTCCAACTCATCCCTCGCAGCCTCGCCCGACGCCCGAGGTCGCAGCGTCTCTCCTCCACCGGTTCGCCGCTAGGACCTCCTCCCCTCGCTCGACATCGAGCCCTTCGCGCTCGCGGGAAATCGAGGCATCGTTCCCAGCCGGGCCTCGCCTGCTGGGCACCACCGTAACCTGCCGTGTCCTGCAACGCAGCTCTCTCATCCGTCCCTCGCGGTCCCGAAGAGGGGAGAATGCCCGATGAACCGTCCCTTCCGCGTGGTCTTGTTCGCCGCCCCTCCTGTTCGTTCCGCTCGCCGGATACCCACGCCTGGCGCCGGCGGCAAAGCCAAGGGCTTTACCGGCCTGCGCGCCGCACGCCCGCAAAGACGGCGGTCGTGCCCACCATCGTCGTTCCGCTTCGCGCCGGCCAGCTCACCGAGGTCAAACGCATCGAGGCCGATGCCGGCGCGAACCGGCCGAGGCGCATCGGGCACCTGCACGGCGGGGCTGCCGAGCTCGATCGGTGAACCTGTCCGATAAGCACTGTTGCCGTGGACCTTCTTCATCACGAATCGGGAGAGAGTCCTGGGCGGCGTTCTGCTCGACAGGAAGGGGACCGTCGTCGACGCGAGCGCGGGCGTCGCCTATTACCCGGATCGTGTGCGCCTCCAGCATCCCCGGGCCCTGCGCGAACGGGATCCCGTGGCCTGACATCCGGGGCGCGCAGGCCTTGCGTCTCCGGCTGCCTACTGGCAGCCAGCCACGCCAGCGCGACCACCGACTTCCAGCCGCCAACACCCTCCCCGGGAATACGATTGCAACCGTCACCTTCAGGCCGTTCCCCGTCACCCAACTGAGCTCCATCGGCCCCGCGAAAGCGAGCGATGCCAGTTCCTCCAGCCCCGCTCAGCCTGATCCACTGAGGGACTTGAAGCGCCACGCCGGTCGAACCTGATCCGCCGGCGAGTGCAGCCAGCCGGCACCGGCTGAGCCGCTGCCCTGACTCCAGCAGCGGGGAGACGGCCAATCGGGGGTACCCACGGCGCCGGGCATCGCGTTCGAGCAGCCCGGCGCACCTGACCCGAAGGCTCCGGCGTCCGTACGGCGGACGCTTCAAACCGCCAGGACCCTCCGGCCGGCAGTGGCCGGTGAAGATTCTCAAGCGGCGGCCTATGTGCTCGTGTCCTCGCGGGAGACCGCACTCAACCTCCGGCTCGACGGCACTCATCTTGTGCAGCTCCGACTCCTCCGGGAATCGCCACATCCTCCGGCTCCTCGCTGACAGCTCTCCGAGAAATCGACAGGGCGTCGTTAACATACATCCACATCATACACGGCGCGGCAGTTGAGCCGGCTGCACGGCGCCAGTCAAAACGCCGCACATTGAGAAAACGTTAGAGAGGTTAGGCCATGTCCCAAGAACCCCACCGCACCGCCCGCATCGAGGCACGGATCGCCCCCAGGACGCCCGCCGTCGGTGTAGCGGGCCGCCGAACCTCGAAGGCGCGTGGAGTGCCGGCGACTCATTAGTCGTCTCCGCCGCACAGGGCGAGGCGGCCGTCGGAAAAGACGATTGAGGGCGCCTCCGTCCTCCGCCTGACGGTCGAGGAGGCAGCTGGCCGGCCTGCTGATCTCCGATCAACGCGGCCGCCGCCCAGCCCGGCTCTTGAGCGCGCAAGGACGCCCAGCGCCCAGCCTCGATTCTCGGATTGCCCCAGTGAACGGAGCGTTTGCCGCGTCGAAGTCCTCGGCCCGCCTGCACAGCAGGGCCGGGTTTTCGTGCGGCGGTGGTGTCGAGGCCCTCGACAGGTATTTCCAGAAGCAGTGCAACCCAGGACGGCCGTGTCAGTATCGATTCGCGCCACAGCGTGCCAGCGGCCGCTGAGGCCAGCCACGGCGAAGGTCGCGGGATACTCATGCTCGCCGCCGCCGGCGTTCCTCTGGCTGATGCCGCCCGAAAGCTTGGCTTTCCCGGCGCTCACGGCTGCCATCGAATCTGTCCCCGCCGCCCGCCTAGGCCGTCTCGCGCGGTCGACCAAACTCACCGGGGCATGAAAGCTCAGGGGGGGCGGCTCTCCTCTCCGGGACGCCGTCACGCGGCCGTCCGCTCTGAAGCTCGCCGTCTTAGCCCTGGTCGTCGACGGCTAAGGACGACGCGGCCGCAGCCCCCAGGCAATCCACGGCCTCCGCCGCCCTCGGAGCAGATCCTTCGGCAGCTTGTTCTTCCACCACATGCATTTTCGGCAAGAGCGTGATTCATTCTTCAAGCTTTCGCTAGTCGCCTCGGTCCTCAGCACACCACCCAGTTCTCCAAGGCGTACACCTTTAGGGGGGAGGGATAGGCCATCCGCAACACTTCCTCGAAACTGGTTTCCCCGTCCAGAAGCCCACATTGTTAATGCGTTGTAAGGTCCAACTTCGCAGTTGGAACCCCATAATTTTCAGCTCCTTCCAATCCGATCCGTTTGAAAAGGCTGCCGACCGCCTACTGCAGACATATTCTTCAGCAAGTGCTTCGCGAATCAGGCCGCTAACACTTCGTGCAAACCTTAAATGTCTGTAAAATTGATAAACCTCGCTGTGCTTGTCCATGAGTGACCGAGCGTTCCACCCAAGTTTGGCTGTCAGTTTCGCTGCTGCGGGTCGTCTGCAGCCGGCGGTTGTTGGACAGAAGGCCATGGTCCAAATTCTTTAAGGAGAGCTGCGTGTTCTGTCCTCAGTAACAAATGCGGAGAAGTGTCTTCCAGCTGCAATGACCGGCCGTCGATCTAGTCCCTAACGCTGTCCCCGATTCTCTCCACTCAGGGAATTAGAACAAAATCGGGCCGATGTCTGCTCTACCTCGATATCTAGCGCCTGAAACACGCAATTCCACGACGGCCGCCGCTTCCCTATCCGGTATCACCCGAGTCAATACTTCCATGAATCGTGTGTGATTCGCCTGGCGTGCACGACGAGAATTCGAACGAGCTTATATGGACCGTCTGTGTCATAGACGATTTCATAGACAGCTCGCCTTGCAGGAGTATGCAGTGGGCGCGCCTGCCTGAACAAATCCTTCAGGTGAGATACTGATTCCAGACTCGTGCTCAGCAGGATGCTCAGCTCATCGAAGCTCGTTCGCGGCCATTTCATCCAACCTTGGCGAGTCTCGGCTCGATCGCTATCCGGATATTCGGAAGGCGATCTGTCTCGGAGTTCGTCCAAACGGCACAACTGGGTATGGGCAATCCGACGGGTAACATCCTCCGAGCATCATGTGCCAATCACTGCCACTCTCACGCACTTGGCTCGACTCGCATGGCAAAAAAAACGGTAAGCCTCCACGACGCTTTGCGATTTCCTGCATCACTCCTCGCCACGTCCTCATCTCGTAGTCCGTCACACGCCGTTCCCATCACTGAGTCGACCTCGAACAGACGCCCCAAATTCCGATCACCAACATGGGATGCGGCAGCAGAGGTGCTTGCAAGCTTGGGCAAGATAGGTCAACGGACGCTTTCGCAACAAAGCGCGGGTTCCTCGTCCGCCTCATCCTCTGAAGGCCGTGGCGATGCGCTCCCACCAGATTCGCGGGAGTGGAGGATGCGGAGAGTCCAACGCCTGGGCGGTAAAATCCGTCCTTTAGGCTCCCTCTGCGCGAGACGACCACCAAGGACCATGGTCCCAACGCATCCGCAACGTCTCGACGGGGTGAATTGTCGCTGTCGTCGAACTTGACGTGACAGATTTGGGCGGTGCGAAACTGATCGGAAACTCTCTCCGGGATTAGGATACTTTGACAAACAAACATCCCCATGTTTTGACACAGGAATCCTAAAATGTTCCGGTTGCTATGGCTTAAATTTGCCCCCCCCCATATAATTTTGCATTACGACCCGATTTCGGAGGAAGGTCATCGGCCGAGAACATCTGCGCGAACGGCGAGCGGCGGGACTCCGCATCGCGAACCCCGCCAATACTTTGTCCCGCAACTTGGCCACAGGCTCCAAGCCCTGCCGACCAGAACGATGGGAAACAGCCTAAGAAGAGAGCCTCGCCGGCCTGCTCGACTACGGCAAGAAAATGCCTCTTCCAAAAGATAGCCATAAGATGTTCCGGTAGAGGCCCGCAAGGCCACTGAGTCGCGCGGGTGGCACGGAACCGGCGCAAAAAAGGCGGCCGCAAGCCGTTGGAAAATCGATCGCGCAACTTCGAATGGCCTTTTCAGTACTCTCGACAATTGCACTCCGCCACTTGAGCCCGCCTCTCGCACCGAAAAAAAAAAAAAAAAGTGTGGTGGCAATGCCTTCCCGACTCGCCGCTTGGACTGGCCCGGGAGATGGTCCGTGAGCTCGCCCGCACGTACGCGAGCCCACGCAACGCCACCGCAGCAGTTGCGCACGGTACCGCCGGATTCCAGCGAGCCAATCGGACGTATAAATGTTATCTAGACCATCCGCCGCCTTAACGACTGAGTTCTGCCATTTTCAGGCTCCAGCTCATTCATAACGCCAAGAAGAATAACCTCCTCAACATACCAATTTGGCGTAACCCGGCCCCCCCCCCCCCCCCCCCCCCCCCCCCCCCCCCCCCCCAATGTGAGCCTCTTTGGGGGGGGGGGGGGGGGGGGGGGGGGGCGCGCTTCCAGTAGATTCCGCCGGTTCTATGTGGAACTCTCTTACGATAAGCATTTCAAGGAGGCGGTAGAGCTATTTGTTGTCCAATCCGCTAATCTTGCCAACGAGTTTCCGAAAAAATCGGGCCGTGTCGTGATCGAGGACGCCCACCTGGCCAGTCACCGAGAATAGCAGCAAGACGCGAAATCGTACCTGCGGCATGCTCCGCCAGGGCTTCACTCTCCTGCATCGTCGGCCGAAGCGCTTCTCGCCCTTCTCTTCGTCATGCTTTCGTACCTTTTCCTTGATAGCTCAAACTCCTCTCGACAGGCGGCCTCTGCAAAATTTCCTTGAATTGCATCGAGCTTCGAGGTATCGAGCTGACTAGCAAGATGATTCACCACATTTACAATCGACCCGGACAAGAGCATGTACTGCTTGGATATCTCCTCTTTCTAGCAGTGCGAGAATCCCTCGCTCGACTGTGGGAATGATTTCACTTTTCCAATCCATCCCCCTATCCTTTACGGCCTCGGGCTGCAAATGCAGGCGTGTTCATGGCAGCGAGACTTCCGAGTCTTTGCCAGAAGCCAATCCTTGGGTCAGTAAACCGGGCGAACTGCTATCTGCTCATAAGTTTCTTGTTTGTAATGATAATCCCATCTTCCAATGCTAGTGTTGACGTATCACGCTTGAAAGCGGCCTGTATTCCCTGATCTCGCTTCCTTCCCAGCAAATGTCAAACTCATCTCAAATGTGTATTGAATGCTGGTACGGGCAGAGAAGCGTTCTCTGAAAGTTCGCTTCATCCCATGCAAATCCTTGGATTGACGCACTCCTGACCGCTTGCAAAACGTCGCGAAAAATAACGGCCCCGACTTTCGAGGGGTCGAACATGGTGATAGACTCGCGCACTGATAATCAAGATTGCAAATATACTATAAATACATATAATCCAATCGAGCATGAACACCATTCGTCTCGTAGTACCGCCCAAAGCTCGATAGCCTAAGGATGAGCATGGAAATTGCGGTGCATCCTGCCACGAGCCGTACGAAGAAATTTCCCAACCGTTCTCTGACAAGAAGCAGCCGAACTTCATGAGGTACGGTTGCGTAAATCGCCCCGCTACAACGCTCACCGCCGTAAAATACACGGCCAGGAAGACCCCTTCGATTCCGGCGATGGTTTGCAAGGTTCCGTCGTATGAAGAAGGGGTAAGGGATAGGGATCGCAGCTAACCAACCTTGCATTTATAACTACGCGTTCCAAAATCTCAACACCCACAATCCCACCACCAAAATGGCGACCCAACCGATAATCTGGACGCCGATCGATCCTCCGATGGCGGCATAGTCCCGATCGGCTCGAAATCTCTCCCGACGAAGGAATACAAACTTGGCGAACCGAAGCTCAGCCGATCCTTAGCCGCTTTCACTCTCCAGAACCAGCGGCTCTGAGCAAGCGAGATTTTCAAATTTGATGCAAATTTCATCATGTCATTTTCATGCAAATAGTACTTTTACGCGTACGCCTTAACGGGTAGGAAACCTAGCTCTCGTGCCGTCCCTTCTGCCGTCGTCTCCAGCGACCACTCTTGCTTGTTAACCTCCTCGATGGACCTGGGTGCATATTCGATCCCTAAGTCCAACTATTACACGGTAGCTCAGGCAAAGCAAACGCCACCACGCCGAAGATAATGCAAGCACTCATGCATGCAATCAACTAGCTTGCTTGGCAAGCCTTGCTTTCTATCCCATAAAGGGCGTTATGGGATAGAAAAGCCCGACCAAATGCATGGAGGCAAGCAAACATGAAACCCCTGACCTACACCTTCCACAAAAACGACCGCTTCTCCGGCGAGCTTCGCTACCTCGATGGTCGCTACACACTCACCATCGACAGTGCCAACGACCTCACCCCCGAGGAATTGACCACTCTCGATACGGTCTGGCAAACGATGACGGGTCTCATGGATCGGAGGGTCAGCTTACCGATGACGATTGGAAAGTGATCCGGCGAGAAGCCAAGGCCATGGATGAGCAGGAACGAAACATGGCTCGAATTCCATGCCGAACACGCGGAACTAACTGATGAAACCCATGAGCGGCGAAATCCTTTCTACCAGCCGGGTCAGCTCGCCCCCTTGACCGCCTCGGGTCAGCTCGTCGTCCCGGCCATCGTCGCCGACCTCGGCGACCATGCCGCCCGACGCTTCGCCGAATTCTTCGCAGCCAATATCCCCAACGACAACACCCGGGCCGCCTACATCCAGGCCATCGGGCAATTCCTCCGCTGGTGCGAAGCACAGCCTCTCACGCTCCACCAGGTCGAGCCGATCGCCGTCGCCGCCTACATCAAGGCCCATGCGGGCTCCGACCCCACCAAGAAGCAACATCTCGCCGCCATTCGCATGCTCTTCGACTGGCTCGTCACTGGCCAGGTCGTGCCCCTCAACCCGGCGGCGTCCGTCCGTGGACCCAAGCACATCGTGAAGAAAGGAAAACCCGGTCCTCAGCGGCGAAGACGCCGCCAAGCTCCTCAAGAGCATCGTCCCCGACGAGTGCCGAGGCCGCCCTCATCGACCTCCGCGACCGGGCCCTCATCGGCGTCATGGTCTACAGCTTCGCCCGCATCGGCGCCGTCGTCGGCATGAAGGTCGAGGATTACTATCCCAACGGCAAACGATGGTGGCTCCGCCTCCACGAGAAGGGCGGCAAATTCCACGAGCTGCCCGCCCACCACCTCGCCGAGGAATATCTGGACGCCTACCTCCGGGCCTCCGGCATCGGCGAAGACCGCAAGCATCCCCTCTTCCAAACGATACCCCGCAAGACGGACAAGCTCACCGGCCGCCCCTACCCCGCCGCAACGCCCTCGATATGGTCAAGCGTCGGGCGATCGCCGCCGGCCTCTCACCACGCGTCTGCAACCATACCTTCCGGGCTACGGGCATTACCGCCTACCTCGAGAACGGCGGCACCATCGAAAAGGCCCAGCAGATCGCAGCCCACGAGTCGCCCAAGACGACGAAGCTCTATGACCGCACCGACGACCAGGTCACGCTCGACGAAATCGAACGGATCGTTCTGTAATAAACGTAGTTATTTTTTGAATTACAATAATATAAGTAACCATTATGCTAATCTCGCTCCCGATTAGTAAAATGGGGAAACTAGGACCAATAGGCAATTCTTGCCGGTCCGTTCGGATTTTACTGTAAGCAAGCCAAGGAATTATGGCGAATTTCTATTGCCAGGCGAGAAGGAGGGCTAGATAATTTGCGATAGGGTCTGTGAACACAATGCCAGGTCGCCGAGGGCCTGATCCGTGTCGAAGAACTCATCGAAGCCTCCCGTCCAGCGGCACCCTTCTGACGGTGCCCCGGTCCCCGCAAATCTCTCTCCGGCTCTCCTGGGCGGAGGCGGCGGCAACGGCAGCGGGATTGATACGCACGACGATGTCCTGACGTTCAAACTTGAGAGAGTCAACAGCACTCAGCTCAAACAGCTTGGAGTCGGGTTCCCTATCCAATTCAATGAGGAGTCGAAGGCCGATATCGTCGCCATGCATGGGGGCAGATCCATCGGCTATGTGCCCCGCCGCCATGTCGTTCGCGTCAAGCAGATGATGCTTGGACCCTATTCCGCCGAGGTCCAAAGCCTCTCGCATGACTCCGTCGAGGTGCGAATCACGGCGTGAGTACCCAGCCTATCTCATTGAAGCCAAGGACGCCCGGCCTCTTCGTTGGCCTTTGCTCTCCCTGTCCCAGGGCAGCGTTCTGCCAGAAGTCCGCTGAGCAGCAATGTCTCATCCCAGAGACGGAGCCCGAGCAAGAGCTCTTCTGGAACTCCCAAAGGAAGCGGGTCCATGACGTGGGAGGGATGGAACCCTTCCACTCCCGACTTTGTTCGTGCAGCCGCGGCTACCAAAGGTTACTCACATTGTTCAACGGGGCGACAAACTAGACCTCCGCGAACCTCGCCCCACCATTCTTGGAGTCAGAGCGAGTGACGTTCTCGGCCCTCTAAAAGAGGGCCTCTGCGTCCAGCATGCAAAGCTTGCTCGAAGGAATCTCCTGAACATCGATAAAATCCTTGTCATTACCGCAAAGGACGATTGGTTAAACGGCTTCATCAAGTTCGTGGACCAACCCTTTGCGAAGTCCGTGCTTCGGCTCAATTTCTCCGCCGTCATGGGCCCAAATCGCTCGGGGTATCACCACAACGAGCACTCGGTCTGGCTCGACAATCGTGCTATCTGCCAGACGTTCATGAAATTTTCTTTAACTCATGGTCTTCCTGCGATATTTCACACGTATTTAGAAGACTCATCTGTCCATCAAGACTGGCTCGTCGAATACTTGCGACTTAACCCCTCGCAGAAGTTTATCGCTACTGGTTTCGATTGTAACGGCACTAACAATGACAGATTCGTTGAGAGGCGGATTCAATTACTTCAAGAAGTCGAGGGGCGGCTTGACCGAAAACTCCACGTCGTGCTCCACACGCTGATGACCAACCTCAGGCTTATCAAGTATGCTTACGATGCATTCCCGAAAAGAATTTACCTGCTCGGGCAATCGGTCGTGAGAGACTCTTTTATGGGGACAAGCCTTAGATTTTCAACGAAAGGTGCCTCGATGCGGACATATCGAGACCCTAATTTCAAGCCAGGCTTATCTCTCTTCAACTGGAACTCCGCGAGGCTTAACGATGCTTTGGCGAGTTTCATTCCTGATTTCTTTGATGACTTCGAATCGCCCTCTCTGAATTGAATGAACGCTTCGTCGAGGACCCCAAATTTATCATCGTGTGGGTTCCCCTAATCGCTTAGGCATGACCCCAAACGGCCGACAACTGCCGCCGGCTTCTCTCCTCGACATACGCATTCGCACTTCCGCACCATTGACAGCGCCGCCTACCTCAAAAATCGCGACACCGCCCAGAAGGCCCACCGGAATGCGGGCCAAGAGTGGCGCAAGGCGACAAGTCTAAGAGCGTCCCGACGACCAGGTCACGCTCATGAAATCGAACGAATCGCGCTGTAGCCTGCTTCCCACCCGTTGACGCCCAGGATGGGTCGTCGGGCGGAGAGTTACGATGGCCGGATTGATGTTTAGGAGGGGAAAAAGAAACGCCCCCTGGAAGGGGGCGTTGGGCCGACGATGCTATCGTCGGGGGTGTACGGTAGTTATTATCGACTCCAGCTCACGGAGAGTCAAGCGATTTCCAGAATTTCGAGGATCGGCCAGTGTCCCTGAATGCATCAAACCTTGGACGTGGGAAATCGCCCGAAACCCCTCCTCAGGAACGAGTTATCGCCTATGTGGACGGGTTCAACCTCTACTTCGGGATGAAGTCCAAAGGGTGGCGACGGTATTACTGGCTCGACATCAAGAAATTTACCGAGTCCTACACGCTTCCCCATCAGCAACTCATTTCCGTCAAATACTTTACGTCGCGGATACGAGCCCCTGAGGATAAACGGAAACGGCAAGCAACGTTCCTTGAGGCTCTTGAAACGCTTGATGGCCTAACCATTCATTATGGGCAATTCTACGACCAGCCTTTTAAATGCCCTGCCTGCAAGACCACAGAGCTGGTGCCGGCGGAGAAGATGACCGACGTCAACATCGCCACCCGGATGCTCGTTGACGCATTCGCAGACCGCTTCGACACCGCCCTCCTGGTATCTGCGGACAGCGACCTTGCAGCCCCCGTAAAAGCTATCAGGGAAGTGTTTCCCCAGAAACGAGTAGTCATCGCGTTCCCACCCGATCGCGTCTCTAACGAACTCAAAAGCCTCGCAAACGCCCACATTTTCATTAACAAAATCAAACTATCAGAAAATCAGCTCCCCGATACGGTCGTCAAACCCGACGGCTTTGAACTCCAAAAGCCTCAAAAATGGGGGTAAGCGTCCCCCGCTACCAAGGAGACAGCCGCACCGCTTCCGGGCTGTCGGGGCATGCCTGCCCCGCGTCCCTCCGAGGGAGCTTTCGGCCGACCTCTGAGTGAAAAAGGGCCGACCGATTCGTGTCTCTGGGCCGGTTTCTCCATAACTCATTGTTCGATAAGGATTTTTCGACGTCGCAACCCCACGCTTTCGTCGAAATCGCCCAAAAACGACCTTGCGATTCGTGTCTCCGGGCCGGTTTTCCCTAACCCATTCAATTTCAAAGGATAAACTTCAGAAGTTCGCTCTTCAGGCCCTGCCATTGGGTAAGTTTGGTTGCTCCAAACGGTTCTGCATTCGTGTCTGGGGGCCGGAATGCCCTCCGAAATGCCTCTTATTCGTGTCTCTGGGCCGACCGATTCGTGTCTCTGGGCCGGAACGTTCGTGTCTCTGGGCCGACCGATTCGTGTCTCTGGGCCGGAACGTTCGTGTCTCTGGGCCGGAAATTCGTCGCAAACCACTGGATTTTAAGGGTTTTTTTTGCCGTAACTATATAACTTAGAATAACTAACAACAACTACGCGAACGCGAGAGCCAAAGCAGGTCTGGTTTCCGGGAAATGTTGTTGTCGTTTCCTTAAAACTTTAGTATAAAAGAAGTTATGGAAACTGAATTGGTTGAACACTCGGAACCCCTGTCCGTCTTGCTGGGAACCGGCAAGGACGAGATGAACTTTGCCGAGTTTCCGATCGCGATGCTGTCCGACCGGGTGCCCAAAGGCAAAACGAGCATCAAGTTCGAGGATCGTATCTACGACGATCGCAAAAAGAAGGTCATCGTTCGGAAGCGCGTGATTGAAGGCTCGGAGGAATACGGCCTTCCTACGGCAACCGACGACACGGTCGTGCTCGCCCTCATCCAGCTCACGAAGCTTCGGAGCAACTTTGCCAAGCGGGACGTGACGTTCACCTGCCGCGAACTTATCGGCATGCTGGGCTGGCCGGACGATGGCCGTAGCTACCGCCGACTCAAGCTCTCGCTGCTCCGTATCGTGAGTGTCAATTATATCTACGATAATTCATGGTGGGACAACCGTCAAAAATCCTGGACCACCAAGGCGTTCCACATTCTCGAGAATGTCGAGATTAACGACAGCCGTACCGCCGGCGGTCAAGGGCTGCTCTTTCCGTCGCGAGTCGTATGGAACGAGGTCGTATTCGAGAGTTTCCAGGCAGGATTCCTGCGGGACATCGACTTCGAACTGTGCAAAACGATTGAACATCACATTGCATTACGCATGTACCGGGTTTTGGGCAAACGCTTCTACGTCAACGCCGAGTGGGTCTTCGACTTAAGAGAGTTTGCCCAGGTGCATATCGGGCTTGGCGAGAAGTACGAAGGCAACGCCCATATCGCCCGCAAGCTCGAACCCGCAATCGCGGAGCTGGAAAAGCTGCGGTTTCTCGCTCCCTTAAGCCACGATGAGCGGTTCCTGAAGAAGGGCCGGGCCTGGTCCATTCGGTTCGTGAAGTTCAGGCAGCACGATGCAACCCTCCCACCGCCCGCCCCCCTCTCTTCCACCGCGAAGGCCGAGCGGCCCAGCCACGTGAAGGAACTCATGGCCCGCAAGGTGGCCGGCTCCACCGCCGAGAAGCTTGCCCGCAGGTTCTCTCCGGAGTTTATCCTCGCCAAAATCGAGGAGTTTGACTGGCGGATGACGACCCCGGACAAGCCCAAACGCCCGGCTGGTTATCTGGTGAAGTCGATTGAGGAGGAATACGGCACCCCGGATGGTTTCGTCTCCCAGGCTGATCGGGACCGGCAGGAAGAAGCACGCAAAGCGAAGGAACGCCAGGCCGCTGAGGGCCGCCGCCAACAGGCCGAGGAGGAGGCCCGTAGCAAAGCTGAACAGAAAGTGGTTGACCGCCATTGGGAATCGCTGACTGAGGCACAACAGGCCGAGCTGGAAAAGGCCGCCATTGCCCAGGCCGACCCGGAATCGCGGAAACTCATCGAGCCAGGACCCATGCAAAAAATGGGCATGCGGCTACTTAGAGAGCGGTACGTCCGCCAGTTGCTTTCGTTAGGCCAACCGGAGGATGTCGGAGCATAGGCCGTCCCTGCCCCGCAAAGGAGCCTAGAACGTTACGACGCTGTCGAAGCTCCCTTTCCCTATCCCCAATCGCTAAAACGCATCCTGGCTCAAGCGGAAGCGTTTTATGCCTCATCCGTCTTCCTCAGGAAAATTTCCGTCGCGGGTTTAAATTTCCGTCGCAAACGCACCTTGGAATTAGAGGCCCTTCTCTCCTGCCCTATCCCACCCCTTCCACGCCGGGCGTCCCCGCTCTCGCGGGCCGGGTGCTTTCAGGCTCCGCTGCGCTCCGGTCCCTTCGGGACGGCCTTCGGCCCCTTCCCGCCCCCTGACGCGGGTCGGCGACAGGCAACCGGCCTGCCCGGCATCCCTGCCGGTCATTCCGCTTGCCGAACCGTCGCCTGACGGTGGGTCGCTTCGCTCCCGCCCGGTGATCGTTCCGGCCGGTTTCCCCCCATGCTTCGTCGGGGGGTGAAACGCGGCCGGATTGTTTTATGCGGAAGGTCGCTTCGCTCCCCTGGCGTGCCTCGTCCCCCTCCGCCCCCATGCGGGGGAACGGGAGAGTTAAAAGGAGAGAAGGGTTATCGCCGTTTTTGGGTCGCTCCCGTTGGTCGCTTGAATGCCGCACGCCTGCGGCGGGCCGCCGGGTGCCGCTTCCTTAACCTCAGGCAGTGCCGCCCTGGCCGCAAGGACGGGCCAGGAAGCCCGTCAGGAAGGCGTTGAGCCTGACGACGATGATTTCCCTGCCGGTTGCCCTTAAGACGTCGCCAGGCGGCTCCAGATGGCTTGTACGCCCTCTCCCGAGCGGGAGGCATACGGCGTGTGAAGGGGGTATCCGGTTTCTGAGGGAAATACTCCCTCCTGATGTGGGACCCGACCCGGGCCTTTGTGCCGCGAACCTAACGAGCGGCGGAGCGTGATCAACGGGTTGTTTTCCCCTACGCTTCGCGTATTCCTCGCGACCGTTGCACTCCAAAAAACACCGTGGACCCCTCTCCTTCAACCGCTCATTGGACGGCCGCTAGAAGGCACCGATCGTCGGGAGCTATAAATCAAAGGAGAAATTATATGTATCAAAAACCTAAAAATACCCCCTTCAAAGTCGATTACTACGCCTACCAGATTCTGGATCGGAAGAATAAGAAGCCCATCTGGACCCGCATCGGAATCGCTACCAGGGCGAAAAGCGGCGAGGATGTCATCAACATCAAACTCAATGCCTTCCCCGTAGACGGACGCCTCACACTCTTAATCCCGTCGGAGCCAGAGGCGGAAGAAACGCCCGAGGTTGAAGCCTAGCGGCACCCGGCCACCCGCTTCCAAGCGAGTGGCCTTCATCCTTTCAGATACGCGAATTTCCGAATATCCGGAAATGCGGATATTCGTAAAGCCCCCTGCCCTGGCCTCACGCCTCTTCCGCTTCCGTACTTTCCTCGACCTCGCCCGGCCCTTTGAGCCGGTCGCTGACGACGTAGCGTCGGCAGTGCTGACGGACCATTTCGGCGAAATACTCCGAACGGTCCATACCGCTATATGTCACGTGTACCGAGAAGCGTCTGGCCAGCTCGGCGGGAAGGTACAAAGTCACCTTCTCCTTAGGAGCGTCCTGACGGATTGTCGTCTTAGTGCCAGATCGCTTTCGCGGCTTGCCGGGTGCCGGTTCGGTACTCATCCCCTGCCCTCCCGAATGATGCGGTACGACGAAGGCCATTCCGGGACCTGCCCCGGGTCGTACCTCTCATCTTCGGAAAGCCGCTCAATCGGCTTGAGAAGGCTGACGCCAAAGCGTCAAAGGAACAAGGGGCCAAGCCGAACAGACGTTTCATCGGGAAAAGTCGCCGACGCTATGGGATGGTGGTGGCAAGCCGGCGAATCGGCAAAATATCCGGGTGTGCGAAAACGCGGATTTACGGATATTCGAAAATACAGAGTTTCAAAAATACGAAAACGCGGATTTACGAAAACTCATTTCCTCGATGTCAGCCACTTCCCCAGCAGCTCTTCCACCAGGTCGCTCATATCCTTGCCGTTTTCCTCATCGAGCAGGGCCTTCTTCACCTGCTTGCGGGTCTCGATGCGGATGGAAATCGTAGTGGTGCAATACTCTTCGTCACTTTTCTTGCCGGTCGCGGGCCGTCCTTTTTTCCCCTTCGCCACAGGTTCTTCGGCTTTGGCTGACTTCCGAGAAGGGGCCTCGACCGGGGCAGGGGAGGGGGGTGGTGGGGGGTCGCCTTTCAGCGTCCCGAGGATATTGTTCAAGCCTTCGAGGTGATGTGGTTTCTTACTCATGAGGTCAGCTCCTTGCCGACAGCCTCGTAATCTTCCGCCCCGTAATGTGCCCGCTCATCCTTCACGTCTTCGACCAGTTGGCCGTAAGACGCCGCCGTGACGAATGCCTGGTAGAGGCGAATCATCCCGTCGAAAACCGGAACGCCTGCATCTCGCAGCATGGACTGGGCGACGTCCCCGTCTCGGGAGTTCGGGCGAATCTTCGTGAGCAGGACTTTGTACCGCTCGGCTTTCAATTCTCGCAGCACCTCGATGTTCCGACGCAACGCATCGAGCGAGAGCAAATCTGGCGTCGAGGGCAGAATCAAAAGGTCACATCCTTCGACCAGGGATTTCAGCGTGTCCTGACTCGGGCGTGCGGCCGTGTCGAGGATGATATGCTCGTACCCTCCGCGAGCGACCTTGGCCATTTGGTACTCATCAACCACATCAAAAGGGAACGACCCCCGTTCGGTCCATGCGGTCACCGAACGGTTGGGGTCACCGTCGATAAGCACCGTCTTATCCAGCTTCTGAAAATACGCCGCCAGATGGATGGCGGTGGTCGTTTTGCCGACTCCTCCCTTAAATGATGCGATCGTTATAAGCATGAAAGTTCCATGTCCCGTTACGCCTACCCGTAAATCCGTATTTCCGCGTATCCGAAAATGCGGAAACGAGAAAATGCTACGCTAACGCAGATTCAGGGGGAACGCAAGCGTAGAGTAGGGCTCGGACAACCGTGGATTTACGGATATCCGAAAACCCGCAAATACGGAAATGCAAAGAAAGGGGAAGGGGCGCGCCCCTCCGGCCGTCAACGGGTATCCCCGAGCTTCCTCCGCTTCGCTCCGTGCAGCCCGGGTGATTCCCCTCCCGTTGACCGCCTACACCCCAGCTCTCGCCGAGGGGCAAGGGTCGAGCGAATCAACGCTCGACGCCTCACCTGATGATGGAGACACTATGGATGATTACGACTTTATGATTTCGGTGGACGCTATCGGTATTGCCGTCCGCTATCGGGACAAACGGATTTCCGGTTACAGCCATTTCGAGTTCACCAATCATGAGGGTAGACACGAACCGATTCCGGTAAGCCAGACCGGCTATCGGTCGCATTTCGTGCATGCCTCATTCGTGGAAATGGCCGGGGGACCAGAAGCCTTTGCCAAGGCGTACTGCCTTGCCGTCCTGAGAAATGAGGACCGCCCACACGAATCGGACGAGCACGACGTCGAGGAGTCAGCCGGACGGCAGCCCTCGCTCTTCGATTGACCGGAGGGGCAGGGGCCTTATTTCCGCATACCCGGATTTTCGCGTATGCGGAAATAAGGCCGATGCCCATCAGGCTTGCAATGCCCCACTTGACCCACCCTTAAAATTGTATCGTACGAAACAGGAAGGACACCCATGAAAACCAGCCCCACCCGCACCTATACGAGCCTGGATGCCGCTTACGACCATTTCAACCGCGTCCTGTTCGACGGCCAGCTCCCGCCGTGCCTCATCACCATGCAGCGGCACAAAGGGGCCTACGGCTATTTTTCCGGAGAGCGGTTTGCAAGCCTCGATAACCCCGAGGAAGTGACCGACGAAATCGCCCTCAACCCGGCCCATTTTGCGAACCGCACGCCGACCGAAACGCTCTCGACGCTTGTTCATGAAATGGCGCATCTCTGGCAGCACCATTTCGGCGAACCGTCGCGGAGCGGTTACCATAATCGTGAGTGGGCCGCGAAGATGCGGGCCGTGGGCCTGATTCCTTCCGACACCGGCCAGCCGGAGGGCAAAGAAGTGGGCCAGAGGGTCAGCCACTACATCGAGGCGGGCGGGATCTTCGAGCGGAGCTGTGCCGCTTACCTCAAGACCGGGCCTGCCATCCTCTACCACGACCGGGCCGGGGATGAGGTGGTGGCCCGGACCCGGAAGACCAAAGCCGCAAGCAAAACGAAATACACCTGCCCCGAATGTGGCCTCAACGCCTGGGCGAAGCCCGAGGCGCGCCTCATCTGCGGCGAGTGCCATCAACCGATGCCCGCCGAGGAGGAATGAGGGGAGGGGGGCGCCTGACGGCGCCCCGCCCCCCTCCGTATCGGTAGCCACTGACCAAAGAATCTTTCCTTTTATCCTCTCCGTCATGGCCGCTATGACCAAACTTCCTTTGTATTCCGGTCTCGGCTCAGACCTTCGCCGGCATCGCAAGGCCCGCCGGCTCACTCAGGCGGCGTTAGCCCTCGAGGCGGGCCTGACCATCCCCACCGTTCGCTTGCTGGAACGCACACGCGGCACGCTCGCCTCGTTCGATGCCGTGCTGGCCGCTCTCTCCCTTGAAGTCGCCGGCCGCAACCTGCCGGCTGCCCCCACGCTCGGGGCACGCATCGCCGCCTTGCGGCGGAGCCGGGGACTCAATCAACGCCAGCTCGCCGAACAGGCCGAGGTGACGCAGCCGACCATCACTGCCCTTGAACGGCATGGACGTGGCCGGCTCGAGATTCTGAACCGTGTCCTTGAGCGCATCGGAGCAGGGGCCTACCTCGCCGCCGCAAGCGACCGGAAAGCCTTCTACACGCACGCCGGCAACGCTTCGATTGCCCAGGATTGGGAGACGCCGGCCCACATCCTCGAAGCCCTCTACACGGTCTTCCGCCGCTTCGATTTGGACCCGTGCTCCCCCCGCCGCACCAGGCCTCCCGTGAAGGCCCGCGTGCATTACACGCTCGAGGATGACGGCCTGTCCCTCCCGTGGCACGGGGTCGTCTTCGTCAACCCGCCCTATGGCCGCCAGCTCGCCGCCTGGATAGCGAAGGCCCACGGCGAAGTCGAGAGCGGCAATGCCCGCACGGTCGTTGCCCTTATCCCCGCCCGCACCGATACCGCCTACTGGCACCGCCATGTCGCCGGCAAGGCGGATATCTATTTCCTGAAGGGGCGGCTTTCCTTTGGGAAGGTCGAGCAATCGGCCCCATTCCCCTCGGCCCTCGCGGTGTGGGGAGCCGATGCCCCGACGCTCGCCGGGCTCGACCAGGCATTCCCCGAGGCGTGGAAGGCCGCCCGCCGGTCGTGAGGGAAACCGCTCCTACCGTAACGGCTCGACCGTCATCTCATACACCGCCGTGGCGTCGTCACCTGCGGCGTCACGCATGGGGTCCGTCTGCTGAATGTAGCCCACCCGCTCCCTTCGCAGCGCCTGATAGAGGGGTTCGAGGTTGCGGCCCTTGAGGGTGGCCCGATACCGCGTATGCTCGATGACGACGGTATCGCCGTCAATCTCGTACGCGTCGATAAAGCTGTATCCCAGCGATTGCTTCCGCACGCCGAGGAACCGCAGCTCGAGCTTGGGTTGCTCGAACCGCTTTGTGGGCGTGAAGAGGGCATAGGCCGCCCCTTCGGCCTCCACGAGCGAGTCCGGTTCCTCATCCAAGAAGAGGTCTTTGGCGGGTAAGGGAGCCGTCGCGGGTTCCGCCCGTGAGGCCCGAGCCTCCGAATACCTCTCGAGAATTGCCCGCACCCCGTTCCCGCCCGTCTTCGCTTCATCGCCCATACGCCACCTCCGGTTTCTCCTGGCCCCGTCCCGTGAGGCGTTCCGTCATCCTGCCGATTTCCATGCGGATGTCATCAAGTTTTTGGGTCGCATAGGCCCTGGCGACCATCCCCATGCGAATGAGCCGCTCGGCATGCTCCTTCACGCGGTTCCGCCGCTCAGGCACCGCTTTGGCGATGCTGCCGGCAAACTCTGTCGCCGTCATCCGCACCCGCACCCGCTCGGCCGCATCAAGGACGGCTTTTTTATCGTCCGTGTAGAGTGTGAGGCCCTCCCGGGCACGGCTAGCAGACACATAGAGCTGCTCCTTCGAGGCCGCCCGACCCGAGGCGGAATCTTCGGCGACGAGGGTCCAGTCTTCAGTGCGACCCTGGGCTGAAATCGACGTACTAATCCAGCCCCGGGAGAGGTGACCAAACTCCTTCGGCACGACCAGGCCACCGGCGAGCATTAGGTCCCCGTTCTTGGCGAACCCCTCAACCTCGCGGGTCAAGCCGTTGCTGACCCGTTTACCCGAGGGCAGCGTGGCGGCCTTGGTGAATCGGACGACGTCATGCACGGAGAGCAGCAGGCTCTCTTTCCCGTAGAGCTGATACTTGTCGGCCTGGCCGAGGGGTAGGGGGACGGTTGCCCCCGAGGATTTCCGCACGAGCACGTCCCCCGCCGGGTCGCGGCCCTGCACCGTCACCTTGTCGCCGCGGCTTGAAATTTCCTCGGGCATTCTGATGGAAGATGACGACATCCCCGGTTTGGTACGTGCTCGCCTCCCCCTTCATCGCTTCGGAGAGGTCATAGCTCACCAGCCGCTCGACAGGCCGTTCCTCAGTGCCGAGCCGGCCCTGGCTTCGCATCATCTCCCGCAGGACCGCCGTGACCTGCTCTCCCTCCCGGTGCGTCGGGGCGATGATGCCGACCGTGTGCCCTTCATCCCGCTTCGCCAGATACTCCGCCGCCAGTGCCCGGTAACGCTCGCCCGCGTCCGCAATCTCGCGGATGCCGCCGAGGGCGTCGAGCCGGTCGAGTCCTTCCTTCACCTCGTGGCGGCTGAAGGCGGCGACCGCCGCCTTGAAGTCCGCGTCCTTTTGCCGCTGGATTTCGGTGATCGCGACCGTCTTCATCGATGAGAAGCGTTCCAACACGCGAAGGGCATCGTGCCCTACGGGCGAATGCTGGGCCGTGTCGCCCACAAGCACCACCCGTGCCGCCTGCTTCCGGGCCAGAGCAAGGACTTCCTCCATATCCTTCAGATTCAGAAGCCCAGCCTCGTCGATGAAGAGCACATTGCCGCGAATCTGTTCCTGAAGCTTCGTGTCTACGAGGAGCCGGGCCACCGTTGTGGCGTCGGCGAATCCATCCTTGCGGAGGACCTCGACCGCCGCCGTGGAAGGGGCCAGGGCGAACACCTTCCGCGTGCCGCCGGCTTCAATGGCCTCCGCCGCTTCCTGAAGCGACGTGGTCTTGCCCGTGCCCGCTTTGCCCCGCACTCCGAGGACCGCGTCATACGAGCCGAGGATATGATTCACCGCGTTCCGCTGGCCCGCATTCAGAAAGTCCCGCCGGAAAGCATGTTCCCCCGGCACGAGCGGCCGGCAGGTTCCCCGCCCCATTTTGACGAGGTCGATAACTCGGGATTCCAAATCCTGCACGTCACGATGGCTCCCGCAGAGCACCCCCTCAACAGTCCCAGTGAAGCCGCCAAGCCTTCTGAATTCTTCCAGGATGTCCTCGGGTTTCCCCGCCCCCATGCCCCGCTGCATGGCGGTGATTTCCAGCTCCTCAATCGGCACCACCGCCCGCCGCTCGAACTCGTGCCGCATTGCGAACGAGACGGCCGCTTCCAGGCTTGGCCGGGCATTCCCGCCGTGCTCCGCCCGTTCGATGGTCTCGGCAATCGCCGCCTTCTCTTCGGGCGTGAGTTTGCCCTGCCAGTATTCGCGGCAGGTCTCAAGCGTGAGGCCCTCCCGCTTGTGCTGGCGTGACGTAGCCCCAAGCTTGTCCCGTTCGAGAGCGGAGAGTTGCTCCGGGGCCTTCACGCCTGCCGCCTCCGCCGCCTCTTGCCGCTCGGCCAGGATAGTTTTCTCCGTGTCCTCCACCTCCTTCGACCGCCGCGAGGATTTCGCAATCGCGGATTGCGGGATGCCCTTGATGTCCCACGAGTAGTATTTCGCACCGCCCTTGCTGTCGGCCTTCCACTCGGTCTGGACGGAGTAGCCCAGCTCGACCAGCTTGTCCGCGAGCCGCATATCGAACCGCAAACTGAACAGCTTGTGCTTGTCCATAATCGGCCGGAACTTGACCGCCTTCCATTTGCCCTCAACCGCGTCGTGCGACAAGTTGTAGATAACAAAATGGATGTGCCGGTCCATGTCGGGCATGCCGTCCTCTTTCGCGGGTCGGGTCTCGGCATGCTCGACCCCGTACCAGACGAGGTTACCCGTCACCCTATCATCCTGCTTAGCACCCTTCCGAACCCGTGTCGTGGCGAGTTGCTCGAGGTCCGCCATCGCTTCTCTACCCGCCGCCCACAACGCCTCGTGGATGCGAAGGTCTCCCCCCTCCAGCGCGTTCGTCACGCCCTTCGGAATCGAGGCCGTCACGTCCCACGCCGCTATCCGGTGGTCCACGAGCTTGGCGGTAAGCTGCTCACCCGTGCTCGGGTCCAGCCCATGCAGAAGCCTGCGGAATTGCTCGAAATCCGGGGCCCCGGAGAGGCCCAGCATCGCGGCACCCTTGCCGCCGAACTCCTGATGCAAATCCTCTAGCTTCACGTAATAGCCGCCGTCGGACCGGGCGTAATAGGACTCGGCCGCCTTGGCGTCCTTGATGGGGTTGAACCGGAGCACGTCGCCTCCCTGAATCGTGGAGGGAGTATAGAGCAGAAATATGCAGAGCAAAATGAAAAGTAGTAGCAGTCAGATGCCCTTGGGGTAGCCCAAGGAGTACCGAGGCCGGTTTTGCCGCCGGCAAAGGCCCAAGTTCAAGCCAGATTGCTCGTGTCTGGCGTGGCCGTCACGGAGTGACGGAGCAGGTCGCGTCATCCATGCGTATAGTGTTTGACACTTAAGGTTGAGCATGCCATGATTATACTCTTGCAGTCAAGCATAAGGTGAAGACGTATGGAAAATGTAATCCGTGGTAAGGTCTCCGGGGGCGGTCGGGTCATCCTTCCGGCCGGTCTCAGAAAAGAGCTTGGCATCGGCGACGGCTCGGACGTCGTCTTCAGCCGGACCGACGAAGGCATCCACGTCACGACGCTCGCCCGCGCAATCCGCCGTGCCCAGGCAGAAGTAAGGCGGTTCGTCCCCGAGGGCACCAGCCTCGTGCGGAACCTCCGCGAAGAACGGCGTCAGGATGCAGCCGCCCTCTGATCCCTCTCAATGCGTATTAGACGCTTCGGCCTTGCTCGTCCTAATCACGGGCGAAGCGGGGGCCGACGCCGTGCAGCAGCTCCTCCCCCAGGCGGTCATTTCGGCCGTCAATTACGCGGAAGTCGTTCGACGCCTGAAACGGAGCGGCATGCCCTTCGAGACCATCACCTCGGTTCTGTCCCCGCTCTTGCTCCGAAGCCCCGTCCCCTTCGATGAGACTCAGGCCGAGCAGACGGCCCGCATCCAGCACCAGGCCCAGGAGCGGGCACTTTCCTTTGGTGACGCGGCCTGCCTCGCCTTGGCTCTTTCCTTGAAGGCACCGGCCGTCACGACCGAGGCCGGATGGGAAGACCTCGGGGTCCAAATCATTCGCGTGGAGTAGGGGCGTTCCGCCCGAGTCCCGTAAAACCTTGTCGACTTACAATTAAGAATCTGTTAATGTTGGCGTTGTGTTAGTTACCACTCGAACGGGCATAGAGAGGGCGAATGTCAGAAAAAGAAAGATCGGTCGAAGAGCTTCGGGCAGCCGGATGGATGACGGCAGAAGATTTGGCAAATGCAGGGTACGACCGTCGAAGTGAAAAGGACTCAGAATCCGCCGCGATTCGGATCGAACGCACGATGTCTGAATATCATGATGAACTCATTAAACGGATGTTTTTTGCACTTCATTTATCCGAAAATAAAGTGTTGAAAGGACAATGGGAGCGACATGGGGAACTTATGGACGAGGTAATGGTCTCAACCGCTGACCGGCTCATTCAGATACCAGTCGCCAGCCCCATCGCGGTTGAATTAATGAAGCTCGAAGGGTACATCGAGCAACGAGAAAAATCGACCGAAATTACCGCCGCAGGGGAGGCAGGCCAGGCCACCCCATCATCTCTCAAGGGTGTTGCGTCTCAAGGTAAGGGAGTCGATGAGAAAAAGGGCGGCCCACGGAAATAGGGCTAATAGTTACGACGCAAATTTTGAATCAGATAACTGCACATCCTTCCCTTTGAAATCGTGCGGAATCCGATCAGGTGCGAAGACATTCCCGTCACAAGCCTCTTCGCGAGTGATAAGCACTGGTGGAATTTTCCGAGGTTCGTGGTCACTCTCTCTTCGCATACTCGCGACTCGAACCGCGTAACGGCCGTAATAATAAAAATCCACGCCGCACGCCGCTCGCAACGGACTATCGCGGCCGCATAGCCGTTTGAGAACGCCGAACACGATCGATTCGCTGTAGCAAGCGATAGGAAGTGATTCTGGCGGGCGTTCACGAATATAATCAACTGTGGCGATCGTGGTGAATTCCGTCCTCGTTAAGATGGCGACCACCGGCTCAGCATCGGGTTTTTGAAGACGTTCCGTCAGCTTATCGACAGCCTGTTTCCCAATGCCTTCATCATAGACATACCCGTGCAAGGGCAATGCTTCGTAACGCAAACTGCCTGAAGCGAGTGCACTGCGGTATATGGACGACCGTTTAATAATCGCATGGTCTTCATTTTTGATTGAATCAAATGTAAAATCGAGAACTATTCCGGCTGTCCCACTCGCGTCCTCTTTCACCTTGTTGACCAGGTCGTCGGCGAGCGTTTTATTGTGAATGCCAATATGGAATGGGTCGGCCGATCCTGTTTTTACGATGGTGAAGCCTTTGGTCGTGTAAGGCCGCGTATTGGGAAATAGGTCGGGAGGCTCAAAGAAAACGAGCACAGAATCACGTTCGGCATCGAGAGTATCCAATAACGTTGATAGAGCTGGCGTATCTGCGGAGACCGCTTCAGCCCCTCTCTGGTCGTCAAGGACGATGCCCAATTCGGCTGCCATCGCTTGAGCACCCCTCATGAAGTCAAAGGCGAACTCTGTCCGCCAGAATTTGCCCACTACGACGATTCGTTCAAAGTGCGGTTTGAAAGTGCTACGGACCGTTGGTTCAACTTCAACTTGCTTCTCCGAGGGTTTCCAACTCAAGGAAAGCTTACCCTTTTCAGTCGAACTATCCATATGAACATAAAATGTGTTGCCAAGCAATTCATCGCATGCGAGGCGTAAGCAGTCCTTGACGCCTGGGAGCGTTGAGTCAATGGTCGTTTTGCCGACGTCACGGGGGTGCGGTTTAGGGGTGGAATAACCGTCATCAGGCCACTTCCGAATCAATTCGCGTAAGTATGCGATGATTTGGCCTCGTCCTCTGGAAACGCGTTCTTGCCCTTTCCAAAGCGAGTGATCCTCACCTCGGGGTTGGCTTAAATGATCGCTGATGTGTTCCAGCAGCCTTTCCATCGCCGCTTTGGAGACAGGTTCGTCCGTCCCCGACGGAGGCGATAAAGCAGTAGACTCATCCCCCACGTTCTAGGCCCTCAAGACGATTTCCTTTGGCTTTCCCATCTCCTTAGCCTAGCTCTCATCTGTCTGCCTTACCAGACGCTAAAGAGCCCGTTCCCGCGGTATTACCGGAGCGCCGAGTTGCCGAGCGTCGGTAGTTACCTCGGAAATACCGAAGTAATGGTAAATTAAGGAGTTACGATTGAAGTGGGCGTTCGGGTGCCCTAGCATTCGAGCATCGGCTGGCCTATGTCCACCGCGTAGCTCGAGACTAGGACTCCGACGATGAACACCCGCTATTGCTCTTCACCGGGACCAGATGGAGACAGTGGCCGTGACGTTCACCTTAGACCCGGCAATGCCTTGCTCCGATGGAGCCGGTTCTATCCGCCCGATACCTTCCTGACCTTCTACGAAGACCCCCAGATTCAAGCCGCCCGCATCGTTGGCTACCTCCCCGGACTTTCTTCCCTAATCCCGAGGGAAGAATGACGGAGTGAGCCGAGCCGCTCTCTCGCCGCCCAAACGGGGGAGAGCGTCATCTGTATCGTACGAAACAGTTTGTCTTCGACCTTTTGTCACGCACAGCCTTCCGGTCACGGTGTGTGACCTCTTCAATTGACCGGCGATACCAAGGAGTCGTCATGAGAAACCCGATTGCGTTGGCCTCTCTGCTCCTGGCCTTGTCCGCCACGACGGCGAGTGCCCAAGGCTACACGCTGCATGTGGGAAACCTGACGGTAACGGCCGCTAACAGCGTGCTCACCGTCACCGGCACGGATGCGTCTGACCATATCTACCTTTATCAGGACCCACAAACGGGTCTGGTCTACCTGAACAATGTCACGATTGGAATCAACCCCGCCCAGGTCATCGTCTCTGCCATGAAGGGAGACGACTACATCCAGGCCGACATCCATTGCAAAGGGCTACTTATGGGGGGGCAGGGCTCCGACACGATCTACTCGGGATTTTACATGACCGAGGTACATGGCAATCTCGGGAACGACTCGATGATTCTCCGGGGCGGTAACGACACCTGCTACGGCGAAGCAGGCTCCGACTCGTTCACCCTTGGTACCTATTGGAAGTGGTGGACCACCCCAATCGGATATCCGGGCTCCAGTTATGTGCAGTCCCATTACCTGTTCCCGGTCATAGGGGATTTCAGCCACGCGGACGGCGACACAGAAGCCGACCCTAACAACGTGGGTTGGTCCCAACAGACACTTCATTGACCCGATTATCTCGCACAGCCCTCGGCCTCAATACCGGGGGCTGTGTGTATTTCAACGATACGTTCCTTCCCAGCCGTTGGAGGTGCCTCTTGACCCTGCCGCTGAAAATTCCGTCTTTTACCCGGGAACAGATTGCCCCCGACGAGATCGAAGCCGAGAGCCAGGTTCGCACCTATTTCGACCCCGAGGCTCTCCAAAGGCTCGCTGACTCGCTCAGGGAACGCCAGCTTCAACCGATTCTTGTGTGGTGGCACACCGAACGAGGGAAGTTCTACATTTGTGCGGGAGAACGCCGGTGGCGGGCAGCACGTATGGCGGGACTGCCGTTCCTCGACTGCCTCATTTTCGCAGAGCGACCCACTGCCGCTGAGATCGCTCAGGTTCAACTTACCGAGAACTGTTTACGCGAAAATTTAAATCCTATTGAGCAGGCTCAGGGCTTCCGGCTCGTGATGGAGCAACAGGGCCTGAACGCGAGCCAGCTTGCTGAGTTGCTTCACCTGGCCGTCTCGACCGTGACACGTGCCCTCGGGTTACTTGAGTTGCCTGATGACCTCATCCACCGCGTGGGCACCGGCACTTTGCCTCCGGCAATCGCCAGGGAGGTCCTTCGGGTCAACGATCCATCTCGGCAACGAGAAATTGTCGCCCGTGCCGATGCAGAGCAAATGACCGCTGCGCAGGTGGCCATAGCCGTCGCCCGTCTCGACGCAAAACCCAAACGGGGTAGCAAGAAGCCCCGGCCCCAGCTCCGCACATACAAGCTTCCCGGCTTCGAGGCCGTGATTACCCGACAGAAACTCTCCCTTGCTCCTCTGGGCGGTAAGAAGGCCCAGAGTACCGAGGAGTCGCTCATCGCTGCCCTTGAGCAACTTCTCGACAAGCTGCGGGCCGAACGCTCCCCCGTTCTGACCTGACCGTTCTCCGCCCACCTATGACCCGTTCTCTAACCCACGGAGCCAGCCCATGACGAAGCCCCTCGAATCGATGTCCGAACAAGACAAAGAAGCAGCAATCCAGATCGCCCGGTCCGTCCGGCCACGCGATACCCCGAACACCCCTGAAAAAATCACGTCCGGGGAACGGGCGAAACTACGGAGCCGCCCTCAAGAGCGAGACCACCAGCCCGAAGGCTCATGGACGACGACCTTCCTCGATAAGGCCCGGGCCTCCCAGCAACAGGGAAAATTGAACCCCGCCGCGTCCCCGGAGCAAGGCCAGGAGGGGCAGAACTCGTGGGAAACCCGCGTCGAAGCCTCTCGCCCCCCCGACCGGGGCATCAAGCCTTCCCGCTCCGAACCTGAGGCCGAGAAGCCCGCTCCTAGCAAGCTCCAGTCGATGATCCAAGAGGGGCGAACCGGGACTTCCTCCGAACGTGATCAGGCCCAGCAGACGCAGCAGCGTGGCCGTGAACATGAGCGGTAACACTCAAAGGAGGCCCTCGACGTGATTGAGCATCCCGAAACATTAGACCTCGAGCAAATGCCCCCGGAGCTTCCGGGGGCCAGCTTCGCCGATGCGCTGAACCGGGCCGGCCCATGGCTTCACCACCTCGTGCCCGTTCTCGCCCGGCTTACCCTCATCGGAGCTGGGATCGCCCTCGGTCTCTGGCTATACGGCCTGCCTCGGTACCTCCTCATCGTCGTCGTCTTTGGCTTGGCCTACCGGAACCGCAACCGCATCAATCTCGGCACTCTATGGGGTTCTGCCCGCTGGGCCACCGCCGCAGAATTGCACGAAGCGGGCATGCTCGAACGCACCGTCGGCATCGTCATCGGTCGCCTTCGGGATGACCGCGACAACCGAAAATGGGAGGCAATCAAGCGACTCGTAAGCCGCCCTTTAAGGGAAAGCGATGGAGTGGTGCGACACGCCATTAGCGTGTTCAGCAACCGATTGTTCGACATCTATTGCGGAGAAAACGGGCCGCTAATTTTTATCCCAAAGAACAAATACGTCCACATGCTCACCGTGGCCCCGACCGGGGCGGGAAAGAATATCGGCGTCGTTATTCCGAATTTATTATTCTACATATACTCAATAGTATGCATCGACATAAAGGGCGAGAATTACAAGGCCACCGCCCGCCATCGTAAGTCCGTGTTGGGGCAGAATACCCTGGCCCTGAACCCGTTCCTTGTCGATGGCATTCCCACCGAGACCTTCAATCCGTTCGACCTTCTTAACCTGGGATTACCGACCTTTTTTGAAGGCTGCCGATCGCTAGCCGATTCTCTGGTCGTCCCAAAAGAAGGAAGTCGCGATCCCTATTGGGATAATCAGGCAAGAAATCTGCTGACGGTCATTATCGTGTTCGTCGCGGTCTTCGGCACCGAAGACGAGCGAAATATGAACACGATAAAGGCCCTCCTGTCCGACCGGGACCAGCTTTTCGGTGCCCTTCAATCGATGAAAGCCTCCGACGAATTCGGAGGGCTCCTTGGCGAACTGGCGGGGTCGATGCTCTCCGTCCATGAAAAGGAGTTCGCATCAATCCTGTCATCTGTTAATAATCATACTTCGTTCATGAGTTCGCCCCTCATCAAGGCGAGCCTCTCAAGAACGTCCTTCAATATCCGCTCCGTCGTAAAAGACCCGACCTCGCTCTATCTAATCCTCCCGGCCGAGTATCTCCATTCGCATGCGAATCTCATGCGGCTATGGATAAATTCGTTGCTCTTGGCGGTCAAGCAATCCGGCCCCTCGGAAGAGCACGAGCTTCTGTTCATGCTCGACGAAGTCGCACAGTTGGGACAGATGGAACCGCTTGCTGAGGCCGTTACGCTATTACGCGGCTATGGCGTGAGAATGTGGTTCATCGTTCAATCCATCGCCCAATTGGAGGAATGCTTCCCCGGTCCTCAATCAAAGACCGTGCTCGCGAATTTCAGCACCCAAATCTATTTCGGCCTCAACGACATCGAATCGGCCCAGAAGCTCACGCAGCTTATCGGCCAGAGGACCGAGGCGGCCCCTTCGCTGAATCGAGGATGGTCAACCTCCTCGGGTGGCGGCGGCAATTCCCGATCCTCATCGTCCGGCAACTCAGGAGGGGTTACCTATTCCGGCCTTGGCCGAGACCTCATCAGGCCCGATGAAATCCTGCGGGAAAAGCCGGATACCATGTTCGTGATCCTGCAAAGCCGGTATCCCATCCTGGGCCGTCGCTTGAGCTACTTTTCCGACCCGGAATTTGCCCCCAGCGGCTCTGTGACCGAACTCCCTCCCATTTCCCGCACCGCGTTCCTCGTCGCCGCCCTGGGCGTGCTCGCGGCCCTCTATTGGGCCGAGGCCCACATCGACCTTCGTGCGCTCTTCAGCCGGACGCCGTCCTCCGCACTGTCCAACTATCCCTCACAGCCTCGCCCGACGCCCGAGGCTTCGTGGTCCACCGCTCCGTCGCCAGACCTTCCCCTCGCCGACATCGAGCTCCTTTGCCCCTGCGGAAATCGAGGCATCGTTCCCGCCTCACTCGCTGGCACCACCGTAACCTGCCAAGCCTGCAACGTGCTTCTTTCCGTCCCTCATCCCGAAGAGGAGAATGCCCGATGAACCGTCCCTTCCGCGTGGTCTTGTTCGCCGCCCTCCTGTTCGTTCCGCTCGTGGATACCCACGCCCAAGCCCCCGGCAAAGCCAAGGGCTTTGCCCCGGCCCGCACGCCCGCAAAGACGGTCGTGCCCACTATCGTCGTTCCTGCCCCGGCCAGGCCCACCGAGGTCAAACGCATCGAGGTCGATGCCGAAAGCGAACCGGCCGAGGCGTATCGCACCTGCACGGCGGGGGTTGAGTCGATCGAAATCCTGTCCGATAAGACGATGAAATGGACCTTCTTCATCATGAATCGGGAGAAAATCCCAAGGGCGTTCTGCTCGACATGAAGGGGACCTTCGTGTCGGACGCGAGCGGCGAAGCCTATTACCCGATCAAAGCCCAATATCCCCGCCTCATGAACGGGATCCCGTGGTTTGACATCCGGGCGGGGGTACGTTTCAAGTTCTGGCTGCTTTACCGGCAGCCAGCCCACGCGACCACCGACTTCACCGCCAACATCCTCCCCGAATACGATTTCAACCGTACCTTCAGGCCGTTCCCCGTCACCTTAACCGAGCCCATCGGCCCCGAGGAAAAGCGAGAGGAGCCGGTTCCTCCTCCAGCCCCGCTCAGCCCGATCCACGAGGGATTGAAGCTGCCGCCTGCCATCGACCGATCCGGCGAGGCAAAGCCGAAGCCGGCACCAGTTGAGCCAGGCCCGACCTACGAGGGGGACGCCCAAATCAAGGGTACCCACGGCGTCGTGGGTATCGCGTTCGAGCAGCCCCTGGGCAAAGACCCGAACTTCAAGGCCCGGCTCTACAGCGGACGCTTCAAATCGCTGAAGGGGGACCTCTCCGGCCGGCAGGTCGAAGAAGATTCTCGAAGCGGCGTGGCCTATGTGCTCGTGTCCTCTCGGGGGATTACATTCAACCTCCGGCTCGACGGCACCATCTTGTGCGGCACCGACTCCTCCGGGAATCGCTACATCCTCCGCCTCGTTGAAGCCTCTCCGAGAAAATTGACACGTCGTTAACATACATCCACATCATCATGCCACGGCAGTTAAGGGCTTGACAATGTCCAGTAAAATGCCGTACATTGGAGAAAATAGAGAGGTTAGCCATGTCCCAAGAACCCCACCGCACCGCCCGTATCGAGGCACGGATTGCCCCCGACGCTCTCGCCGTCGTAAAGCGGGCCGCCGAACTCGAAGGCCGGAGCGTCAGCGACTTCGTCGTCTCCGCCGCACAGGAGGCGGCTCGAAAGACGATTGAGGAAGCCTCCGTCCTCCGCCTGACGGTCGAGGAGCAGCGACGGTTCGTTGATCTCCTGATCAACCCACCGCCGCCCAGCCCGGCTCTTGAGCGGGCGAAGGACGCCCATGCCCGCCTGATTCTCGGATTGCCTCAGTGAACGGAGCGTTTGCCATCGAAGTCCTCGGCCCTGCCCACAGCAGGGCCGGGTTTTCGTGCGGCGTCGAGGCCCTCGACAGGTATTTCCAGAAGCAGGTAACCCAGGACGTCAGACGACGCGCCACAGCGTGCTACGTGGCCGTTGAGGCAGCCACGGCGAAGGTCGCGGGATACTACACGCTCGCCGCTGCCGGCGTTCCTCTGGCTGAGATGCCCGAAAGCTTGGTCAAGCGTCTGCCACGCTACCCATCTGTCCCCGTCGCCCGCCTAGGCCGTCTCGCGGTCGACCAAACTTACCGGGGCAATAAGTTAGGGGCGGCTCTCCTCTGGGACGCCGTAATGCGGGCCGTCCGCTCTGAAGTCGCCGTCTTAGCCCTGGTCGTCGACGCTAAGGACGACGCGGCCGAAGCCTTCTATAGGCACCACGGCTTCGCCGCCTTCGGAGCAGATCCTCGGCAGCTTGTTCTTCCACTCACAAACATTTCCGCAAGAGCGTGATTCATTCTCTTAAGCTTTAAGCTTGCCCTTCGGTCCCTACCCAATCCAGTCTCCAAGGCGCACACCTTTTAGGAGGGATAGGCCAACCGCAACACTTCCTCGAAACTGGTTTCCCCGTCCAGAAGTCCATTGAGTTTAAGGTCCAACTCTTCGGCAGTTGGAATCCCCATAATTTTCAGCTCCCCTTCCAATCCGATTCGTTTGAAAGGCGTCACAATCGCCCCATTGAGTATTTTCAGAAAGTGCTCGCGAATCAGCGCCAAACTTCGTGCAAATTTTAAATGTCTGTAAAATTGATAAAACTCCGTTGTGCTTTTGTCCATGAGTGACCGAGCGTTCCACCCAAGTTTGGCTGTCACTCTTGCTAATGCTAGCTCGCGCAGTTGGTGGTAGTCAGACAGAAGGCCATATCCAAATTCTTTATGAGCTGCGTCTCTGTCCTCAGTAACAAATGCGGGAGAAAGTGCATTCCCAAGCTCGCCGACCGCCTCGATCAGTCCCAACGTCCCTGACTTTCCCCCAAGAGAATCAGGAAACGTAAAACGTACGATGTTGCTCACCTCGATATCTATGCCTGAAACACGCAATCCACGACGGGCCGCTTCCCTATCCGGTATCACCTGAGTCAATACTTCCATGAACGTGTGTGATTCGCCTGGCGGCAAAACGACGAGAACGAACTGCTTCGGCGAATCGTCTGAGTCATAGACGATTTCATAGATAGCTTCGCCTTGCAAGAGAACGAAGCGAAGTGCCTGCCTGAACAAATCCTCGATGGTCGATTCCAGACTGTGCTCATGATGTTCAGTCATCAAAGCCATTCGCAATATTTCATCTAAATTTTGCGAGTCTGGTTCGATCGCTATCCGATATTCGGAAGGCGATCTGCTGGAACGTCCAAATGGCATAATCCGATTGCACATATCCTCTGACATCATGTGCCAATCACTGCTAATTTCACGCACTTGCTCTGACTGCATGGCAAAAAACGGTAAGCTCTTACGACGCTTTGCGATTTCCCTGTGCATCACCTCGCCACGTCTCATTCGAAGTCCTCCTCGTCATCGCCGTTCCCATCCGAGTCGACCTCGAACAGACGCCCCAAATTCCTTCGATCACCAAATGGGAAGGGGTGGGTAGCAGAGGGGTGCTTGGCAAGATAGGTAAGGACGAACAAATCGGCGCCGGGCCAGTTAATTCCCATCCCCAGCGTCGTGCATACGTGCCTCACCAATTTGCTTGAGTGAGGATGCCGTGAGGGAGGTCCAACGCCTGGGCGGTAAAATCCGTCCTTTAGGGCTCCCTCTGCGTTGAGACGACCACCAAGGACCTGCTCCCAATGCATCCGTAACGTCTGACGGGGTGAAATTTGGAATTGTCGCTTCCGAACTTCGACGATTTTGGCAAAGAAACTGATCACCTCTCCGGGATTAGGATACTTTGACAAATAAACATCCCATGTTTTGACACAGGAATCCCAAATTTTGCTGTTATTTTTGTACTCGGACATAAATTTTGCATACGACCCGATTTCGAGCAGGTCAATGAGAACATCTGCGCGAACGGCGAAAGCGGATTCCGCATTCCAACCTGCCACTTTGTCCTGCAACTTGTCATAGGCTCCAAGCCCGCTGACCAGAACGATGGGAAAAAGCTCATCGAAGAGAGCCTCGTCATCTTCGACTACGGCAAGAAATGCCTCTTCCAAAAGATAGCCATAAGATGTTCCGAAGAGGTCCGGCAATAACGAGTCGGCGGGCACGGAATCATGCAAGGGCAATGCCTTCGCAAGTCGTTGGAAAATCGATTTGCGCGAATTCTGAATTGCCTTAAAGTATTCCTCGAAATTGAATTCCGGCCATTTGAGCCCGCTCACCTTCGCACGGTGGGTAATGTCTCCGACTCGCCGCTTGACCGGCCCGAGATGAACTGTGAGCTTGTCTACGTACTCGAGCCCACGCAACGCCAACGCAGTAGCCGCACGGTAACGCTTAGATTCCATGAGCCAATCGACGTTTGTTAACACATATTCATCCAACGCCTTAACGATTGAGTTCACACAGGGCTCCAGCTTATTCATAATGCCAAGAAGAATAATCTCCTCAACATACCAATTTGGCGTAATCCGCCGCCCTTCGACATCAACTTCAAATGCGAGTCTTTTTTGAAGGTATTCAAGATTCTCCAGCGCACCATATGGTAACCCACTACGATAAGCAGAGCGGCTATTGGTCCAATCAATCTTGCCAACGGTTTCCGAAAATCGGGTCATGTCGAACGAGGATGCCCACCGGCCAATACCGAGAATAGCAGCGATGGAAATCGTACCCAGCATGTCTGCCAGGGCTATCTCCTGCATCTCGGCCGCGTCACGCTCTTCCTTCGTTGCTTTCGTCTTTTCCGATAGCTCAAAACTCCTCTCGACAGCGGCCTTTGCAATTCCTTGAATTGCATCGAGCTTCGAGGTATCGAGCTGACTAGCAAGATGATTCACCACATTTACAATCTGACCAAGACAAACATGTACTGCTTGGATATCTCCTCTTTCTAGCAATGCGAGAATCCCTCGCTCGACTATGGGAATGATTTCACCTTCCAACCATCCCCTATCCTTTACGGCCTCGGGCTGCAAAATGGTATGCGTGTTCATGGCAAGCGAGACTTCGAAGTCTTTTGCCAGAAGCCAATCCTTGGGTCGGTAAATCGGGCGATACCAGTTACTGTCATAAGGGATTTCTTGTTTGTATTGAGTATAAATTTTCCACATTTCTAATGTTGACGTAATCACGCTTGAAAGCGGCCCGTTTCCCAGTCTCGCTTCCTTCTGGCAAATGTCGACAACCATCCTCAAAATGTGTATTGAACCGTAGGCACGGGCAGAGTAGCTCCTCTGAAAGTTCGCTTCATCCCATGCAAATCCTTGGATTGACGCACTCCTGACCGCTTGCAAAACGTCGCGAAAAATAACGGCCCCGACTTTCGAGGGGTCGAACATGGTGATAGACTCGCGCACGATAATCAAGATTGCAAATATACTATAAATACATATAATCCAATCGAGCATGAACACCATTCGTCCCGTGGTACCGCCCAAAGCTCGATAGCCAAGGATGAGCACGGAAATTGCGGTGCATCCTGCCACGAGCCGTACGAAGAAATTTCCCAACCGTTCTCTGACAAGAAGCAGCCGAACTTCATGAGGTACGGTTGCGTAAATCGCCCCCGCTACAACGCTCACCGCCGTAAAATACACGGCCAGGAAGACCCCTTCGATTCCGGCGATGGTTTGCAAGGTTCCGTCGTATGAAGAAGGGGTAGGGATAGGGATCGCAGCTAACCAACCTTGCTTTATAACTACGCGTTCCAAAATCTCAACACCCACAAAGCCCACCACCAAAATGGCGACCCAACCGATAATCTGGACGCCGATCGATCCTCCGATGGCGGCATAGTCCCGATCGGCTCGAAATCTCTCCCGACGAAGGAATACAAACTTGGCGAACCGAAAGCTCAGCCGATCCTTAGCCGCTTTCACTCTCCAGAACCAGCGGCTCTGAGCAAGCGAGATTTTCAAATTTGATGCAAATTTCATCATGTCATTTTCATGCAAATAGTACTTTTACGCGTACGCCTTAACGGGTAGGAAACCTAGCTCTCGTGCCGTCCCTTCTGCCGTCGTCTCCAGCGACCACTCTTGCTTGTTAACCTCCTCGATGGACCTGGGTGTATATTCGATCCCTAAGTCCAACTATTACACGGTAGCTCAGGCAAAGCAAACGCCACCACGCCGAAGATAATGCAAGCACTCATGCATGCAATCAACTAGCTTGCTTGACAAGCCTTGCTTTCTATCCCATAAAGGGCGTTATGGGATAGAAAAGCCCGACCAAATGCATGGAGGCAAGCAAACATGAAACCCCTGACCTACACCTTCCACAAAAACGACCGCTTCTCCGGCGAGCTTCGCTACCTCGATGGTCGCTACACACTCACCATCGACAGTGCCAACGACCTCACCCCCGAGGAATTGACCACTCTCGATACGGTCTGGCAAACGATGACGGGTCTCATGGATCGGAGGGGTCAGCTTACCGATGACGATTGGAAAGTGATCCGGCGAGAAGCCAAGGCCATGGATGAGCAGGAACGAAACATGGCTCGAATTCCCATGCCGAACACGCGGAACTAACTGATGAAACCCATGAGCGGCGAAATCCTTCCCTACCAGCCGGGTCAGCTCGCCCCCTTGACCGCCTCGGGTCAGCTCGTCGTCCCGGCCATCGTCGCCGACCTCGGCGACCATGCCGCCCGACGCTTCGCCGAATTCTTCGCAGCCAATATCCCCAACGACAACACCCGGGCCGCCTACATCCAGGCCATCGGGCAATTCCTCCGCTGGTGCGAAGCACAGCCTCTCACGCTCCACCAGGTCGAGCCGATCGCCGTCGCCGCCTACATCAAGGCCCATACGGGCTCCGACCCCACCAAGAAGCAACATCTCGCCGCCATTCGCATGCTCTTCGACTGGCTCGTCACTGGCCAGGTCGTGCCCCTCAACCCGGCGGCGTCCGTCCGTGGACCCAAGCACATCGTGAAGAAAGGGAAAACCCCGGTCCTCAGCGGCGAAGACGCCGCCAAGCTCCTCAAGAGCATCGTCCCCGACGAAGCCGAGGCCGCCCTCATCGACCTCCGCGACCGGGCCCTCATCGGCGTCATGGTCTACAGCTTCGCCCGCATCGGCGCCGTCGTCGGCATGAAGGTCGAGGATTACTATCCCAACGGCAAACGATGGTGGCTCCGCCTCCACGAGAAGGGCGGCAAATTCCACGAGCTGCCCGCCCACCACCTCGCCGAGGAATATCTGGACGCCTACCTCCGGGCCTCCGGCATCGGCGAAGACCGCAAGCATCCCCTCTTCCAAACGATACCCCGCAAGACGGACAAGCTCACCGGCCGCCCCCTACCCCGCCGCAACGCCCTCGATATGGTCAAGCGTCGGGCGATCGCCGCCGGCCTCTCACCACGCGTCTGCAACCATACCTTCCGGGCTACGGGCATTACCGCCTACCTCGAGAACGGCGGCACCATCGAAAAGGCCCAGCAGATCGCAGCCCACGAGTCGCCCAAGACGACGAAGCTCTATGACCGCACCGACGACCAGGTCACGCTCGACGAAATCGAACGGATCGTTCTGTAATAAACGTAGTTATTTTTTTGAATTACAATAATATAAGTAACCATTATGCTAATCTCGCTCCCGATTAGTAAAATGGGGAAACTAGGACCAATAGGCAATTCTTGCCGGTCCGTTCGGATTTTACTGTAAGCAAGCCAAGGAATTATGGCGAATTTCTATTGCCAGGCGAGAAGGAGGGCTAGATAATTTGCGATAGGGTCTGTGAACACAATGCCAGGTCGCCGAGGGCCTGATCCGTGTCGAAGAACTCATCGAAGCCTCCCGTCCAGCGGCACCCTTCTGACGGTGCCCCGGTCCCCGCAAATCTCTCTCCGGCTCTCCTGGGCGGAGGCGGCGGCAACGGCAGCGGGATTGATACGCACGACGATGTCCTGACGTTCAAACTTGAGAGAGTCAACAGCACTCAGCTCAAACAGCTTGGAGTCGGGTTCCCTATCCAATTCAATGAGGAGTCGAAGGCCGATATCGTCGCCATGCATGGGGGCAGATCCATCGGCTATGTGCCCCGCCGCCATGTCGTTCGCGTCAAGCAGATGATGCTTGGACCCTATTCCGCCGAGGTCCAAAGCCTCTCGCATGACTCCGTCGAGGTGCGAATCACGGCGTGAGTACCCAGCCTATCTCATTGAAGCCAAGGACGCCCGGCCTCTTCGTTGGCCTTTGCTCTCCCTGTCCCAGGGCAGCGTTCTGCCAGAAGTCCGCTGAGCAGCAATGTCTCATCCCAGAGACGGAGCCCGAGCAAGAGCTCTTCTGGAACTCCCAAAGGAAGCGGGTCCATGACGTGGGAGGGATGGAACCCCTTCCACTCCCGACTTTGTTCGTGCAGCCGCGGCTACCAAAGGTTACTCACATTGTTCAACGGGGCGACAAACTAGACCTCCGCGAACCTCGCCCCACCATTCTTGGAGTCAGAGCGAGTGACGTTCTCGGCCCTCTAAAAGAGGGCCTCTGCGTCCAGCATGCAAAGCTTGCTCGAAGGAATCTCCTGAACATCGATAAAATCCTTGTCATTACCGCAAAGGACGATTGGTTAAACGGCTTCATCAAGTTCGTGGACCAACCCTTTGCGAAGTCCGTGCTTCGGCTCAATTTCTCCGCCGTCATGGGCCCAAATCGCTCGGGGTATCACCACAACGAGCACTCGGTCTGGCTCGACAATCGTGCTATCTGCCAGACGTTCATGAAATTTTCTTTAACTCATGGTCTTCCTGCGATATTTCACACGTATTTAGAAGACTCATCTGTCCATCAAGACTGGCTCGTCGAATACTTGCGACTTAACCCCTCGCAGAAGTTTATCGCTACTGGTTTCGATTGTAACGGCACTAACAATGACAGATTCGTTGAGAGGCGGATTCAATTACTTCAAGAAGTCGAGGGGCGGCTTGACCGAAAACTCCACGTCGTGCTCCACACGCTGATGACCAACCTCAGGCTTATCAAGTATGCTTACGATGCATTCCCGAAAAGAATTTACCTGCTCGGGCAATCGGTCGTGAGAGACTCTTTTATGGGGACAAGCCTTAGATTTTCAACGAAAGGTGCCTCGATGCGGACATATCGAGACCCTAATTTCAAGCCAGGCTTATCTCTCTTCAACTGGAACTCCGCGAGGCTTAACGATGCTTTGGCGAGTTTCATTCCTGATTTCTTTGATGACTTCTGAATCGCCCTCTCTGAATTGAATGAACGCTTCGTCGAGGACCCCAAATTTATCATCGTGTGGGTTCCCCTAATCGCTTAGGCATGACCCCAAACGGCCGACAACTGCCGCCGGCTTCTCTCCTCGACATACGCATTCGCACTTCCGCACCATTGACAGCGCCGCCTACCTCAAAAATCGCGACACCGCCCAGAAGGCCCACCGGAATGCGGGCCAAGAGTGGCGCAAGGCGACAAGTCTAAGAGCGTCCCGACGACCAGGTCACGCTCATGAAATCGAACGAATCGCGCTGTAGCCTGCTTCCCACCCGTTGACGCCCAGGATGGGTCGTCGGGCGGAGAGTTACGATGGCCGGATTGATGTTTAGGAGGGAAAAGAAACGCCCCCTGGAAGGGGGCGTTGGGCCGACGATGCTATCGTCGGGGGTGTACGGTAGTTATTATCGACTCCAGCTCACGGAGAGTCAAGCGATTTCCAGAATTTCGAGGATCGGCCAGTGTCCCTGAATGCATCAAACCTTGGACGTGGGAAATCGCCCGAAACCCCTCCTCAGGAACGAGTTATCGCCTATGTGGACGGGTTCAACCTCTACTTCGGGATGAAGTCCAAAGGGTGGCGACGGTATTACTGGCTCGACATCAAGAAATTTACCGAGTCCTACACGCTTCCCCATCAGCAACTCATTTCCGTCAAATACTTTACGTCGCGGATACGAGCCCCTGAGGATAAACGGAAACGGCAAGCAACGTTCCTTGAGGCTCTTGAAACGCTTGATGGCCTAACCATTCATTATGGGCAATTCTACGACCAGCCTTTTAAATGCCCTGCCTGCAAGACCACAGAGCTGGTGCCGGCGGAGAAGATGACCGACGTCAACATCGCCACCCGGATGCTCGTTGACGCATTCGCAGACCGCTTCGACACCGCCCTCCTGGTATCTGCGGACAGCGACCTTGCAGCCCCCGTAAAAGCTATCAGGGAAGTGTTTCCCCAGAAACGAGTAGTCATCGCGTTCCCACCCGATCGCGTCTCTAACGAACTCAAAAGCCTCGCAAACGCCCACATTTTCATTAACAAAATCAAACTATCAGAAAATCAGCTCCCCGATACGGTCGTCAAACCCGACGGCTTTGAACTCCAAAAGCCTCAAAAATGGGGGTAAGCGTCCCCCGCTACCAAGGAGACAGCCGCACCGCTTCCGGGCTGTCGGGGCATGCCTGCCCCGCGTCCCTCCGAGGGAGCTTTCGGCCGACCTCTGAGTGAAAAAGGGCCGACCGATTCGTGTCTCTGGGCCGGTTTCTCCATAACTCATTGTTCGATAAGGATTTTTCGACGTCGCAACCCCACGCTTTCGTCGAAATCGCCCAAAAACGACCTTGCGATTCGTGTCTCCGGGCCGGTTTTCCCTAACCCATTCAATTTCAAAGGATAAACTTCAGAAGTTCGCTCTTCAGGCCCTGCCATTGGGTAAGTTTGGTTGCTCCAAACGGTTCTGCATTCGTGTCTGGGGGCCGGAATGCCCTCCGAAATGCCTCTTATTCGTGTCTCTGGGCCGACCGATTCGTGTCTCTGGGCCGGAACGTTCGTGTCTCTGGGCCGACCGATTCGTGTCTCTGGGCCGGAACGTTCGTGTCTCTGGGCCGGAAATTCGTCGCAAACCACTGGATTTTAAGGGTTTTTTTGCCGTAACTATATAACTTAGAATAACTAACAACAACTACGCGAACGCGAGAGCCAAAGCAGGTCTGGTTTCCGGGAAATGTTGTTGTCGTTTCCTTAAAACTTTAGTATAAAAGAAGTTATGGAAACTGAATTGGTTGAACACTCGGAACCCCTGTCCGTCTTGCTGGGAACCGGCAAGGACGAGATGAACTTTGCCGAGTTTCCGATCGCGATGCTGTCCGACCGGGTGCCCAAAGGCAAAACGAGCATCAAGTTCGAGGATCGTATCTACGACGATCGCAAAAAGAAGGTCATCGTTCGGAAGCGCGTGATTGAAGGCTCGGAGGAATACGGCCTTCCTACGGCAACCGACGACACGGTCGTGCTCGCCCTCATCCAGCTCACGAAGCTTCGGAGCAACTTTGCCAAGCGGGACGTGACGTTCACCTGCCGCGAACTTATCGGCATGCTGGGCTGGCCGGACGATGGCCGTAGCTACCGCCGACTCAAGCTCTCGCTGCTCCGTATCGTGAGTGTCAATTATATCTACGATAATTCATGGTGGGACAACCGTCAAAAATCCTGGACCACCAAGGCGTTCCACATTCTCGAGAATGTCGAGATTAACGACAGCCGTACCGCCGGCGGTCAAGGGCTGCTCTTTCCGTCGCGAGTCGTATGGAACGAGGTCGTATTCGAGAGTTTCCAGGCAGGATTCCTGCGGGACATCGACTTCGAACTGTGCAAAACGATTGAACATCACATTGCATTACGCATGTACCGGGTTTTGGGCAAACGCTTCTACGTCAACGCCGAGTGGGTCTTCGACTTAAGAGAGTTTGCCCAGGTGCATATCGGGCTTGGCGAGAAGTACGAAGGCAACGCCCATATCGCCCGCAAGCTCGAACCCGCAATCGCGGAGCTGGAAAAGCTGCGGTTTCTCGCTCCCTTAAGCCACGATGAGCGGTTCCTGAAGAAGGGCCGGGCCTGGTCCATTCGGTTCGTGAAGTTCAGGCAGCACGATGCAACCCTCCCACCGCCCGCCCCCCTCTCTTCCACCGCGAAGGCCGAGCGGCCCAGCCACGTGAAGGAACTCATGGCCCGCAAGGTGGCCGGCTCCACCGCCGAGAAGCTTGCCCGCAGGTTCTCTCCGGAGTTTATCCTCGCCAAAATCGAGGAGTTTGACTGGCGGATGACGACCCCGGACAAGCCCAAACGCCCGGCTGGTTATCTGGTGAAGTCGATTGAGGAGGAATACGGCACCCCGGATGGTTTCGTCTCCCAGGCTGATCGGGACCGGCAGGAAGAAGCACGCAAAGCGAAGGAACGCCAGGCCGCTGAGGGCCGCCGCCAACAGGCCGAGGAGGAGGCCCGTAGCAAAGCTGAACAGAAAGTGGTTGACCGCCATTGGGAATCGCTGACTGAGGCACAACAGGCCGAGCTGGAAAAGGCCGCCATTGCCCAGGCCGACCCGGAATCGCGGAAACTCATCGAGCCAGGACCCATGCAAAAAATGGGCATGCGGCTACTTAGAGAGCGGTACGTCCGCCAGTTGCTTTCGTTAGGCCAACCGGAGGATGTCGGAGCATAGGCCGTCCCTGCCCCGCAAAGGAGCCTAGAACGTTACGACGCTGTCGAAGCTCCCTTTCCCTATCCCCAATCGCTAAAACGCATCCTGGCTCAAGCGGAAGCGTTTTATGCCTCATCCGTCTTCCTCAGGAAAATTTCCGTCGCGGGTTTAAATTTCCGTCGCAAACGCACCTTGGAATTAGAGGCCCTTCTCTCCTGCCCTATCCCACCCCTTCCACGCCGGGCGTCCCCGCTCTCGCGGGCCGGGTGCTTTCAGGCTCCGCTGCGCTCCGGTCCCTTCGGGACGGCCTTCGGCCCCTTCCCGCCCCCTGACGCAGGTCGGCGACGGGCAACCGGCCTGCCCGGCATCCCTGCCGGTCATTCCGCTTGCCGAACCGTCGCCTGACGGTGGGTCGCTTCGCTCCCGCCCGGTGATCGTTCCGGCCGGTTTCCCCCCATGCTTCGTCGGGGGGTGAAACGCGGCCGGATTGTTTTATGCGGAAGGTCGCTTCGCTCCCCTGGCGTGCCTCGTCCCCCTCCGCCCCCATGCGGGGGAACGGGAGAGTTAAAAGGAGAGAAGGGTTATCGCCGTTTTTTGGGTCGCTCCCGTTGGTCGCTTGAATGCCGCACGCCTGCGGCGGGCCGCCGGGTGCCGCTTCCTTAACCTCAGGCAGTGCCGCCCTGGCCGCAAGGACGGGCCAGGAAGCCCGTCAGGAAGGCGTTGAGCCTGACGACGATGATTTCCCTGCCGGTTGCCCTTAAGACGTCGCCAGGCGGCTCCAGATGGCTTGTACGCCCTCTCCCGAGCGGGAGGCATACGGCGTGTGAAGGGGGTATCCGGTTTCTGAGGGAAATACTCCCTCCTGATGTGGGACCCGACCCGGGCCTTTGTGCCGCGAACCTAACGAGCGGCGGAGCGTGATCAACGGGTTGTTTTCCCCTACGCTTCGCGTATTCCTCGCGACCGTTGCACTCCAAAAAACACCGTGGACCCCTCTCCTTCAACCGCTCATTGGACGGCCGCTAGAAGGCACCGATCGTCGGGAGCTATAAATCAAAGGAGAAATTATATGTATCAAAAACCTAAAAATACCCCCTTCAAAGTCGATTACTACGCCTACCAGATTCTGGATCGGAAGAATAAGAAGCCCATCTGGACCCGCATCGGAATCGCTACCAGGGCGAAAAGCGGCGAGGATGTCATCAACATCAAACTCAATGCCTTCCCCGTAGACGGACGCCTCACACTCTTAATCCCGTCGGAGCCAGAGGCGGAAGAAACGCCCGAGGTTGAAGCCTAGCGGCACCCGGCCACCCGCTTCCAAGCGAGTGGCCTTCATCCTTTCAGATACGCGAATTTCCGAATATCCGGAAATGCGGATATTCGTAAAGCCCCCTGCCCTGGCCTCACGCCTCTTCCGCTTCCGTACTTTCCTCGACCTCGCCCGGCCCTTTGAGCCGGTCGCTGACGACGTAGCGTCGGCAGTGCTGACGGACCATTTCGGCGAAATACTCCGAACGGTCCATACCGCTATATGTCACGTGTACCGAGAAGCGTCTGGCCAGCTCGGCGGGAAGGTACAAAGTCACCTTCTCCTTAGGAGCGTCCTGACGGATTGTCGTCTTAGTGCCAGATCGCTTTCGCGGCTTGCCGGGTGCCGGTTCGGTACTCATCCCCTGCCCTCCCGAATGATGCGGTACGACGAAGGCCATTCCGGGACCTGCCCCGGGTCGTACCTCTCATCTTCGGAAAGCCGCTCAATCGGCTTGAGAAGGCTGACGCCAAAGCGTCAAAGGAACAAGGGGCCAAGCCGAACAGACGTTTCATCGGGAAAAGTCGCCGACGCTATGGGATGGTGGTGGCAAGCCGGCGAATCGGCAAAATATCCGGGTGTGCGAAAACGCGGATTTACGGATATTCGAAAATACAGAGTTTCAAAAATACGAAAACGCGGATTTACGAAAACTCATTTCCTCGATGTCAGCCACTTCCCCAGCAGCTCTTCCACCAGGTCGCTCATATCCTTGCCGTTTTCCTCATCGAGCAGGGCCTTCTTCACCTGCTTGCGGGTCTCGATGCGGATGGAAATCGTAGTGGTGCAATACTCTTCGTCACTTTTCTTGCCGGTCGCGGGCCGTCCTTTTTTCCCCTTCGCCACAGGTTCTTCGGCTTTGGCTGACTTCCGAGAAGGGGCCTCGACCGGGGCAGGGGAGGGGGGGGTGGGGGTCGCCTTTCAGCGTCCCGAGGATATTGTTCAAGCCTTCGAGGTGATGTGGTTTCTTACTCATGAGGTCAGCTCCTTGCCGACAGCCTCGTAATCTTCCGCCCCGTAATGTGCCCGCTCATCCTTCACGTCTTCGACCAGTTGGCCGTAAGACGCCGCCGTGACGAATGCCTGGTAGAGGCGAATCATCCCGTCGAAAACCGGAACGCCTGCATCTCGCAGCATGGACTGGGCGACGTCCCCGTCTCGGGAGTTCGGGCGAATCTTCGTGAGCAGGACTTTGTACCGCTCGGCTTTCAATTCTCGCAGCACCTCGATGTTCCGACGCAACGCATCGAGCGAGAGCAAATCTGGCGTCGAGGGCAGAATCAAAGGTCACATCCTTCGACCAGGGATTTCAGCGTGTCCTGACTCGGGCGTGCGGCCGTGTCGAGGATGATATGCTCGTACCCTCCGCGAGCGACCTTGGCCATTTGGTACTCATCAACCACATCAAAAGGGAACGACCCCCGTTCGGTCCATGCGGTCACCGAACGGTTGGGGTCACCGTCGATAAGCACCGTCTTATCCAGCTTCTGAAAATACGCCGCCAGATGGATGGCGGTGGTCGTTTTGCCGACTCCTCCCTTAAATGATGCGATCGTTATAAGCATGAAAGTTCCATGTCCCGTTACGCCTACCCGTAAATCCGTATTTCCGCGTATCCGAAAATGCGGAAACGAGAAAATGCTACGCTAACGCAGATTCAGGGGGAACGCAAGCGTAGAGTAGGGCTCGGACAACCGTGGATTTACGGATATCCGAAAACCCGCAAATACGGAAATGCAAAGAAAGGGGAAGGGGCGCCGCCCCTCCGGCCGTCAACGGGTATCCCCGAGCTTCCTCCGCTTCGCTCCGTGCAGCCCGGGTGATTCCCCTCCCGTTGACCGCCTACACCCCAGCTCTCGCCGAGGGGCAAGGGTCGAGCGAATCAACGCTCGACGCCTCACCTGATGATGGAGACACTATGGATGATTACGACTTTATGATTTCGGTGGACGCTATCGGTATTGCCGTCCGCTATCGGGACAAACGGATTTCCGGTTACAGCCATTTCGAGTTCACCAATCATGAGGGTAGACACGAACCGATTCCGGTAAGCCAGACCGGCTATCGGTCGCATTTCGTGCATGCCTCATTCGTGGAAATGGCCGGGGGACCAGAAGCCTTTGCCAAGGCGTACTGCCTTGCCGTCCTGAGAAATGAGGACCGCCCACACGAATCGGACGAGCACGACGTCGAGGAGTCAGCCGGACGGCAGCCCTCGCTCTTCGATTGACCGGAGGGGCAGGGGCCTTATTTCCGCATACCCGGATTTTCGCGTATGCGGAAATAAGGCCGATGCCCATCAGGCTTGCAATGCCCCACTTGACCCACCCTTAAAATTGTATCGTACGAAACAGGAAGGACACCCATGAAAACCAGCCCCACCCGCACCTATACGAGCCTGGATGCCGCTTACGACCATTTCAACCGCGTCCTGTTCGACGGCCAGCTCCCGCCGTGCCTCATCACCATGCAGCGGCACAAAGGGGCCTACGGCTATTTTTCCGGAGAGCGGTTTGCAAGCCTCGATAACCCCGAGGAAGTGACCGACGAAATCGCCCTCAACCCGGCCCATTTTGCGAACCGCACGCCGACCGAAACGCTCTCGACGCTTGTTCATGAAATGGCGCATCTCTGGCAGCACCATTTCGGCGAACCGTCGCGGAGCGGTTACCATAATCGTGAGTGGGCCGCGAAGATGCGGGCCGTGGGCCTGATTCCTTCCGACACCGGCCAGCCGGAGGGCAAAGAAGTGGGCCAGAGGGTCAGCCACTACATCGAGGCGGGCGGGATCTTCGAGCGGAGCTGTGCCGCTTACCTCAAGACCGGGCCTGCCATCCTCTACCACGACCGGGCCGGGGATGAGGTGGTGGCCCGGACCCGGAAGACCAAAGCCGCAAGCAAAACGAAATACACCTGCCCCGAATGTGGCCTCAACGCCTGGGCGAAGCCCGAGGCGCGCCTCATCTGCGGCGAGTGCCATCAACCGATGCCCGCCGAGGAGGAATGAGGGGAGGGGGGCGCCTGACGGCGCCCCGCCCCCCTCCGTATCGGTAGCCACTGACCAAAGAATCTTTCCTTTTATCCTCTCCGTCATGGCCGCTATGACCAAACTTCCTTTGTATTCCGGTCTCGGCTCAGACCTTCGCCGGCATCGCAAGGCCCGCCGGCTCACTCAGGCGGCGTTAGCCCTCGAGGCGGGCCTGACCATCCCCACCGTTCGCTTGCTGGAACGCACACGCGGCACGCTCGCCTCGTTCGATGCCGTGCTGGCCGCTCTCTCCCTTGAAGTCGCCGGCCGCAACCTGCCGGCTGCCCCCACGCTCGGGGCACGCATCGCCGCCTTGCGGCGGAGCCGGGGACTCAATCAACGCCAGCTCGCCGAACAGGCCGAGGTGACGCAGCCGACCATCACTGCCCTTGAACGGCATGGACGTGGCCGGCTCGAGATTCTGAACCGTGTCCTTGAGCGCATCGGAGCAGGGGCCTACCTCGCCGCCGCAAGCGACCGGAAAGCCTTCTACACGCACGCCGGCAACGCTTCGATTGCCCAGGATTGGGAGACGCCGGCCCACATCCTCGAAGCCCTCTACACGGTCTTCCGCCGCTTCGATTTGGACCCGTGCTCCCCCCGCCGCACCAGGCCTCCCGTGAAGGCCCGCGTGCATTACACGCTCGAGGATGACGGCCTGTCCCTCCCGTGGCACGGGGTCGTCTTCGTCAACCCGCCCTATGGCCGCCAGCTCGCCGCCTGGATAGCGAAGGCCCACGGCGAAGTCGAGAGCGGCAATGCCCGCACGGTCGTTGCCCTTATCCCCGCCCGCACCGATACCGCCTACTGGCACCGCCATGTCGCCGGCAAGGCGGATATCTATTTCCTGAAGGGGCGGCTTTCCTTTGGGAAGGTCGAGCAATCGGCCCCATTCCCCTCGGCCCTCGCGGTGTGGGGAGCCGATGCCCCGACGCTCGCCGGGCTCGACCAGGCATTCCCCGAGGCGTGGAAGGCCGCCCGCCGGTCGTGAGGGAAACCGCTCCTACCGTAACGGCTCGACCGTCATCTCATACACCGCCGTGGCGTCGTCACCTGCGGCGTCACGCATGGGGTCCGTCTGCTGAATGTAGCCCACCCGCTCCCTTCGCGGCGCCTGATAGAGGGGTTCGAGGTTGCGGCCCTTGAGGGTGGCCCGATACCGCGTATGCTCGATGACGACGGTATCGCCGTCAATCTCGTACGCGTCGATAAAGCTGTATCCCAGCGATTGCTTCCGCACGCCGAGGAACCGCAGCTCGAGCTTGGGTTGCTCGAACCGCTTTGTGGGCGTGAAGAGGGCATAGGCCGCCCCTTCGGCCTCCACGAGCGAGTCCGGTTCCTCATCCAAGAAGAGGTCTTTGGCGGGTAAGGGAGCCGTCGCGGGTTCCGCCCGTGAGGCCCGAGCCTCCGAATACCTCTCGAGAATTGCCCGCACCCCGTTCCCGCCCGTCTTCGCTTCATCGCCCATACGCCACCTCCGGTTTCTCCTGGCCCCGTCCCGTGAGGCGTTCCGTCATCCTGCCGATTTCCATGCGGATGTCATCAAGTTTTTGGGTCGCATAGGCCCTGGCGACCATCCCCATGCGAATGAGCCGCTCGGCATGCTCCTTCACGCGGTTCCGCCGCTCAGGCACCGCTTTGGCGATGCTGCCGGCAAACTCTGTCGCCGTCATCCGCACCCGCACCCGCTCGGCCGCATCAAGGACGGCTTTTTTATCGTCCGTGTAGAGTGTGAGGCCCTCCCGGGCACGGCTAGCAGACACATAGAGCTGCTCCTTCGAGGCCGCCCGACCCGAGGCGGAATCTTCGGCGACGAGGGTCCAGTCTTCAGTGCGACCCTGGGCTGAAATCGACGTACTAATCCAGCCCCGGGAGAGGTGACCAAACTCCTTCGGCACGACCAGGCCACCGGCGAGCATTAGGTCCCCGTTCTTGGCGAACCCCTCAACCTCGCGGGTCAAGCCGTTGCTGACCCGTTTACCCGAGGGCAGCGTGGCGGCCTTGGTGAATCGGACGACGTCATGCACGGAGAGCAGCAGGCTCTCTTTCCCGTAGAGCTGATACTTGTCGGCCTGGCCGAGGGGTAGGGGGACGGTTGCCCCCGAGGATTTCCGCACGAGCACGTCCCCCGCCGGGTCGCGGCCCTGCACCGTCACCTTGTCGCCGCGCTTGAAATTTCCTCGGGCATTCTGATGGAAGATGACGACATCCCCGGTTTGGTACGTGCTCGCCTCCCCCTTCATCGCTTCGGAGAGGTCATAGCTCACCAGCCGCTCGACAGGCCGTTCCTCAGTGCCGAGCCGGCCCTGGCTTCGCATCATCTCCCGCAGGACCGCCGTGACCTGCTCTCCCTCCCGGTGCGTCGGGGCGATGATGCCGACCGTGTGCCCTTCATCCCGCTTCGCCAGATACTCCGCCGCCAGTGCCCGGTAACGCTCGCCCGCGTCCGCAATCTCGCGGATGCCGCCGAGGGCGTCGAGCCGGTCGAGTCCTTCCTTCACCTCGTGGCGGCTGAAGGCGGCGACCGCCGCCTTGAAGTCCGCGTCCTTTGCCGCTGGATTTCGGTGATCGCGACCGTCTTCATCGATGAGAAGCGTTCCAACACGCGAAGGGCATCGTGCCCTACGGGCGAATGCTGGGCCGTGTCGCCCACAAGCACCACCCGTGCCGCCTGCTTCCGGGCCAGAGCAAGGACTTCCTCCATATCCTTCAGATTCAGAAGCCCAGCCTCGTCGATGAAGAGCACATTGCCGCGAATCTGTTCCTGAAGCTTCGTGTCTACGAGGAGCCGGGCCACCGTTGTGGCGTCGGCGAATCCATCCTTGCGGAGGACCTCGACCGCCGCCGTGGAAGGGCCAGGGCGAACACCTTCCGCGTGCCGCCGGCTTCAATGGCCTCCGCCGCTTCCTGAAGCGACGTGGTCTTGCCCGTGCCCGCTTTGCCCCGCACTCCGAGGACCGCGTCATACGAGCCGAGGATATGATTCACCGCGTTCCGCTGGCCCGCATTCAGAAAGTCCCGCCGGAAAGCATGTTCCCCCGGCACGAGCGGCCGGCAGGTTCCCCGCCCCATTTTGACGAGGTCGATAACTCGGGATTCCAAATCCTGCACGTCACGATGGCTCCCGCAGAGCACCCCCTCAACAGTCCCAGTGAAGCCGCCAAGCCTTCTGAATTCTTCCAGGATGTCCTCGGGTTTCCCCGCCCCCATGCCCCGCTGCATGGCGGTGATTTCCAGCTCCTCAATCGGCACCACCGCCCGCCGCTCGAACTCGTGCCGCATTGCGAACGAGACGGCCGCTTCCAGGCTTGGCCGGGCATTCCCGCCGTGCTCCGCCCGTTCGATGGTCTCGGCAATCGCCGCCTTCTCTTCGGGCGTGAGTTTGCCCTGCCAGTATTCGCGGCAGGTCTCAAGCGTGAGGCCCTCCCGCTTGTGCTGGCGTGACGTAGCCCCAAGCTTGTCCCGTTCGAGAGCGGAGAGTTGCTCCGGGGCCTTCACGCCTGCCGCCTCCGCCGCCTCTTGCCGCTCGGCCAGGATAGTTTTCTCCGTGTCCTCCACCTCCTTCGACCGCCGCGAGGATTTCGCAATCGCGGATTGCGGGATGCCCTTGATGTCCCACGAGTAGTATTTCGCACCGCCCTTGCTGTCGGCCTTCCACTCGGTCTGGACGGAGTAGCCCAGCTCGACCAGCTTGTCCGCGAGCCGCATATCGAACCGCAAACTGAACAGCTTGTGCTTGTCCATAATCGGCCGGAACTTGACCGCCTTCCATTTGCCCTCAACCGCGTCGTGCGACAAGTTGTAGATAACAAAATGGATGTGCCGGTCCATGTCGGGCATGCCGTCCTCTTTCGCGGGTCGGGTCTCGGCATGCTCGACCCCGTACCAGACGAGGTTACCCGTCACCCTATCATCCTGCTTAGCACCCTTCCGAACCCGTGTCGTGGCGAGTTGCTCGAGGTCCGCCATCGCTTCTCTACCCGCCGCCCACAACGCCTCGTGGATGCGAAGGTCTCCCCCCTCCAGCGCGTTCGTCACGCCCTTCGGAATCGAGGCCGTCACGTCCCACGCCGCTATCCGGTGGTCCACGAGCTTGGCGGTAAGCTGCTCACCCGTGCTCGGGTCCAGCCCATGCAGAAGCCTGCGGAATTGCTCGAAATCCGGGGCCCCGGAGAGGCCCAGCATCGCGGCACCCTTGCCGCCGAACTCCTGATGCAAATCCTCTAGCTTCACGTAATAGCCGCCGTCGGACCGGGCGTAATAGGACTCGGCCGCCTTGGCGTCCTTGATGGGGTTGAACCGGAGCACGTCGCCTCCCTGAATCGTGGAGGGAGTATAGAGCAGAAATATGCAGAGCAAAATGAAAAGTAGTAGCAGTCAGATGCCCTTGGGGTAGCCCAAGGAGTACCGAGGCCGGTTTTGCCGCCGGCAAAGGCCCAAGTTCAAGCCAGATTGCTCGTGTCTGGCGTGGCCGTCACGGAGTGACGGAGCAGGTCGCGTCATCCATGCGTATAGTGTTTGACACTTAAGGTTGAGCATGCCATGATTATACTCTTGCAGTCAAGCATAAGGTGAAGACGTATGGAAAATGTAATCCGTGGTAAGGTCTCCGGGGGCGGTCGGGTCATCCTTCCGGCCGGTCTCAGAAAGAGCTTGGCATCGGCGACGGCTCGGACGTCGTCTTCAGCCGGACCGACGAAGGCATCCACGTCACGACGCTCGCCCGCGCAATCCGCCGTGCCCAGGCAGAAGTAAGGCGGTTCGTCCCCGAGGGCACCAGCCTCGTGCGGAACCTCCGCGAAGAACGGCGTCAGGATGCAGCCGCCCTCTGATCCCTCTCAATGCGTATTAGACGCTTCGGCCTTGCTCGTCCTAATCACGGGCGAAGCGGGGGCCGACGCCGTGCAGCAGCTCCTCCCCAGGCGGTCATTTCGGCCGTCAATTACGCGGAAGTCGTTCGACGCCTGAAACGGAGCGGCATGCCCTTCGAGACCATCACCTCGGTTCTGTCCCCGCTCTTGCTCCGAAGCCCCGTCCCCTTCGATGAGACTCAGGCCGAGCAGACGGCCCGCATCCAGCACCAGGCCCAGGAGCGGGCACTTTCCTTTGGTGACGCGGCCTGCCTCGCCTTGGCTCTTTCCTTGAAGGCACCGGCCGTCACGACCGAGGCCGGATGGGAAGACCTCGGGGTCCAAATCATTCGCGTGGAGTAGGGCGTTCCGCCCGAGTCCCGTAAAACCTTGTCGACTTACAATTAAGAATCTGTTAATGTTGGCGTTGTGTTAGTTACCACTCGAACGGGCATAGAGAGGGCGAATGTCAGAAAAAGAAAGATCGGTCGAAGAGCTTCGGGCAGCCGGATGGATGACGGCAGAAGATTTGGCAAATGCAGGGTACGACCGTCGAAGTGAAAAGGACTCAGAATCCGCCGCGATTCGGATCGAACGCACGATGTCTGAATATCATGATGAACTCATTAAACGGATGTTTTTTGCACTTCATTTATCCGAAAATAAAGTGTTGAAAGGACAATGGGAGCGACATGGGGAACTTATGGACGAGGTAATGGTCTCAACCGCTGACCGGCTCATTCAGATACCAGTCGCCAGCCCCATCGCGGTTGAATTAATGAAGCTCGAAGGGTACATCGAGCAACGAGAAAAATCGACCGAAATTACCGCCGCAGGGGAGGCAGGCCAGGCCACCCCATCATCTCTCAAGGGTGTTGCGTCTCAAGGTAAGGGAGTCGATGAGAAAAAGGGCGGCCCACGGAAATAGGGCTAATAGTTACGACGCAAATTTTGAATCAGATAACTGCACATCCTTCCCTTTGAAATCGTGCGGAATCCGATCAGGTGCGAAGACATTCCCGTCACAAGCCTCTTCGCGAGTGATAAGCACTGGTGGAATTTTCCGAGGTTCGTGGTCATCTCTCTTCGCATACTCGCGACTCGAACCGCGTAACGGCCGTAATAATAAAAATCCACGCCGCACGCCGCTCGCAACGGACTATCGCGGCCGCATAGCCGTTTGAGAACGCCGAACACGATCGATTCGCTGTAGCAAGCGATAGGAAGTGATTCTGGCGGGCGTTCACGAATATAATCAACTGTGGCGATCGTGGTGAATTCCGTCCTCGTTAAGATGGCGACCACCGGCTCAGCATCGGGTTTTTGAAGACGTTCCGTCAGCTTATCGACAGCCTGTTTCCCAATGCCTTCATCATAGACATACCCGTGCAAGGGCAATGCTTCGTAACGCAAACTGCCTGAAGCGAGTGCACTGCGGTATATGGACGACCGTTTAATAATCGCATGGTCTTCATTTTTGATTGAATCAAATGTAAAATCGAGAACTATTCCGGCTGTCCCACTCGCGTCCTCTTTCACCTTGTTGACCAGGTCGTCGGCGAGCGTTTTATTGTGAATGCCAATATGGAATGGGTCGGCCGATCCTGTTTTTACGATGGTGAAGCCTTTGGTCGTGTAAGGCCGCGTATTGGGAAATAGGTCGGGAGGCTCAAAGAAAACGAGCACAGAATCACGTTCGGCATCGAGAGTATCCAATAACGTTGATAGAGCTGGCGTATCTGCGGAGACCGCTTCAGCCCCTCTCTGGTCGTCAAGGACGATGCCCAATTCGG
>NZ_CP186278.1:0-30048 GCF_049331405.1 Singulisphaera chitinilytica
TTGTTCTCTTCTTGTTTATTGGGCGTACTACTTCTTCTCCTTTATTTCTCTTTTGGGATGAAATCATATCAACAGCATAAAAGCCAAATCCTCAGGATACCATTACTCTATCAATAGCAAGGGACATTGACTCAAAATAGACAGCAGCATGGATCCAATCTTTAACAATTCACAGAAACAGAATGAAGAAGCTCCACGGCAAACCCACTCAGACCTGAACACCATCAACCACGTGCACAGCCAAACGGAAGAACAAACGCTCAAGCAAGGAACGGCAAAGCCTCTCCAGCAGAGACGTGAGGACTACAAAGGCCACAAGACACAGCCCATTCATCACGAACAGCATGGCAATAATGTTCTGAAGAGTCAAAAGAGCGACAGAGGATATCCCCACTGCACAAGGATCCTGAGAGTAGCCTGATAGACAAAACAGACGGATAGACGCAGCATCACAGTCCAGAAAAGTCATTCCACAATGATAGGACTCAAACAAATCTTCCAATCCAACCAGGAGTCAAATCCCGGATCAGGCAATGGAAGAAGCCGAGGCCCTCGCGGGCATCCGCCCTGCTCGGGCCCATCACGTAGCCACGCCCGCCCCATCCCATTTCCGCACCGTCGTCATGAAGACGCCAACCATCGAGGGAACGATGAACGTTGAATCAGCCGCCATCTCCATCGTGAGCCACCCGCTTGTTTCGGATCAGTTCGCGGTCGCCCCGGCGGCGACTGCCGCGGGCCCGGCCGACGAGGCCGCCCCGGAGGATCGCATCCGGGAGTGCCTCCGCCAGGGATTCGTGCCCTACTCGGCCGAGGGGGTCGCCGCGACGGGCCGCGTCGTCGCCAAGGCCCGCGAGGAGTTGGATCAGGAGGCCTTCGACCGCTGGATCGAGGACTACGAACCTGGGCTGCGGGTCGACCTCCTGGCGGCCGAGCGTGTCTCGAACGCCGACGTCAAACCCCGGGACCACATCATCGGCCGCTTCCTGCGTGAGCGGGACGCCGTCGCGTTCGAGTTGGATCCCGAGGCCTGCGAGGACCTCGACGGGATCACGTCCGAGGCCGTGGCCTGAGACGCCCATCGGGCGTAACTCGCCACGTCGCCCCGCCCCGAGGATGGTCCGGTGCCGACTCCCAGCAAGCCGTTCGCCGCCGTCCCCCACGACCTCCTGGCGGACAGGCGGCTGACCCCGACCGACAAGGTGATCGCCGCCACGCTGCTCTACTGGTCGCAGGCCAAGGCGGCCTGCTGGCCCAGCAACGCGGCGATCGCCGAGCGTGCCAACGTGACGTCCCGATCCGTCCCCAGGTCGCTCGACCGCCTCGAGGAGCTCGGCTACGTCCGCCGGGCCAAGGACATGTCCAAGCCATCCCAGAGGGTCATCGTGATCGCCTGGCTTCAGGATTCGACAACCGAGGCCGATTCGGGGGGGATGACCCCAGGGTCATGGGGGGATGACCCTACGGTCACCCCGGGGATGACTCCAGGGTCATCCGAATTAGAACCAATTAAGAAGAAGGCCTGCCGGCCCATTCACGGCGTGGAAGACGGAATCGAGGCCCCTCCCGACGATCCCGCCCTCGACGAGTGCGAGGCCTCATCCGACTGGGTGCCGCCGGACCCGGACCTGCCCTTCGAGCCGGCCCGACTCGATCCGTCCGACCGCTTGGCCGTGTCGGACGGGTTCCGCGGCCTGGCCACCCGGCGGAGGCTCGACGGGATGGCTCCCGAGGAGAACCGGGCCCTGAGCGAGCAGGACGCCCACGCGAGTTGCCTCGAGCTCCCTTTGGCGGGACAGCGGCGGTTCCTCGCCTGGGCCAGGGAGGGCATCGAGCAGGCCCTGACGGAGGCCTCGCGATGACCACCAAGCCGATCCGACTCCGCCCCGGCCCATCGCCGGCTCGCGACCACGCGGAACGCACGGCCGCCCTGCTGGCGGCCATGCGAGGCGAGGCCTTCACCTCGGGCGAGTGTCGCACCCCTCGGACTGACCTTGTTCTCTTCTTGTTTATTGGGCGTACTACTTCTTCTCCTTTATTTCTCTTTTGGGATGAAATCATATCAACAGCATAAAAGCCAAATCCTCAGGATACCATTACTCTATCAATAGCAAGGGACATTGACTCAAAATAGACAGCAGCATGGATCCAATCTTTAACAATTCACAGAAACAGAATGAAGAAGCTCCACGGCAAACCCACTCAGACCTGAACACCATCAACCACGTGCACAGCCAAACGGAAGAACAAACGCTCAAGCAAGGAACGGCAAAGCCTCTCCAGCAGAGACGTGAGGACTACAAAGGCCACAAGACACAGCCCATTCATCACGAACAGCATGGCAATAATGTTCTGAAGAGTCAAAAGAGCGACAGAGGATATCCCCACTGCACAAGGATCCTGAGAGTAGCCTGATAGACAAAACAGACGGATAGACGCAGCATCACAGTCCAGAAAAGTCATTCCACAATGATAGGACTCAAACAAATCTTCCAATCCAACCAGGAGTCAAATCCCGGATCAGGCAATGGAAGATGGCATGCCCCGGGCGACTCGGAACGCGATCGGGTCCTCGCCTTGGCGGGCGAGCTCACCCGCGAGGCCCTGGGGACGGCAGGACCGACATTCCGCGTGGTCGGTTGACCCGGCGGATCGAGACAGAGAACTTTCACCACTGAACACAAGGACGTGAACGATGGCAGGGGATATCAATGTCGGCGGGATCCATGCTGACCTCCAGCTCGACAGTGGACACTTGGAGCGAGGCTTGGCCAACGCCCGCAAGGCGATGGACGCATTCGAGCGGGAGCTGAAGACGCTCGATGACGAGGTGATTCGGGGATCGATCTCCGTCCAGGACTGGGGCACTCGCGTCGCCGTGGTCCGGGACGAGATGAACAAGCTATCCGCCGCGATGCACCTGGCCAACTCCGCGGTCAGCCAGTCGACCGGGGCCCTGGGCGTCATGAACGCCGGCATGGCCAAGGCCACCAGCGGGTCGGGGGCCTTGGCAAGAGGCCTCATGCAGGTCGGCTACGCCGTCGATGACCTCCAGTACGGGTTCAACGGCGTCGTCAACAACATCTCGCCGCTCGTGTACTCGTTCACCGCCGCGGCCGGGGCGAGCACGGCGATGGCATCCGGGATTGCTGCGGGGGCACAGCTGGCGGCCGTCGCGGCGTATCAGGTCTACGCCCACTGGCATGACGTCCAGGATCTGTTCGGGGTCGGGGCCACGAGGACCGAGGCCGAGGAGATGGAGGACCTGGCCAAGGCCACGAAGCTCACGGCCGACGAACAGAAGCGGCTGAACGATTACAAGAAGGAGCAGAAGGAGCTCGAGAAGCTCCGCGAGACCCCGAACAAGGCCACCCGCGAGGACGAGAAGGCCAAGGAAGGGGCGATCAAGGACATCGGCTTCAACGAGCTCAAGGTGGGGCTCATGAAGGGGTACGTCGGCGACGGGACGAACGCCAAGATTTCGCCCGAGGATCAGGCCGAGCTCGACGCGGCGAACGACTTGGTCGCGAGGAGCGAGAAGGTAACCCCGGAGATGCGGCAGGACCGGATCAATAAACGCGACGAGGTTCAGGAACGCATCAACAAGAAGCTGAGCGATGCGGACTCCGAGGAGGCCGAGAAGCTCCTCATGAGGGCCATGAACGACAATGAGGGCAAGGACTCCAAGAACCCAGGGGCTATGGCCGCCCTCAAGAACCGGGTCATGCTCAACGAGAGCCTGTTCCCCGAGGGCACCCTCGAGAAGCTGAGCATGACCTCCCCGGAGGAACGCAAGAAGGCCAAGGATGATAAGAAGGCGAAGAAGGAGGCCAAGGACCTCAGCGACCAGATTGACGCCCAGTTCGCCGCGTTCGACGCCGACAACGCCGAGTGGAAGAAATACCGGGCGAAGCGAGAGAAGTGGGTCAAGGAGCAGGCCGACGCCCTCAAGGGCGGCGACCTCGGTCAAGCCGCCATCGCCGGCACGCTCACCGAGGACATGGTACGCGATCGCCTGACGAAGATGGGCGTCGACAAGGATAAGGTGGACGCCGCATCCGACGACGTGTTCAGGAAACTCGAGATCGAGGGCGGGAAGGCCATTTCCGGCCGGGTGGCATTGACCGGCGAGAGTCGCGAGGACGCCGCCGACAACCTCGCCAGGGAGGATCGGGAGAAGAATCGCAAGAAGGACGCCGATCAGGCCGAGAAGATGATCCCCGGGCTGCAAAAGGCGATCGAGCAACGCCTGATCGTCGGCACCGCCATGACGGGCAACGGGGCTGCGGTGGCCGGAGGAGTCAGGGACCAGATCCGACAGATCCTCATGGACGCCGGGGTCAACCCCGACGCCGCGTTGAAGCAGGCCGACGCCGCGGTCGAAGAGGGCGGCGACCGGGTGAACAAGAAGGTGGCCGAGGAGGCGATGGACGAGCAGGAAAAGAGCAAGCAGCGGAAGTCGGTGGAGGTCTTCGACGCCGCGGGGCTCGCCGCGAAGCTGCAGAGCTCGGTGGGTGACTCCGAGGCGAAGAAACAGACGACCGCGTTGGAGAAGTCCCTGGGATACCTCGCAACGATCGCCGGGCAGACCGGGACGACAATCAAGTTCACAAAGTGAGGGGTAGGCTCACCGTCCGTGCCGCCTGCGGCATCCACGTGGGTGGCCCGGACGAGTCGCCGGGATACCACGCTGGGAACGGGGCAACCACCGCCCGAGGAGTCCCCTTCCACCCGCCGGACACCCCTTCCGCCCGCGGTCACGGTCCATCCCGCCCACGGGCTCACGCGGTCCACACGTTCACGCCAAGTCCACGCCGCCCGCCGTTACCGTGGCACGTCCGTGGGTGGCTGGGGGTTGAGGACGAGTGGTGGGCGGGTGGAAGGGACTGTGCGACAGCCAGGCCATGCAGCCAGTCACAGGGCTGTCCCCGTTAGTTGCGAGCCTGCGGGCGGACGATTTCGAAAGGCGAACTCAGGTCACCACGTTGCGTATCAATAATAACGGCTCTGGGGATAGCGGCGTCAAACTCGATCGCATGACGAGAGGAAAGTGCGATCGATCCGTGTCCCATTCAAGAGGGACGGCTTTCATGCCGAGTAGAAAATGGAAAGATGCCGTCGCAATCGAGAAAATTTTCCCAAATAACCCAGAATTCCTATAATAACAAATGTGGTCCGTTGATCTTCGCGGCTCACTCTGGGAAGATTTCGACCAAACGACTACGATTAAGTGCCAATGAGGGGACCAATCACGCTGTGCCGTTGACTTTGGAGCTAGCGCAAGCCGTTGCCATAGGGGCCTTTAACCCCTACGTCGTCACGCCGGAATGGCTGGTCCGCTTCGGGGTCTACCCGAAAAAAGGACAATGCAGATTCCGTTTAGTGCCGCTGGGAAATGGCACAGCGTTCGAGTTCAAACATGGATCTGCTCAGATTGATTGGCAGGTAGACAACCAAAAACTAAGCGTCGCGTCGGCGGACCGGTCCATTGATTGCGGGATGACGGTTTCCAAGGTTTTGGAACTCCTTCCCCATACTCCGGTGCAAGCAATAGGGCACAATTTCCACTTCTCCGCGACCAAAGAGGATTGGGGAAATCGTCCTGCACCAATGCTAGGCAGCAAAGGGCTTGAGGATTTCGAGAAAGCTGAGCAAGTGAGGTGGATTGGCACGCTACGTCGCAACGGCACGCGCATTGAGGTGACTTTAGCCCATGAAGCGGACGCCGTGGCAATCCTCTTCAATCACCACCGGACGATGAATCTTGAGTTGGCCCGCAAGGCCCTAGTTGTAGAAGAGCAGATTAAGGAAGCGAAAGAAGCTGCTGGGGAATTCAGCAAAGACTTCGGCGTTTCCTGCGAATTGCTCCGGTCCTTATTTGATATGGAGCTTTTGTAATGAGCAGTGCTCCGGTGCTCGATACCCGGTCACCGTACCAGACTCGAAGCACGCAACCACACATGACCATCACCGCTACGTCGAGCCAGACGGGGTCGCCGGGCCTAACGCTCTTCAATCGCGCCGTGCATGATCTGATCCGCAGCTCGCACCAGGATCGCTCGACGTGCCGTACAAAGGTGATCAACCGCCTGAGATCGGCTCGCGATCCCATTGCATATATCAATGAATTGATCGACGAATGTGCGGTCAAGGGTGGAAGCGATGGCCTGGACATTGGCATCGACGTATTGTCCCAATTCGGCGAACATGTGTTTCAATACGCATGGGAGTTCCTGAAGAAAGATTACGAACGCTGGTGTGACACCCAAGAGGTGCCTCGTCACCATTTCAATGACGACGCTTGGTACATTTTGCTTCGTGCCGCCGCCCAATCGGATTTGGAGCCTTGGCAGAAGTTCCACATGGTGCTCTACAGCCTGGAGAGCGGAACCGAGAGCATCCAAGAAGCTTCTATTCGGGCTCTTGGCGACATTGGCGGTGACGGAGCCTTGGACATCCTGCGTGAGACCCTTCAGGGAAACCCTAGTCCTTCGGTTCGTCAGGCTATCATTGAAGTGCTGGACGACCTGGAGGGCTGATGGCCGAGCCACCCACGCTCGCGGCCGACGTGAAGCTTCCCGCGCCGGTCTTCTTGCGTAAGTTGCGACGTCGCCAAGACTGGGGAAGCGAAGAGACGCCAATTGAAGAACGGGCCGCGGATCTTGTAAGGGTCATGTGGAAATGCGAGCCGCACCCCGAGAGTCCGTTCAGCGTCTACTTCGTGAATTCAGACGAAGACTTTCAGCGAGTGGTAATAGGGATGAACGGTGGCCGGCCCAGTCTCACTGCCGACTCAGATTTTGTAGCGATGCTTCCGGCGGATCTTAAGGCCGTCGGGGTTGAAGCAGAGAGATGTGACGGTCAGACTCGCTGCCATCTGACTAATGCCCTACACCATGACATCCCGGCGAACGACGATCAGTTGCTCGCTCTGTGCACTCGACTTCTCCAAGAGCAGAGAGAGGTGATCCATCTGGGTAAAAGCCGGATCAAGCCCCTTGAAGATCGGGCGAAGTCGGAAGGCTGCTTAGTGATTAAAGATTCTAGGCGATGCACAGCTCATCAATGTGCATAACCTTAAGTAGGCTGTCAACAAATACCGCGTGGGCCCAGGAGACATTCCTGGGCCCACGCGGTTTTGGGTGTTGTCTACCAAGGTCGGATCTCCCAACGTTGACCAAACCGCCGCCGATCTCCGGGTGAATGGCAATTCCCACACGAATCCACTACCTCTTATCTCCCTAGTCACACTCCCCTCGATCCACCTCCCCCGGCCTCCCAATTGCGTGGGTAGCCCGTCCGCCTGTACGCCACCAGTCGGCTCCAGGCGCGAGACGCGAGAGCTTCACCCAATGACCCAAGCAGAGAGACGAATCGAAGCCTTCGGCCCGCGTGAGTGGACGGCCGAGATCACCAAGGACGGGCTCACACTTTGGGCATGGATGGCGTACAACCCAAAGTTCGACACGTTTGCCACGGACCGGCGTGAGCATGCCAGGCTGTTCCGATCCGCAGAGGAAGTGGAGGCCTGGGTGGCACGGCTGAACGTGCTGAATGCGACGCCCGTGCGAGTTCGTCGGTAGGAAGGGCGAGCAACCCACTATGGAGGCAAGCGGGATGCTCACAGTCTTCCCCCATCACACTCGCTCGGGTAGCCTATTCCGTTCGATCAGTGAACTCCATCGCAACGGAAGGCTTCACGCAATGCTCAGGCTCATGGCGATCGTAGCAATCAGTTTGGCGGCAATCGGGTGCGGTGGTGAGGCAGGAGAAAAGCAGGTAAGCCCCGGGGGAGAGCCGACGAAGGCCGGTTACAAGAAGGGGGATGTGATCAAGCTGGAGTCGCCGGCCAAGCTCTACCTGTCAGAGAAACGATTCCGCCAGCATTTGGAGATTACACAGGCGGGGTCGGATAAGATCGATTGGTACAACAACCCCGACGACTGGATTTCTCTAATGCAAGGATCCGAAATCCGCGTACTTGATCCCTTCGACGGTGGCATGAAGGTTGTCGTTGAAAAGGGGGTGGATACGACCCAGACTCCAGAGGGTTTTATCCCCAAGGTCAAGCCCGCATGGTCCGGAGAAGTCGGCTGGATCATCGATCCGGAATTAAGGGCAAAGGTTCGGGACGCCAATTACAAGCCGATCGCCAAGTGAATGCCTGGCGGACGACACCGCGGCCTGTCCCGTTCAGTGGCAATCCTTCGCCTTGCGGTAACCCGCCTTCTCGGCCTCGGCCACCGTCTTGAACGTCACGCGGTGGCTTGGCGTCATCTTCGCGGCCGCGTTGCAGTTGGCGGCGTGGTAGAGTCGGCTCTTGCTGTTGCCGATGAACCCGGCCGCCTAGACGGCCGCACTGCCAAGGGCCTGCTCATCCTCCTGGACGAGTTGCAGGCGCTAGGCGTCGGCTTCGTGTCGCTGCGGGAGGGCTTCGATCTCGGCACGCCCGCCGGTCGCCTGATGGCCGGCGTCCTGGCCAGCGTGGCCGCCTACGAGACCGAAGTCCGGAAGGAGCGACAACTGGCGGGGATCGCCAGGGCCAAGGCCGACGGGAAGTCGTGGGGCGGACGCAAGGCCGGGACTCGGGTCCGGCTGACGGAGGAGAAGGAGGCGGTCATCCGCCAGCTTCACGGCGAGGGAAAGGCGGTGGCCTCGATCGCCCGGATGGTGGGGCTGACCCGGAAGACGATCTACCGGGCGTTGGCCCGAGCCGATTCCAAGCCGTGAGGTGCGAGCGAACGAGCAAAGCGAGCGAAGTCCATCCGGGGGCTTTGCTCGTTCGCTCGCATTGCTCGCAGCCAGGCCCGAGGTGGCCACGCCGCCCTTTGCTCGCTTCGCTCGTTCGCTCGCAGGTCGAGCCGGAGGGGACTGCGGGGAGCCGCTGGCTGGATTGTTGAAGCCCGGCCCGATCACGTTCGATGGCTGGTGCTTGGGCGACGGCTCGGGCTTGTCGGTTGCAGAAAGAGAAACCCGGCAATTCCGGGCGCAGTGGCGAAAGCCGGGGTGGTCGTGGCGGGGGGTGGAGGGTGGACGGGGTGGGTGGCTCTGTTCGGAGAGGACAAAGCACTACCGAGCTGATCTCACCAAATCAGGACTTCGGCGCTGCTCCACCACTAGCGCCAATTTTGTAAAATGATGCCAACGTCTTGATGATCATAGATTCAAAAAATGATAGAGATGAGGGCTCGGCCCACCGCCAAATCTTGCTACCTCTCCAGACTTTTCTAGAATTCGAACTCCTTCATTTAGATCATCCAGCGACAGGAATGCTTCACAATTACTTTGCGATTTGGTGAACTGAAACACCCTCCATGCATCAAAGCCGTCGGATCGTCCGTCCGGACCAAAATCGAGATCAAGCGTGCCACTCTGTGAGGAAAACTCGCAGCCACACCCGTGAAACCTATAACGAACTTCTCCAGGTAGCTCGCCCGAAGTAGGGATTAGCCCGTTGCGCCAGGCATGCAGCAGGTTTTCGAATTGATACGACTGCCGAAGACGGTTAGTCACGGCCATGCCTTCCCGGACGTAGGCTAACGCCAAATTCCGTGTAATCGAAGCAATATTGTTCATGGTGATCAAGTCCTTACTCAAGGAATGTGTCATAGTACCACGCTTCAAGCCGACTCGGATCGGTAACGCCGTAGTCTCGGGCAAGCTCTTCGGGCGACACCGTTCGATAGGGGACTTGTATACCAGCTCGTCCAGCTGCCACTTCACGATGGTGACCATCGAGTATGTACAATTTGCCCTCATGTTCGGCGACGGCGATTGGTTCACCCACCCATCCATTTTTTCTCATGTTGGATTCAAGTTCTAAAATCTTTGCTCTGTCGGCGGGTGAACGAACGGTATGAGTTTGACGAAATGAGCCGGATGGCCCTGTGTTTGGAGCTCCGGAATTTGATTCATTGTGGACAAGTGCCTTCATCTCCCCAACGGCGAAGGTATGAAGATCCTCTACCGTCAGATTGCAAACCTGGGACTGTTTGTGGCTAGAGCTGGTACTTCGGATTGCGGTTGGCCCTTGATCGGCCAGGCAAATGATATCGCCTTCCCGCAATTCATGCGAGTCTACCCATCGGCCAGGAAGCGAGCCGCCTTCATCTTCATTGGGTTTGAGATGGCCAGGGACGGCCCGAGCCTCTAGGTCCTTACCCTCGATCACCCAGAAGGGATGCTTGGCGGTGGCCGTCACACGGCCTGCGTCGCAATGAATCGTGACCATTTCGCCGTCGTAGACCGAATCATGACGACACTCGACTCGAGCCAGACGCCAGCTCGCCTCCCCGAAATCGTAGGCCCAAACCAGATCACCGGCTGCGATGTCGCTAATCGGCCGCAATCCGGATTCCGTAGCGACCAGGGTTTCGGGGGGGAAACAATTTGGGCCTTGACTGGGCTGCGGGCAAGATCGTGTGGAAGGACTCCTTCGGAATGGATTTTTGGGCAGCCCGAACCTAAACTTGGGCGTCGATGGGGGTTGGGATGGCATAGAAGGATTTAGGGGCAAAAACAATGGATTCTGTAGCCCATTCCAAAATCCATTGCGCGCCGCCTCGTTTGGGGTTGTTCCGCGTGGGGCGTAGATGCCATCGAGAGCGCCCATGAGGCTCCCGCCCAGAAAGCCACCCGTAAAGCCCGTAGTGGCTCCTACAGCCGCGCCGGGCCCAGTGGCCAAGCCTATCACCCCCCCCGCAGCTCCAAGGTGGACCCCTGAACCTGCCCCTCTACCGCCGGCACTGTGCGCAATAACTGAAGTGCTAGTCCAGTACGATCCAGCCGTGTTCGCCGCCCCGCTCAAACTCGGGGTCCAGTTCCATGGGTATACGTATTCCTGTCCTCCCACCATAAAATCGGAAAGGCCATATGGATCCAATCCATCAATTGGCCCATTGCCTACGAACCTGTATACATTTAGATCTCCCGCATTTAGTCCCAATGGGTCTCGCTCGGCCCAACGGCCCTCGTCGGGGATCAGGTCCCTGTTCTGGAACAGGAGCCACCCGGTCGCTGCGTCGCGCCGCCCGCCCTGGAACAGGTACCTCGCGTCGTAGGAGCTTGCATTGCCCGCTCGGGGCGTCCCGCTCGCGTCGAGGATCGTGACGGCCCCGTACGGGTCGTACAGGTAGCGCTCCTGGACCACCCCGGTGGCGTCCACCAAAGCCGTCGTGTTGTGGTTCGCGTCCTGAATCGCGTAGAGCCGCTGCGTCCGCGTGCCGCCGGTGTACGTGTCCCGAAGAACCATGTCGTTGATGTAGCCGAGGGACCAGACGTACTGGTACTTCGCGTCGGCCGCGGTCGTGCCGTTGACGCGCTCCTCGATGACCTGGCCGGCGGTGTTGTAGTAGAGGTGGTTCGTCGTGCTCGTCGCCGCGTAGGACTCCACGATGCGGTTGCCCCGGGCGTCGTAGGCGTACGTCGCGATCGTGGTGCCGCCAGCATTCTTGACGGCCACGACGTGGTTCCAGGCGTCGTACACGTACGATTGCCAGGCCCCCGATAGGCTGTTCTGGCTGCCCGTGGTGTTGCCGTTCTGGTCGAAGGTCGGGGCGGTCGTGCCCGTGACGCTCGTGGCCTGGTTCTGGGCGTTGAATGCGCGGCTGGTCGTCGTGCCGCCGCTCGTCACGCCCGCCCAGTTGCCCAGGGCGTCGAGCGTCCAGCTTTGCGCACGGCTCGCCGAAGCGATCGTGTCTAGTGAGGAGCCGTTGTTGCCCGACGAAGACAGGGTGCCGCGTGAGAAGGATGAGAGCCGGCCGAACGCGTCGTAGGCCGTGTTGTTGTCGCCCGAGGCCCCGCTGTTGGCGTGATAGAGCTCGCTCAGGGCCGTGTTCACCAGGTCGGAGCGGTAGAGCGTGTTGCCGCCCCGATCGTAGCCGTACTGGTACCGGCTTACGGTCGTGCTCGTGGACGTCTTCCGCCAATTCTGGTCGATCACCCGCCCGAAGCGGTCCAGGCCCGTGTACCGGTCCCCCCCGTCGGTGTTCGCCAGGGCGTCGCCGGACTGCTGGATATACGTCAGGTCGATCCCGGGCTCGGGGTGCGACCGCTGCACGATGCCGCCCACGCCCAGGTAGCTGTACGCCTCCAGCGTTGTGCCGGGGGTGCCAGAAACATCGTCCGCAATTGAGCTGACCCGGCTGATCGACGAGTCGAGGCCCGAGTTGTACACGTAGTCGACGACGCGGCGGTTGGGATACGTCACCTTGGTGGGGCGGCTGTTGTTCTGGCCGCCGGACATCGCCGTGTAGGCGTAGTCGACCCGCGGGGTCGTCGTCGAGCTGACCGCCCCGCCGTGCTCCTGGTACTCGTACGTGACCTGGCCCAGGCCGTTGAACAGGTCGATGACCTGGTTGACGATCGCGCCGCCCGTGACCGAGTCGAAGCTCGTGTCGGTGTAGGACTGGTCATGCACGTTGTAGGCGTATGTGTGACGCCGGACGGAGCCATCGACTCCCGCCGCCAGCGTCGCGACGGTGTCGTTGGTCATCCGGCCCAGGACGTCGTAGGCGTAGGTGTGGACGGTGCGGTTGGGGTCCGTCATGATCGTGACGTCGCCCACGGCGTTGTAAGTGTACCAGGTCTCCTGATTGTAGGCCGTGCTGGCCGCGCCCGTGACCGGGTCCGGCTGCCAGACCTGCGTCAGCCAGTCGTTGGTGTTGATGTTGCTCGAGGTGCCCGTCGTCGCGTGGTACTCGTAGTGGGTGGTCTGGTTGGGCGTGCCCGAGGGCATGACGGCCGTCACGTCGGTGACGTGGTCGATGCCGTCGTAGGCGTAGTTCGTCGTCTGGTTGGCCGAGGCCGTGGGCAGGCCGCCATTGACGGACGCGTTGTAGCCGACGACGACCTTCGTGGCACGCCCCAGGGGGTCGTAGGTCGTGCGGGTGACGATTCCCCGGGGGTCGGTGACGTCCTGGACGTTCCCGGCGGCGTCGTAGGCGTAGCTCGTGACGAGGGCGGTGTCCGAACGCGAGGGCGCCGTCCCGGGCCGGGTGTAGGCGGCCCCGCCGTTGGTACCGACGTCGACGGAGGCCGTCGGCCGCCAGGCCGCGTCGTAGTAATAGGCCTGGTAGGAGACCCTCGCCTTCGGGCCGACGGATGGTGAGCCGAGCGCTCCGGTGTCGGCGGCCGTGTCGTTGTCGTAGCGGGCCTTCGTCGTCACCAGGATCGGGTTGCTGTCGGCGTCGTAGGTCACGAGCGTCTGGGACAGGACGTGGTCGCCCGCGAGGCCTTGCGCCGGCGACCAGGTCGTGCCGCCGGCGCCGTCGCCCGTCGACTGCACGGCCAGTCGTCCCGCACCGTCGTACTGGTACTTGGTCACCATCCCGCCCGGGTCGGACTCCGCGACGGTGTTGCCCCGGTGATCGAACCAGTACTTCGCCGCCAGGGCTGTCGACGAGACGGCGCCGGTCGACTGGTCGACCGAGTACTGGTTGACCTGGTACGCCCGGCCCTGGTCGTCGTAGGCGATCGTGGCGTAGGAGCGGAGCGACGAGGCGGCCGGCTTCGTGCTGGTCACGGCCACGTTGGTGGCCAGGAATTTGGAGACGGCAACCGCCTCGCCCAGGTTGTCCAGGTCGTAGAACGTAATACTCTGGTAGGTGCTCGGATTCTCGGTCGCCTGCACCCCGGACTTGGTCGCGACCAGGCGATTGCGCCAGTCGTAGGCGCTCCGCGTGACGCGGTTCTGCGCGGCGTTGGAGGTGGGGAAGAGGGTGACCTGGGTGAGGTTGCCGTCCCCCACCGCGTTGTCGTCGTAGACGTCCTCCTCGACCAGGGTCATGTTCGAGCCGGTGCCCGAGCTCCCCGGCCAGAAGCCCGTGTCGTTGGTCCCGACGTAGGTGCGGAAGGCCCGGCCGAGCGAGTCGTAGATCACGTCCGTGATCGTCCCGACCGCGTTGGCCACGTGCGCTAGCCAGCCGCGATCGTTGTAGCCGTACGTCGTCGCGTAATAGTTGGACGTGGACGAGCCGAGGTAGGGGGCCGTGGAGTAGCTGAGCACGCCCGCCAGCGAGTAGTAGTCGTCCTGCTCAGAAACCCTCCCGGACCTGTCCATGTAGGAGCGAGACAGGGACTGGATGTTCGAGACCGCGATCGCCTCGGTCCCGTCGGGCAGTCCGCCGGTGAGGTGCGGCGTCGCGGACGTCGTCAGGGTCTCGGTATAGCTCCCGGGCCGATCCTCACGAAAAACATAAGTGGGGCCGGTTGGCATACTTGTCGTGCTGTTCCAGCCGGCGTAGACCCTCACTTCGTGATTGGCGTCATTGTAGACGGTATACGTCACATTGCCCGCGGGGGACGTCTCCTTGATGTTGCGCCCCAGGGCATCGACTTGATACTGGGTGACGAGATTCAGGCCACCGCCCGCAGGGGTAGCCCATCCCGCGGGGAGGCCTGTAAACTGGCCCGTCAAGGACGTATTGACGTCGATGATGGACTTGATCCCGGCCCCCGTTGCATTGTCGTAGGCGTAATAATTCAGGAACCCATCCGGATCCTTGGTCCAGATCATCCGGCCGTAGGAATCGTAAACGACCGTGCTGACGTCGGCCGTGCCCGGCCCATTCTGAGCGGCCGAGATGATGGGATCGCTCTGCGCGACGGACTGGATCTGGTTCTTGCCGGTGAACCAGGTGTACGAATAGCTGGTCGTCCGGCCGCCGGTGCCGTCGGTGTTGCGATATAGGGTCGCGCTCGCCTGGACGTAGACCGTGAGCCCGTTGGAATCGGTGTGGCTGATGTAGTTGGCGCCGTCCAGGAGGATCGGCGTCCCGGCGTAGCCGTTCTGGATCTTCTCGGCCTTGAAGTAGCCCAGGACGTCGCCCGCTGTCGTCGAGGTGGCGGTCGTCGAGGCGCCGTACTCGATCAGGTCGATCTCTCCGCTGTTGGCGGAGAGATACTGGTAGGAGTTGGCCCCTGCATTGAAGCCGACGATGTCCGAATAGGCCGAGGCGGCGGTGTTGAGGGTCGCGAGGCTCGTGATCGCGACGGCCGACGATTGCGCGATGAGGATCGGCCGCCCCTGGGCATCGTAGCGGCAATAGGTCGCCCAAGTTTTGCCGTTCAAGGCCGAGTTGCCCATGTCGGTGGCGTCGTTGAACGCGCTGACGATCACCTCGCCGGCGAAGTTCGTGTAGACGATGTTCTGCGTGCCGTCGGGCAGCGTCTCGACGGTCTTGTTCTTCCAGCTGTTGTAGCCGTCCGCGTTCGTGCTCGTCGAGTAGCTGTAGGTGAACGTGCCCTGGCCCGTCGAGCCGGCGCACGAGCAGCCCGAGCCTTGCATCATCGCCTTGGTGACGCGCTTGCTGCCATCGTACTCGTAATAGGCGTCCGCGTAGGGTGCGACCGTCGCGTCGCTGGCCCCCATCGGGTTCGGCTCGGCCTTCAAGAGCCTGGCGTAGGACTCGGGATGGAAGTAGTACTTAAGGCCGCCCACATAGCCGCCGGTATCGCCCGGGACGTAGTAGCGGTAGTACGTGGTGTCGAGCACGTTGCCGAGGCCATCGAGCACCTGGTCGGCCTTCAGCTGCCCCGAGTTGCCGTAGGGCTCGAAGCCATCGTAGTAGGTGTAGATGGCCTGGCGGATCGTGGCCATCGTCCCGCCGCTCGACCGCTTGAGGGCGGCGGACACGACGAGGCCCTGGTTGATGCCGCCCGAGGCGTAGGTGTAGGTGAAGGACTCGGTCGCGACCCCGTCGGTGCGCCTGATCTCGGTGAGCTGCCCGCTGCCGTTGTAGATCGTCGTGGTGGCGTTGCCCTGGGCGTCGGTGTAGCCCTTGAACCGGCCCTGCTGCAGCGCCGGGACGCCGGAGCCGAACCCGTAATAAGTGGTGACCCCGCCCAGGGTGTCGATGAGCTTGAAATTCCCCGTCCCGTCGGCCGCGAGGATCTCCTGGCCGAAGAACTTGGCCGTATACCCCCCGGAGCCGTTGGGGTCGAACCAGAGGACGTTGTTGACCGTGCCGACGACCATGTAGCCGCCGTTGGCGGTCGGGATCATCGCCGGCTGCGCGTTGTTGACGAAGCCCGCACCCTGGGCCCCGCCGGCCGAGTAGCCCGCGACGCTGCTCCAGCCGAGGTCCTGCCCCCAATACTTGCCGAAGCCGTCCGAGCTGAAGTCGCTGGGGTCGGTGTCGACGCCGCCCGTCGCCATGTTCACGCCGGACATGGCGGAGATCGCCGACAGCAGGTCCGGGGTGTCGAGGCCGTTCGTCGGCTGCGGACCCATCTTGCAGGGGTTGTTCTCCGCCTGCGGGATGGCGTTCTGGGGGTCGTTGTCGATCAGCTGGTCGGTGGCGTTGTTCGGCGACCCCACCGTGTAGCCGGAGCCGGCGGAGACCGTCAGCTTGACGGATCGTGACGGGTCGACCTTGGAGTTGTCGACGGCCCTGAGCTTGATCTTGGCGTCCGTCTGATTGGCGGCGAACGTGGCCGTGCCGGCGGCGCCGCTGAGGGTGAAGTCCACGCCCTGAGAGGCCCCGCCGGTGGTCGTCACGGAGTAGTTGACCGTGAGGGCCTGGGTGAGATCCCCGCCGCTGCGCGTCAGGGTGTAGCTCCCGTCCGCGCCCCCCTCCGTGGCGTCGCCGCCCGCGCTGATCGTGACCTGCGGAGGGGGCGGCGGCGGAGGAGGGGGCGGAGGAGGGGGCGGAGGGGGCACGTTTTCGACCGTGAGGGTCATCGTAGCCCCAGAGCCGGCGGTGTACCCCGATCCTCCGATGATATCAATAATGACCGTGTAATCGCCGTTGACGGGGTTCGACTTGACCTTGGGAGTAACCGTAAGCAAGGTGGAGGTGGTGTTCGCCGGGATGGTGATGGTCGAGGGGCTGAGATCGTAGTCCGAACCGAGAGTGGCCGTGCCGCTCATCTGGTAACTGATAGTCAAGTCGGTACTTACGGCCTGGCTCACGGAGATCGTGAAGCTTCTACTGAAGATTTGAGGAGGTGTATAGTAGTAATCGATATAAGGTTGTAGATGGGGACTGGTCGCGAAGACCGAGGGCGTGAGCACCTGGCGGATTTCGAGGGCCTCGACGCCAAGATAGGGCAGGGATCGCCTGCGGCGGCGCTGGAGCTGCATGGTGCGTGCTCATGTGGGGGGGGTAACCCGATCGCGGGCGAGCAAGATCGGGCCGCATAACCGCGGAATATATTCAATAAACCTGATGATATATCGCAGCGTCACGGGACGGGGCGACGATGCCTTGATCCCGATCGAGAGCCGGACGTGGCACGCGGAGGTGGCCAGCCTGGCAGGGGTCAATTCGCTATCGATATGAAGAAGTGTGACTTCAGTCCATGCAATGAAACCTGTCACCCTTGTGACTTCGTCATCGAAGCAAATCAGTGATGGCCACACTCTAATTAGACGATCGGCGATGATGCAAGGGCCCGCATCGCAAATCGCGGCAAAATCGGCACGACCAACATTATCCAAACACAAAGAATCCTGGTGCGCACAATGACTTATGCATTCGGACAAAACTTTATTGATGCATCAATTTTGATAGTTGCACAAGAAATCCGGTCCACACTGCAACCAATCGCATGCATGCACGCACTCATCCCATTTAAAGGACGCCGATCGAACGCTCGAGCGTCGACCCTCGCCCGACCGTCGCGGGGCCGCTCCTGGCCTTGGACGGCCTTGTGGAGTGACGGGTTTTACCTCCTGCGGAAGCGTGGGGCCTGGCATGCCTCGCCCGACTCCCTGCTATCAGGCTCCAGACCTCGGGCGGCCCCCAGTATCGATTCCGGGTGGCTACAGTTGAGGCCTTGGAACTCGCGAAGGAGTCTCCTCTCGGCTCGGACGATCGACCAGAATCGCCAGCGCTTTGATGCTCGTGTCGACCACTCCTGAGGAGCCGACTGGGGCACGGGACAATCTTGAGCAAATCGATCCAGTCCGGCGTCCCCTGGGTCTCTGCGATGAGAACAGTTGTTTACACCGCCGAGGCGGGAGAGTCGATCGGCGAAGGATCCGGCATCGCCGATCGCATTGACGGTGAATTCAAGCTAACGGTGACTCTGGGCAGTTCACTATGGCGATGCTCTTACGGCGTCCCGTCGGCCGGGGAGGTGATCGCCGGGCCCGGACATCTGCCTGCCACGCAGGTGATTTGATCCAAAGAGAAAGAAGAGAACAAGAAAGAAGTACCTGAACAAACAAGAAGAGAACAAAGAGAAAAGACGTCGACGCGGGGCTCGAACCCGCGGCCCGGCCCGCCGGCTCGACGTATCGTCCTCTTCAATGCTCTATATTGTTGCCAGCGAGGGATTCCGGCGTACGCCGTGCGACCCATCGCCACCTCAGTGCCCCCTCTGCACGAGCCCTGAACGAATTATGCGTGCCTCACTCCCCGGGGTGAGCTTCCTCAGGGCTCTTGACCCTGAAGTCGATGGCCGCGTGCAACGATGTCGCCGAAGCCAAAGGGGCACGTCGATCGGGATGCGGGACCGAGGCTGACTCGGCAGGCCGGCGGCCGTTCCCCGCTGTCGGACCTTGAATGGGACGCTCCCGTCCTTTCATTTACATGATACCACTGATCACGAGAACACTCAACCAGGAAACCACCAAGGCCCCGGCAATCTCCGAGGAGACGGCCGGGGCCTTAGAGGGAGTTTTTTGCCAAGGTCCGATTGGCGTCGCGGCTGGTTTCCCGCCATCCGTGACCCGGGAGTCGAACCCGAAATCCGCGGCCGATTCGCGTCACGCACAAGCATTATACCTGGACAGGCGCATACCTCAAGCCGAAATCCCGCCGTTCGCCTGAAAAGCTTCGTCTCGGCCCATGTCGAGCCCTCGCGTTACAGACTCGCGACATGTGCGGCGGGCAGTTTGTTGACGACTGTTCACAACGTTAAGAGAGCCTTCAGGCCGGAAGTAGTTGAGCCCGAGTGCGACTGACCACGAGAGAGGGCCCAGAGATAGCAGGATCGCTCACGTAGCCAAATGGTCGGGGCATCCTGATCATCCTATTTCACCGACGGGAGCTCGAACGACGCCCCTCTTACATCATCCGAGGAGCTTTACCTCGAAGGCCCTGACCCCTTTCATGGTGAATCCGATCCGGAACTCAACTCGTGAGTGGCTCATAAGCAATTTCCAGGCTTCCTTTGAGAAAGCCCGCCATCCGGCGAACAAGCTGTCTCCGATACCATCCCTCAGGATGAAGCAATACGACTCTTTAATCTTGGAAACTGTACCCTGAAAGGTGCCTTCCAAGGGGTAGCAGATTTGCTCTTTCTGCTCCCAGGAAACCTCGGTAGTGTTCATCTGACTAAGCGCAGACCGACACTCTTCCATGTTACCTTTGAGATAGAGTTGTCTAGCGTAAAGGACCTGCGCATCGAAGTTGGTGTCTCCTGGGGAGAATGAGTTCCTAAGATGGTAAATTGTCTCGTCGAGATCGGCATCCCGAGTGACTACCAGCAGCTTCGCGTAGTCATAATGGAGCCTCTTATCGGAAGGCTTGGCCTGAATGGCGCGTTTCAAAACATCGACAGCCCGTAGTATGTCATTATTTCTTGCGTATATTCGTGCCAGTCGTGTCCCAATATAAGCATTCTTATTATTGTTCGCGAAGGCCTTGTCTAGGGCTCGCATCGCTCGATCAGAGTCGGACAGGGTGCTTGCGAGATCCGCCTCAGCCGAAGCCAAGTAAGTGTCGTTGGGAAAACGCTTGTAGCCTTCATCCAGGACTTTCTCCGCCTCCCGGACGAACCCTTCAAGCTCGGAGTCACCGATTCTACTGTCCGGGATGAGGGCGTATCGGATCCTCCTCAGCCAAATTTTGACTGAAGTGTGATACGGATGGGCGTCCGTGCTGTTTCTCATCATGCCAATGCACGAATCGGCCGCATTCCTCAGATGCCTCTCTGCCTCTAAAGGCGATCCCGATTCGTCTGCCAGCCGCAGTTCCAGTTCCGCCATCGAGTGCAAAACGCTACGGTCAGCACGAATCTCTGATGCCCGCTTAAGCAGTGAGGCCGCCCGTTCCAGATCCCCATTTGGGCGAATCATCTCGAAAATCGCCATCTGGTGGAAGAGGTGATGGTCCTCACCAACCCGCTCTTCTGCAGCCAGATAGACTTTGCTGATCCCGGTATAGTCTGAGAATATCTCCATCAATGACCTGGCACGGACCATCAAACGGAATGCTCTCCTATCTGGTTGGTAATCAACGTTTAAGCTCTCAAGGCAGTCCAGGTACGCTTGCAAACGTTCCTCTGGGTCGGTGAGAACTTCCTGGAAAACGATCTCGGCAATATGGGGATGACGAGCCAGGTACATCTTGTCCTTGGAGATTGGATCCGTTTTTGCTCGGACCACTAGCTCTAAAGGTGCAAAGAACCTCTCCTTAAACTGTTCAAACGTGATTCCATGCAGACGTGAAATAATGCCAGCCCGCACGGGTACATCCAGACGATTCAGGATACAAGTAGTTAAGTAGATTTGCTGAGCTTCATGCGGTACTATGTGATCATACTCGTCTCGGATGATCTCAACGAACGGTTTACCATAAGTAGCCTCATGTAAAGCCACAAGGATCTGCCTCCCAGCGCGATCTGCAAGCTCCTGCCGGCGTGAATTTTCGTCCAACTTCCGAAGGGTTCCTAAGGCATTATGCTTCTCAAGGAGCACGAGCAGCTGCGAGATCTCGACATCGGAAAGATACTCCAGTTCGTATTCGTCAGTCACGAAAGCCGACAGGGGGCTACCAGAGATGTTCCATTCGTTCGTACGGGCTGTCGTAATCAAAGTCAACCATTTGCCAGCCTCGCCGATCTCCCGGAAGAACTTCCGCAGTTCACCAACGCGGCTCGGTGCATCGTCAACGAGCAGAAAAACTCGCTCCCTACACAATTCAACTATCGAGCGAACTGCCCGGGCATCTACTGTGCCTTCCGGCCGTACATAGAGACATAATCTATTAAGATCTTGTGTGGCATCCCAGGCGATTCTCTGCAGCAGAATAGTCTTACCACTCCCAGCAGGAGCTTTTACGACTACGAATTCGGGTAGATCCTTCTCTCCCTCCTCAAAGAAGTGTTCCAGATGTATCGTGTCTCCCAGCTTTCTGCGAACGTCCAGGCCCTGTTCGACTCCCGCCCAACCCAGGTTCATCCCTTTGTAGAAGCTGCTTGGAGCAATAACCTGTTCAGTCTTCACCGCTTTGACGTAATCCACCTCATTCGACAAGTACATCTCGGTCCGCGCGTCGAGACGGTCACTCTTTCTGACGAATCGGGCAGCGATGGCTAGATTGCCTACCGGGGTGTCTTTCAGCAGCCCACGGAATGTGGTTCCGACCTTCAGATTGATGGCGGCTATGAAGCTGTCGAAGGTACCGTCCAGGCACGTGACCTTCTTTGTCTCCCAGAACCGTCGCTGTATCTCTTTGATCCCGGGGACGATCAGGTAGTTTCGCAGACGGCTCGCCTTTAGGGCCTCCAACTGGAGGGGTATGGCTCGCAAGTCCGAGTCTTGGTAACCGTACCCGATAAAGACGATAGTATGCTCCCATGCCCAGTCACGAAAACGATCGAAGAGACGATCCCTCCCGTGGAGGTGATCAATGTACTGGTCAGTTGTGAGGATCAGCGGAAGATCTTGGTCGGAGGTACGGGTGATGCAGCCGTGGAGTTTCAAGTAGGGCAACGAGTCCGGATGGCGAAGCCGTTCATCGACACGGTCCCCATTACCCAAGAATGGCACGATCTTCTGTACAGCACCCTGAGTTGTTTCATAGGCCCCTTCGACCAAGCGGTCATAATTGGTCGTTGCCAGACCACGCCAGCGAAAGGTGGTGAGCTTCTTATGCGAATCCGTCGGTTCAAACTCCTCAAACACCTCTCGTAGATACTCCTGCACGGACACCAAGTCTGTCTCGCTGATGGCGTACTCGCTCACCATATTGAGAGGGTAGTCCTTGAATTCGCCTCCCAGAAACTTGTTCGCGAGCATCTCAGCTAGTTTGGCCCCGGAGGGTGGCTTCTGGCCACGTGGATTTTTGGCCTCGAAAGACGCACCTGCTCCTAATAGAAGAACTGCCCTTCCATCGCTAATAGCAGAGACAAGTCCCGAGGGCAGCTCCATTGTCGTCCACCTATGAAAAAATCTTTTCGAGCAGCATCCAACGTTGCAACCTGCGAGGTCGTTACTCTAACCGAGCATGATCGTCCACTCTCAACCTATTTTGGGATTCAACGCTCAGGGCAATGATATCTCAATTGAATGCGTTTAGGCCAATTCTCGGCCCTAGTTATCAGGCAAAGTCTCCAGGAGCAGACAACATCGCTCCACCTCGGGAGGCGTCGGAACGCTAATGGACGCATCAGGTGTGATCCTCAAGTCGAGGGGTAGCTCATCGCTTTGGCGGAGGCTCAGTAAAGCCCTCCTGCTTTGCGTAGACGATCAAGGCCCGATCAACGACATCTGCCGACTTCAGGCGGCAGTGATCTGACAGTCGATTCAGCCAATCACGCCATTCCGTCGAGCCGCGGATTGAGAGCACGTTGTGCTTGGGACCTTCCGTGGAAGCGGGGCGTCCCATCCTCCTCTCGTTTGCACTTGGGCGAGTCGAATCGGCTGCACTTGGCTCATGTTCACCTGAACGCTTTCCCATTCTGAATTCCCTCCCAGTCGCCAAGATGAATTGCACTACAAAGTGTAGCCAACGCGCAGATGATGGTCAACAAATTCGATCGAGCCGAGTAAAGACAAAGTAGGGCAAAAACATGAAAAAATCGTACGCCGCACGATTGACATATCGCACTACAAAATCTATACTTTACTTGCCGGGTCGAGGAATGGCCGAGACCTGAAAACGAAAAGGCCCCGTGAGTGCTGAAGACACCCACGAGGCCGGATGGCAAGCCTGTTTAGGAGGCTCACCGATGTCCATCGTTGCCCGCAGCCGCCGCGAAGTCAAGCCCGCCCGTAAGACCCCCGTCTACTCGCTCGCCCTGGCCATCGACCACGCGGTTTACATGGTCGAATCGATCCCCGCAGGGGGGTTCGGTAGCAAGGCCTTCCGCATCGTCAAGAAGGCCGACGGGGCCGTCTACGACGTCGTCCGCACCCACGATGGCCTGGTGGCCTGCGACTGCCCGGACTACGAGGTCCGACGCAAGGGGATAACGGCCGAGTGCTGCAAGCATGGCCGAGCCCTCGTGGCGATGGGACTTCTCGACGCCCCGACCGCCGTGGCCAATGCTGCCGCCCCGGCCGCCGAGCCCTGCTGTCCGGCCGATGAGGTCGAACCGTGCTCTGCTTGCCTCCACTCGTCTGCCCCGGCCGTGGTGGCCGAGGTCGAGACGGTTGGGACACATGGGACACCCACCCCGGCCGAACTGCCCGCCCAGGTCGAGGCCACGCAGCCCGAGGTGATCGAGCCGACGGCAACCGCGGTAGAGCCCGTCCAGGCCGACGATGAGGAGCTTCCTGCCCGTCCGGCCCTCCTGACCCTCGACGAGCTCATCGAGTCCGAGGCCGCCCGCCTGCGACGCTTCGAGACCTATGCCCACGACTTGATGGCCCGGACGCTGGCCGAGCTGGCCCGGACCGTCCGGAGCGTGCAGGCCCGATCCCCTCTCGACCTCGACGACGAGGCCATGCCCCGCCGGACCGCTTCTCGCCCCTCGCCGTGTTTACGGAAGTATCCATCGCCGAGGCCCTCGATGGACCTGTCTGACGACTTTAATTGTTCTCTTCTTGTTTATTGGGCGTACTACTTCTTCTCCTTTATTTCTCTTTTGGGATGAAATCATATCAACAGCATAAAAGCCAAATCCTCAGGATACCATTACTCTATCAATAGCAAGGGACATTGACTCAAAATAGACAGCAGCATGGATCCAATCTTTAACAATTCACAGAAACAGAATGAAGAAGCTCCACGGCAAACCCACTCAGACCTGAACACCATCAACCACGTGCACAGCCAAACGGAAGAACAAACGCTCAAGCAAGGAACGGCAAAGCCTCTCCAGCAGAGACGTGAGGACTACAAAGGCCACAAGACACAGCCCATTCATCACGAACAGCATGGCAATAATGTTCTGAAGAGTCAAAAGAGCGACAGAGGATATCCCCACTGCACAAGGATCCTGAGAGTAGCCTGATAGACAAAACAGACGGATAGACGCAGCATCACAGTCCAGAAAAGTCATTCCACAATGATAGGACTCAAACAAATCTTCCAATCCAACCAGGAGTCAAATCCCGGATCAGGCAATGGAAGAAGTCCCAATCTCGATATATTGGAAAATCGGAACCAGATATGACAGATTGGCCGAATCCTCGAGAATGGATCCTATGCTATATTAGGAAGTGCTCGGCTCGGGAGGGTGCACCGACATTACACGCTCGGGGCATGCGATCCCATGCCCTCACGATCACGCCACGCCATCGATCGCCCGCCGTGAGGGCGGGATGGGACGAAGGCCACATCCAGAGCCGACACACGCGACCATAGCTGACCACACGCACGGGATGCACACCATGACGAGCAACGACGAACGAGACGTGCAGATGACCCGCCGCGGCCTGGTGGGGGGCATGCTGGCCCTGGGCCTGCCGATCCTCCCCGCCAAGGCCGATCGGCCCGAGGCCGGGCCCTCGTCCGCGACATGGGGACGCAGCTGGGCGGCTTGCCCGTGTTCGCCACCGAGGTTTGGACCGATGACCAGTGGGGCGAGCTCGCAGAGAAGCCGGCCGACGCCAAGCGGCTCGAGGGGGTCGGCTGGATCCGCATTCGCGACGTGCCCCGCTTGGAGTCGCTCGCGGACGATCCCATCCCTCAGCCGACGCCCCTATCCGAGGAGGTCGTTCGAGGCCCTTCGCCCCCATCGTCATCCGCGAATGGAGGCCGGGCGACCCCGAGCACTGCCGACTTTGCCCAGGATGCAACGCGACTGGGCCAAACGCAAAGGGCGTCATGACTTGCGTTCGGCACGCCGGATAAAATTTACACTAGTGTGGTTGTGGACAGGCCATCTGGCTGGTAACAGTTCTATAGAGGCCGTCGCATTCGGTCATGGCAAGTCCAACAAATCGCTGATGAGCCAAACGGGCAAGCCCGGACTCGAGTGCGACGGGAAGCTTCCTATTCGACAGCGGAGAGAAGTCATGACGAGCACCGAATCAAGAGAACAAGACATGCAGTTCCGGCCGATCGATCCTCTCTTCAGCGTGGACGCCCTGGCCAAGCTGCTGGTGACCACCCGACGTTCGATCGACCGGATGCGTTCCTCGGGCAGGCTGCCCGAGCCCGACCTGTACGTCGGCAAGATGCCGCGATGGCGGGCCTCGACGATCGATCGGTGGATCGGCGAACAGCGAGGTGTGAAGCAGTCCATCGAGTGAGCTGAGGAGTCTAGGGGCCACAAGCATCGGGAGGAGCACACGCGATGAACGAGCAATCCATGACGACGGTGGAGAAGAAGGAGTTCCTGACTCAGGCCGAGGCCGCGGACCTCCGTCGTCTCGAAGACGTGATGGATCGGACGAAGAAGGCCTGGCTCGATTTCGGCGAGGCCATCGCCGTGGTCCGAGACAGGCGGCTCTACCGGGCCACTCATTCGACCTTCGAGGCCTACTGCGAGGATCGATGGGGCATCTCTCGGATGCGGGCCTATCAGATGATCAGGGCCGTGTCCGTCGTCTCGGATTTGGAAGCAACCGCTAATTGCACGACGGGCGGCGTGCCCGCCCCGATGCCCACCAATGAGGTCCAAGCCCGGCCCCTCTCCAGCCTCGATGCCCCACGAAGGCGTGAGGCCTGGGACAAGGCCGTGGAGATCGCGGGTGGCTCACAGCCCACGGAAAAACAAGTCCGCGAGGCCGTGCAGCAGATCAAGGCCCCCCCGCCAGCGATCCCGGCCCGCGATGAGCCGGCCGACGTCGCCCGGGGACGCGAGGACGGCATCATCCCCATCGATGCCGAGGTCACGATCGTCGAGGAGGAGGGCGAGGAGCCGACGGCAGGCGAGGGCTCGCAGGGTGATCGCGAGCTCACCGACGCCGAGTGGCTGGAGACGCTCCCGGCGAGGGCCAACCTCTCGAGCGAGGCCCGGCAGTGGTTCGACGCCGAGGCGATCGCGTACCGATTCGCCACGCCGCATCGCCGGCAGTATCGCGAGGTGACGCGTCGGGCGATCGTCGCCGCCAAGCGGACCGGCAAGCACCTCGGGCCCTGGCTCACGATCCACGATCGCTACCTCCGCCAGGCCGATCCCAGCCGCTGGGCCGCCTGCAAGATGTGCCGAGGGACGGGCAAGATGGAGCTCGTCGGCAAGTGTGCGGCCTGCAAGGGCCATGCGTATCACGTCTCGGGGGTGGATGTGGTCCCGGGAGATGAGTGAGCATTCGTCCTGCCGTGCGAGGACACCCGGCGCGTATCCGGGGAGGGCATGGCCTGGGTTGGGGCTTTGATCCATGATCGCCACCGCAACAGAGATCTCCTACGCGCTCGTCGACCCGAAGTCCTTACGCGTCGAGCCCCCGTTCTCGACGCTGTTCCCGATCACGCCCGCGATCAAGGCGTCCATCGTCGGGTCGATGCGTGAGCATGGTTACGACCCTTCCAAACCGGTCAACGTCTGGAAGGGTCATAACCTCCTGATCGACGGCCACACCCGCCGCGAGGCCGCCATCGAGTGCGAGGCCGCGACGATCCCCGTCTGCTACCACGAGTTCGCCGACGAGGACGCAGCACTTGCTTATGCGATCGCCAACCAGCGTGATCGCCGGAATTTGACAGATGTAGATCTGCTGAGGTTAATCGAGGCCGTTGATTCAAGGGAGAAGCGAGGCGGAGATCGAGGTAATCAACACACTGGTGGCAAAACCTCAGGTGAGGCTTTGCCAGAAAAGTCCGCTCTACAGACCGCTCGCATCGTTGGAACATCACGATCAAAGGTCGAAAGGGCCCGCGTGATACTCGATGAGGCTAAGTCGAATCCCACCATCAAAGAGGAGATCCTCTCCGGAAAGAAGACGATCAATATGGGCTCGCGTCAGGTCCTCGCGGCCCGGGGCAAGACGCACGTCCGCAAGAAGTCTGTTTCCAGCGCGACGCAGGAATTTATGGAGGGCATGAGGTTGCAGCAGGGGCAGAAAAGAGCGGCCGCGGCTGCCGCCGAGGCTGCTGTATTAGAAGCCTTGGACGAGGTTCTGGCCGAGCCCGAGTTCGACGAAGAGGAGTGGCTCGTCTCGTTCCCTATCCGCAAGAAGGTCGTCAAGGCCCGCTTCGACGCAGACGCGTTGATCTATCGCGACGCCGAGCTGCTGCTGCGAGTGCTCAAATCCCGCGTGCACGCTCGCGTCGGCGTCAAGTCAGACTATGGGCAAACTTTAATGCACAAGGCGATCATCCGCCTCGCGCATGCCGCTCCGCCGAGTACCTGGTGCCTGTGCACCAAGTGCAACGGTTCGGGCTCCTACACCGGGTCGTCCCCGGGAAAGTCCTCTGCGGGCGGTGCAACGGCTGCGGCTACACGATCCCTGGCCTCTGATCTGGGAGAACATCGATGGTTCCCGGTCCCAAGCTCTATCAGCCATCCCCCCGCGGTCGCATTTACGACATGCTCGACGGGCTTGTCGAGCCCGAGCGGATGACGACGGTGACGAGGCCGAGCCTGCCCAGGCGACGGGCCCCCAAGCGGCGTAAATCCAGGGTCCAACCACTGCTCTCGATGACTGCGGTGGCGCGATTGCTGTGTTCCATGGACGGGTTTCCCAGGCCGGATGCTTCCGTCGGGGATAGCCCTCGCTGGAAGCCCTCCACGATCAAGAGGTGGATGAACAAGAAGGCCCCGAGGAGGTGACGACCGTCGGGACATGCATCGTCCAGATTCCACATCCCCGAGACCCACACCCCGAGGAACGATCATGACTGTCGTCGGCACGAATGAGGAGTGGCGGAATCAGCCCAGCCGGGCCATTGCCAAGCCTTGTGGGGCCAGTCATCCGTCCGCGATGCAGCTCCGCACGGAGGCGAGGCTATCCCCCGAGGAGGCCGCCGAGCTCGGACGCCTTGAAGTTCTGATCCGGAGTCGCCTCCAATCCAGCCTCGCGGCAGGCAACGCCTTCCTTGCGATCCGCAACGGGCGGCTTTATCGCGACACGCACTCGACCTTCGAGGATTACTGCGAGGCCCGATGGGGCCTGGGTCGCCAGCAGGTCAATCGGCGGATCCAGTGGGCCGAGGTCGTGTCCAGTTTGGGACCGTGCGGTCCCGAATCGGATGAGTCGGGTCAGGCGGTGTACTCCTTGGCTCGAACGAGTTCGCCAACGCGGACCGACCGCTCGCAACTGGTCGAGGCCGTTGTTCTCTTCTTGTTTATTGGGCGTACTACTTCTTCTCCTTTATTTCTCTTTTGGGATGAAATCATATCAACAGCATAAAAGCCAAATCCTCAGGATACCATTACTCTATCAATAGCAAGGGACATTGACTCAAAATAGACAGCAGCATGGATCCAATCTTTAACAATTCACAGAAACAGAATGAAGAAGCTCCACGGCAAACCCACTCAGACCTGAACACCATCAACCACGTGCACAGCCAAACGGAAGAACAAACGCTCAAGCAAGGAACGGCAAAGCCTCTCCAGCAGAGACGTGAGGACTACAAAGGCCACAAGACACAGCCCATTCATCACGAACAGCATGGCAATAATGTTCTGAAGAGTCAAAAGAGCGACAGAGGATATCCCCACTGCACAAGGATCCTGAGAGTAGCCTGATAGACAAAACAGACGGATAGACGCAGCATCACAGTCCAGAAAAGTCATTCCACAATGATAGGACTCAAACAAATCTTCCAATCCAACCAGGAGTCAAATCCCGGATCAGGCAATGGAAGAAGGCACGCCTTTCATCGCTCATCGCCATCGGCAGGCGGTCGCTGGAGAGAGTCCGTCGCGACATTCGGGCCCAATCTCAGGTGCTGGATTCGGGCTTCCCCAGGGCCGCCGGTGCCTGACCCATCTCGCCTTGAACAGGACTTCAACACCCAACGCCGAGCGGCGTCCCAGGCCTCGAGCCGGACCGCCGCTCCTCGAGGACGAACACCATGGACATCCAGCCGCCCGATACGCCCGTGTTCCGGGCCTTCAACGCCGAACTCGAGGCCCGAGGAGGCCGCGAAGCCCAGTTGGACCTGAACGTCCTCTGGGACGCAGCCGGGAGAGACCAAGGCCGATCGCCCAGCGAGTGGGCCGCCGAATGCAGCCGCAGGGGCCAATCCGTGACGATCGTCGAGGGGCCCAAGGGCGAGGCCCTATGCATCCGTCGCGACTTCTTCGAGTACGCGCAACACCTGGATCCCGCGATCGAGCTCTTCGCGATCGAGCTCATCGGGCAGAGGCTCCGCGAGAATCCAGGCGAGGCGATGCTCAAGCTCCCCACCCCCGTCATGGCGTTGGCCGCGGAGGCCGCCATCATCGGCGGGGACGGTGTCTCGCCCGGCGAGGCCAGGCATCGCATCATGGGCGACGTCGTCGCCGAGACCGCCGGATTGGGCCCTTGGGAGCAGGAGACTAAGGTCGCCGAGGTCCAGAGGGCCATGGCGGGTTCGGCCCCCGAGTTGATCCCGGATCGTGTCGAGGAGGAGGTCCCGACCAAGGCCGAGGACTTGGAGACGGCTCAAAGGCTGATCGGCGATGCCATGCCGCAGATCGCCACCTCCTTCCGCGAGGAGGCGGGCGACGATGACTCTCGCATCTTCCTCGGCATCATCATCCCGGTCGAATCCTTCGCAGGCCGCTGGGGCACCGTGGCCCTCCTGCTGGCCGGGAGGGACGAGTCGGACATACCCGAGCTTGGAATGACGGGCCTCATCGAGCTGGAGACGTGGGAGCGGATACTGAAAGCGTACGCCCCCGATCACCACGCCGCGACATCCGAGTCACTCCACGAGATGGCCCGGGAGCCGAACAGCTGGACCGTCCTCGTGATCCTCCCCCATCGGATGATGATGGCGAGCGTCCCCCGGCCCGAGTCCGCTCGAAATTAAGCGGACCACGGATTGACACCGA
>NZ_CP186279.1:0-15359 GCF_049331405.1 Singulisphaera chitinilytica
GAAAAGGAGTCGTTTTCTCCGCAAATGGCCAGTTGTACACCGTAATCGCAAGTGCTACCATAGCAATAGCTTGCGACGCCCATTTTCGTGAAATCGGGCGATTTTGGTCCGTTTTACAGGGCGGACCAAGGGTGGACCAAACGGCAAACGGAGCGGACGCATGGCCTCGGACCCTTACTTCGACAAGTCTCGGGCGAAGTGGCGGATGAAGTGGTGGTCTGGCGCACAAACCGGGTGGAAGATCGAAACGTTGTGCGAGCATCCCGGGTGGGTCAAGGGTGCCAAGCCGCCCCGAAGGCCTCCCCCCGAGGCGGAGAGGCTGGCCCGGAAGTATCGCGACCTGGAGATCCAGGCCCGTCACGGCGTCGAGGTGGCCGAGGTGCGTGCCCTCGATCTCAAGGACTTCCTCGAGGCCTACTCGGCGAGCGCCGCAATCGCCAAGTCACCCGGAACGATAAGGGCCACGAAGGTCATCCATCGGGAGTTCCTGTCCTGGTGTCAGGCGAAGGGCATCGCGAACGTCCCGCAGGTCACGGCCGAGGTCTGCCGGACCTTCCTGGACGACCTGGCCCGGACGCGGAAGCGGAGCACCGTCGGAAACTACAAGAACATGCTCGCCCCGGCCTGGTCGATGGCGGCCTACGAGGGGAAGATCGCGGCGAACCCCTGGATTCGGGCGAAAGTGCCCGGCAAAGCCAGAGTCGAGCGACCTCCCTTCTGGTCGGAAGAGGAGGTCGCCAAGCTCATCGGCGTCTGCAAGCCCTGGCTGGCGGATCTCATCAATGTCGGGGTAGCCTCTGGGCTCCGGATCTCGGCCCTGCTCAGCCTCGAGTGGGATGACGTCGACTTCACCGATGGCGTCATCCGCGTCAGGGCCGTGAACAGCAAGTCGGGCAAGGCATACAATGCCCCCCTGCTCGGCCGGGCCCGGGACGTTCTGGAACGGCTGCACTTCACGGCCGAGACGAAACTCGTGTTCGCCGGCCCGGTCAAGAAACAGCGGATGCACCCTCAGATGACCTTCCTGGCCATCCAGCGGGCCGTCAAGCGGGCCGGGATCAACGATTTCGGGCACTACAATCACGCACTTCGCCACACATTCGGGACCTGGGCCGTGAACCGGGGAGTTCCGCTGAAGGTCGTCAGCCAGTGGCTCGGCCACGCCTCGATCACGATGACCGAGGTCTACGCCCATGCCGATCCGACCGAGATGAGGCGGTGGGCCGCCCGGTTCGGGCAGATGCTCGAGGCTACGCCGAGTAGCCCCGGAACCGCGTCCCCTCCGGCCACCGGCCCGTATCAAGCCGATGCTGGATGACCGCCGCGTCATAGTACAGGACGAGGCCGACGTCGCTGTCCGGCCTCGTCCTCTGCTCGCTATGCGGCTCGGGGAAGAGTCCCCGCTCAACCCGCCGCTTCAAGGTCCTGCTCGACATGTCGAACATCGCCGCGACCCGGCTATGCTTCAGCAGCCGCGACGTCTTCGCCTTCCTGGCCGTCGCCTCGCCCATCGTTGATGACTCCCGTTGTCCTGGACAGAGCTCGGATGAGGAAGGGGCCGGGCCGGGGATGAACCCGCCCGGCCCCGACGCGGCTCAGTTGTTCAGCGGCTTGACCTGGTCGCCCGAGATGAGGTAAGCGTGACCCTTGCAGGCCGCACACTTGCCGATCAGCTCCATCCGGCCCGTCCCGTCGCACATCTTGCACGCGACCCAGCGGCTGGGATCGGCCAGGCGGAGGTAGCGATCGCGGATGGCCATCCAGGGCCCGATGTGTTTGCCTTTCCGCTTGGCCTCGGCGATCACCTCGCGAGTCTCCTCGATATAACGGCGGCGGTGGGGCTCGGTCCGGCGGAACGCGATCGCGTCGGCGTCGAACCATCGCCTGGCCTCGTTCGAGAGGTCCTTGCGGGCCGGTAACGATGCGAGCCACTCGGCCTCGGAGGGCTCGGCGTCGACCCCGAGGACCTCGGCAACCGCCGGTTCCTCGCCAGCCCGTGCATTGAACGTGACCTCCGCGTGGATCGGGACGGGGCCATCGTCCCGGCCCTTGGCCAGGGCCGCCCGCTCATCGCGAACGGGCTGGGACGGTGCCATCGCCGCCTTGACCTCCTCCACCGCCTGGCGGACCTGGCGTTCGGACGGCTGGGAGCCCCCGGCGATCTTCACCGCCCTGTCCCAGGCCTCGAGTCGCATGTCCGGCTCGATCCGGGACAGCGGCCGGGACTGGGTCTCGGTCGGCAGGCGCCGGGGCTCCGGCTCCACCGAGACGGGACCGCGCGGTCCCAAATCCGTGATGACCTCCGCCCACTGGATCAATCGATTGACGTGCCTGGCCGAGAAGTGCCACCTGTCCTCGCAGTAGTGCTCGAAGCTTCGCCAACCCTCGCGGTAGAGGCGTTTGTCCCGGATCGTGAGGAGGGCCGTGGCGAACTCGAAACATCCTCGCATGTTCCTACGGATCATCCCCTCGAACTGATGCAGCCTGACCGATTCGTCCGTCGAGAGCTTGCCCAATGCCCGAGTCACCGCGATTCGTTCGATGCCCATCGCTGCTGCTCCTATGACCTTCGCCGATGTCGGCGACCCTGATGAAGATCCCGGCTGATTGGCTGTTGATGACCTCGGGGAGCGTCAATCCTTCGCGGCCTGTTCGTCGATCCACCGATCGATCGTCGAGGCCCTCCATCGCGGGCTGACCCCGAGGTTCAGGTCGGGCTTGGGGAAATCCCCATCGGAGCGGAGCCGCTCCACCGTGCGGCGGCCGGCGTTGAGCATGGCCGCCACCCCGTCCAGCGTCAGCAGGGGCTCGGCCTTGGAGCCGGCCCGCCCGGATGCCCTCGTCTTCTTCGCCTTCATCGCTCGCCCCGCTCAGGATGCCCGTTCCGATCCCGGTGCACGCACGAACAGGGGCTATTTTACTGGCCTTCGCGGTCGATCCCGTTGGGATTATGGCGAGGCTCTGGTTTTTCACGCCGTGGACCGCCTGTGCACGCCGTAACCGCTTGCTAGGGTAGAGACATGTAGCGAGATAGGCCCGTCAACGATGAGCACGTGACGACGGCAGCCGCGGGCCCTGCGAACGTCACGGCACACCGTGCCGTGACGTTGTGACCCAGGCCGAAAAGCACGAGAAGGCAACTCCAGCGAAGGACGAAACGGTTTCGTTCTTCGTGGCCGAGTCCTCCGGCAACCTTACGGTGGCCGAGGCCAGCAGCCGGCCACACCCGACGCGAGGCCGCCATCGAGTGCGAGGCCGCGACGATCCCCGTCTGCTACCACGAGTTCGCCGACGAGGACGAGGCCCTGAAGTACGCCATCGCCAACCAGCGGGATCGGCGGAACCTCACCGACACCGACCTTCTCCGGTTGATCGAGGCCGTGGACACGAGGAAGCGTCACGGTGCCGAACCTGGAGGACGTGGGAACCGGCACACTTCTAGTAAAACCTCATGTGAGGTTTTACCAGAAAAGTCCGCTCTACAGACCGCTCGCATCGTCGGGACTTCCCCTCGCAAGGTCGAGAAGGCCCGCGTCGTCCTCGAGGCGATGGAGTCATGGCACGTCCACTTCCAGGGGCGAGGCACGACCCGTACGCTCGCCCCCGAGGGGATGATGGAGGTCGAGGCGACGATCCTGGCGACGCTCCACAACGCGAAGTTCACGGCGTCCGTGGGCGTCCACGATCACCGGGAGGCGGTCGACGCGATCGTGCTCACTGAGGGGCAGCAGGGGCTCATCCGGAGGGGGGTCGTCACGAGCGATGGGGTGGGATCGGGGTCTAAATCCTGGCTAGTCCGCCCCACCCCTGGGCCCCCCCCTTGTATAGGGCTCACACGAATCGACGCCATCGGCAAACGATTGTGCGATTCGAGGGACGAGGAGGCGTTCGTGACGGCAGTCCTCCTCCACGTCGAGCACGAGCTGTCCGCGACGAAGGACGGCCGGGTCAGGATGACCGACGCCCAGGTCCAGGAGATCGCGGCCCGGCGGTTCGACGGGATCAAGTGGGGGCCTCAGCAGGTCGAGCGGTTGAAGTCGAAGTACCTCGCCAGGCCTGTCGACGGCAAGCCGACCACGCGGTTCGAGCTGATGCGTGAACTGGCCAAGGGAAGCCGGCGGACGGGCCAGGCCGCGGGCACGCCCTCGGAATATTTGCCGACGGGGCTCCTCGCGCTGCTCTCGGCCGGCGGTAACATGGGCTTCGCCGCGGGGGTCGCAGCGGCGGCCGGAGAGGCTGCGGCCTGATCATCCCCTTTCACCTCACCGACGGGAGCTCGCGATGCTGGGCCCGACTTACGATCCCGACGCCGTGGCCGAGGTCATGGAGGCCCGGGGCCTCACTCGCTGCATCCTATGCCGGAACGAAGCCGACATGCTGGGCCACTGGCATCCCTCGCAGGAGGCCTTGCGGACGATGGGGGCAAAGGCCGAGTGGGGAGGCGTGCTCTATGCCCTCTGCGGCCGCTGTGCGGCCCGCCCTGACTTCGCCAAGCGTGTTCAGGCGAAGATCGTCGCCGGAGAGCGGGAGAAGGCCCAGGAGGCCAGACAGAGGCCTTCGCGGAGGGGTCGCCGCGGCCGGACTGCCGGCAAGGGTGTCGGTACTGCCGACGTCATCCCGTTCACCACGTCGAGACGCTGATCGGGAGGCTGGGCTTGCCCGAGGGGGTGTCCATTAAATGGACCCCCTCCGTCCTGGTCAGGAGGCAGTTGAGCCCGGCCTCGCTGATGATGATCATTTCCTGATCGCCGGAGGGGGTACACATAAAGTGTGTACCCCTATGCTTCGCCTTGAGAAGGCGGCCGGCTGCGGTGGCATCGCGATATCCGAGCAGTTTCGCCACGTCGGACCGGACCCAAAATCCAAATGTGCCTGATGGGCACATTTGGAAGTCTAGGCGTGGCGATCATTTGGGTGCTTAACGTGCCTGTGGGACACGTTAAGCGTCCTCGGTCGATGTGTGATTATCCCACATTGATCGCGACACACTGGTGTTCTCGAGTCCCGTCGCTCGTACTCATAAAGTGAGTACGAAGGTGTCATTCCTGAGGTGCAGGCGATGAGGAATTCCTCACCGCCGAGCGGGCCCTGGGTGGCAAGCGATAGACCTCCGAGTTGGGACCGCGCGGTCCCGTTTCTGTCCCGTGCTCGCAACCAGTGTGACCCCGCGGGCGGGGAATTCCCCGCCCTGGCTGTAGAGTTGACCTCAGTCGATGGGTGGACAGGAAGCTGGCCATCGATCGACCTCCCGATGGCTGAGGGAGACCCGGCCGACCGGCGGCCCGGTCGTCATCGCCTCATCGCGGACTCCTCGACGATCCTGCGTAAGGCGTCCGACCAGGCTTCGCCCTCGGTCGCCCCGGAACCCAGTGGCGTCGCGTCCCCGCTCGATCGATGGATCGTCCACCGGATGGCCCCGCCCGCGGGGTCGACGCCCCGCCGGGCCTCGGCCCCGGGACACGCCGTCAGCACGTCCGCCTTCGCATTCTTCATGACCTCTCGCCTCCAGAGGGGCGTATTTCGGCCATCCGGCCCATCAACGTCGTGGCGATCGGGGGGGGTGGCGTGCTCGCCCCTCCATCCTTAGGTGCGTCCCGGCGCGATCCTTAAACGGGGGGTGTGGGATTTTTCGCCGGGCAGGCGGGCGACCCGACCAGGCGAGGAGCATCGCCTGGTCGGGTCGCATTTACCCAGACGAAGGGTCGGGAAGGCCTGCGTCGCTGCGGTGAGGTCTCCGCGAAGCATGCCGATGAAACACTTAGGTCAAATTTTAAGAGTCGTCAAATTCGTGGCAGGAAGGACGGACGGGACGGCTCATGACTCTCGCGTCACGAGCGAGTAGACCTTGGCCTTGCTCCCCGTATCCCAGGCCTTCGCCTTCTGGTCCACCTTGTTGAACGTCCTCACCTCGCAGGTGATCCGCCCGGCCGCTTCCAACTCGGTCAGCGTGAGCCGCAGCAGCTTCGTGTTCATGAGGGAGCCGAGGCGGAGCTCGAGGTCGCTCATCCGGCTCGGCCCGCGGGTGGTCAGGTCTGCCAGCACGGCCGCTTGCCTCTGCTCCTGGTCTGCCAGGCGTAGCCGCAAGGGGCGTTCATCGTCGGGGGACACGGCTCCATCTCCTTGGGTGCCCGATCCTACCCCTCGGGCCAGGTCTAACCGATGCGGCCGTGAACGACCAGGTCCAAAACTACGCCGTCGGGAGGTAAGGCCCGTGCCTGTCCTCGGGGGCCAATTCGCGATCGAGGGCCTCGCGAACGCCCTGCAAGTGAGCCTCGGTCAGGGCCTCTGCGAGCCCTGCGATGCGGCACCTGAAACGGGCGTTCTCGACGACCTCGATCCGAATCCGCTGGTCATCCTCGCGACGGATCCGCCGGGCCCTGATGTGTCCCACCGTCTCCTGGTAGGCAGCCGAGCGTTCGACCCCCGGATCGGCCTCCGTTGATCGTCTGCTCGTGAGGTCGAGCGGGCTGTCGTTTGGATGTTGCTCGATGCCCAGCATCATGGCCTGCAGGTCCTCGGGCCCCATGTCTGCGAAGAGATCGGCGGGGGGCCGAGCATCGGCATTTTCTTCCACGTCGGCGATCTCTGTAGTGTAATTCCATTCATCTTTATTATGGTGCAAATTTTTGCATGCTGAGGGTGCATTTTTTTGCGGGCTGGCTACCTGATCCCCCCTCTCCTGGTCTAGCTCAGATTTAGCTTTCTCGATGAGTTCTGGTGTGTTGGCCGCCGGCATCGAGGGGTCGGATCGGCGTAAGAGGATGATCCCCTGCCGGTCCGACTTCTTCCCGGGGACCATCACCCTCAGGATCCAACCCGCCGTCTCCAGCGTCCCGAGGATGCCCTGGACCGCTCGTTCGCGTTTGCCTGTCATGCGGGTCAAGGCAGTGTTGCCGGGGTAGCAAAAGGTGCGATGGCGTGCGTGTCCCTCGAGGATGAGGAACAGGCACTTCGCCTGGTCGCTCAGCGGGTTGACGGAAGCGTCGAAGAAGTCCGCCCGGCTCCTGACGATCCAGCCGTTCGATGTCTCGCCCATGGCTCATTCGCCCCTCGCCCTGGGGGAGTGTGGGCCGTAGATCTCCCTGACCTCCGCGACGAACGCATCGGCCTCGGGGTGATCCATGAGCACGATGAATCGGCAGGAGATGCCGTCCCGCGGGCCGAGGATGGTGATGACCTTGTCCCTCACGAGGCCCTCGAGTGCCTCGCGGGTCAACTCGGGCGAGAGGCCCGCGGCCCTGCCGATCTCAATGTTCCTGGCATTGCATACCATGCCCCTGTCGCCCGCCAGCATGTAAACGGCGAGGACGGTGCGATTCCGCCTCAGGAGGCGTCGGAACGCTACTGGACGCATCGAGTTTGTCCTTAAGGGTTATCGTATCGTCCTCTTGGGTGCGTCCTTTGGAAATTGGAGCTTCTTTGCACGTTCAACAATCGCCTTCTCAACGAATTTGACCACGGGATCCCTCTCCGACTCCGCCACTTCGTTTAGCCAAGCGTGGAACTCTGGTGTCATCTTGATGGACAGGACCATCATATCGGAATTCGACTCTTCCGCAGGTCTTGGCTTCGGATCTCGCTTAGCCATGCGTACACCACCCTTTCTGTAGGCAAGCGTACATCCTTTTGACTACCAAATCAACCGCAGGAAAATTTGGTAGTCAAATTGACTTCCGTAGTCATCGGGACTACTATTAGGGTGTCGAGGGAAGGAATGGCCAACCCGAAACGAAAAAAGGCCCCGTGAGTGTTCGAGCACCCACGAGGCCGGATGGCAAGCCTGATTGGAGGCCCGCCGATGTCAATCGTTACCCGCAGCCGTCGCGAAGTCAAGCCCGCCCGCAAAGCTCCCGTCTACTCGCTCGCCCTGGCCATCGACCACGTGGTCTACACGGTCGAATCGATCCCCGCAGGGGAGTTCGGTAGCAAGGCCTTCCGCATCACCAAGAAGTCCGACGGGAGCGTCTACGACGTCTGCCGCACCCACGATGGCCTGGTGGCCTGCGACTGCCCGGACTACGAAATCCGACGCAAGGGGATGACGGCCGAGCCCTGCAAGCACGGCAAGGCCCTCGTGGCGATGGGCCTCCTCGAAGCCCCGACCGCCGTGGCCAACGCTCCCACCGTGGTCGCCCCGGCCGCCGAGCCCTGCTGCCCGGCCGATGAGGTCGAGCCGTGCTCCGCCTGCCTCCACTCGGCCGCCCCCGCCGTGGTGGCCGAGGTCGTCGAGGTTGGGACAGTTGGGACACCCACGCTGGCCGAACAGCCCGCCCAGGTCGAGGCCACGCAGCCCGAGGCGATCGAGCCGACTGCGACCGTGGCCGAGCCGGCCCAGGCCGACGACGAAGAGCTTCCCACCCTTCCTGTCCTCCTGACCCTCGACGAGCTCATCGAGGCCGAGGCCGCCCGCCTGCGACGCTTCGAGACCTACGCCCACGACTTGATGGCCCGGACGCTGGCCGAGCTGGCCAGGACCGTCAGGCTCGTTCAGGCCAGATCCCCGCTCGACCTCGACGACGAGGTCCCGACTCGCCGGACCGCCCCTCGGCACCCCTGGCCGTCGAGGCCCCCGGGGGACCTGTCCGACGACTTCACCGGCGGATTCATCGGCCACCTCGACAGCCACTGAGCGGCCTCGAGGTCAACGCGAGAGGGGTTGGAGTGAACCCGGCCCCTCCACCGACATTAACGCTCGGGGCATGCGAACCCATGCCCTCCCGATCACGCTACGCCCTCCGCTAGACCGCCAGTAGAGCGATGGAGCGGAGGACCTCATCGAGAGCCGACATACGCGACCATAGCCGACCACACACGCACGGGATGCACACCATGACGAGCAACGACGAACGAGACGAGCAGATGACCCGCCGCGGCCTGATGGGGGGCATGCTGGCCCTGGGCCTTCCGATCCTCCCCGCCAAGGCCGATCGGCCCGAGGCCGGGCCCTCGTCCGCGACCTGGGGGACGCAGCCGGGCGGCCTGCCCGTATTCGCGACCGAGATTTGGACCGACGCCCAGTGGGCTGAGCTTACCGAGAAGCCTGCCGACGCCAAGCGGCTCGAAGGCCTCGGCTGGATCCGCGTTCGCGACGTGCCGCGGTGGGAGTCTCTCGCGAACGACCCCGTCCCTCAGCCGACGCCCCTATCCGAGGAGGTCGTTCGAGGGCCTTCGCCCCCCATCGTCATCCGCGAATGGAGGCCTGGAGACCCCGAGCACTGCCGGCTCTGCCCGGGGTGCAACGCGACCGGGCCGGACTCGGCCGGGGTCATGACCTGCATCCGGCCCCTGGACCAGTCGTAGCCGGAGGGCAGTGGCGGCCGGGACAATTCGGGACCGCGCGGTCCCGAATCAAAACGATCACCTGGCGATCGGCTTGATGTTGACCCTGCGAGCCTTTGATTCCACCTCTGGCTCGATGATCCAACCAACCTCACCGACCCAGGACGGTTTTTCTTTAGTGGTAAAGCCATCAGGGGTATAAATCGATTCCACGGCCTTTTCGACAACTACTTTCATGCCGCCATCGATCGGCTCAAGGACACGAACTTCGGACCCTTTCCAGAGTTGGATCAGCTCGCCTTCACCAAACAGGTCGATCTTGTCCGATCCGGCTTGCATGATCTCCAGGTTCTTCCGGAACCGGTCTTCTTTGGGGTAGAGCCAACTGCCTGACTTTAGCTTGATCACCTCCCCCTTCTGATGGCCGACCTTCACCGGCTCTCCCACGGGCGTGATCTGCTTTTCACCCGCCGTCCCTCCGCATCCGAGTGCCGCCAACGTGATTGCCGCGATCGCGAGAAGCCTGAGCATTGCGTGGAGCCTTCCGTTGCGATGGAGTTCACCATGAGAGCCGAATAGGCTAACCTTACGATCGTCGGGGCGGAAGTGCCCAGGCCTGTGATCAACCGCCCGCTGAGAACTGCGGGCGGTTGACGCTCGGCAATCACTTCGTGAACTTGATCGTCCTCCCAGTCTGCCCGGCGATCGTGGCGAGGTATCCCAGGGACTTCTCCAATGCGGTCGTCTGCTTCTTCGCCTCCGAGTCTCCCACCGAGGCCTGCAGCTTCGCGGCGAGGCCGCCGGCGTCGAACACGTCCACCGACTTCCGCTGCTTGCTCTTTTCTTGTTCGTCCATCGCCTCCTCGGCCACCTTCTTGTTCACCCTCTGGCCGCCTTCCTCGACGGCGGCCGAGGCCTGATTAGCCGCGGCCTTTGGGTCAACCCCGGCGTTAATCAGCAGTTGGCGGATTTGCTCCGTGAGCCCCGCAGCCACACCGGCCCCATTGCCCGTCATGGCCGTGCCGACGGTCAGGCGTTGCTCGATGGCCTTGTCGAGCCCGGGGATCGCCTTGGCAGCGAGGTCCGCATTCTCCTTGCGTCGCTTCTCCTGGTCCTCGCGGGCGAGGTTGGCAGCGGCCGTGTCGCGATCCTCGCCCGTCTCGGCCACCCTGCCGGCGATCGTCTTGCCCGCGGAGATCTCGAGCCCCCGGTGGACGTCCTCGTACGCCGATTCGACCTTGTCCTTGTCCAGGCCCATCTTCAGCAAGCGGTCTTTGGTCTGGTCCTCGGTCAGGGTGCCGGCGATGGCCGCCTGGCCCAGTTCACCGCCCTTGAGGGCGTCGACCTGTTCCTTGACCCACTTATCGCGGCGGGCCTTGTACTTCTTCCACTCGGCCGTGGACGCGTCGAACGCGGCGTACTGGGAATCGATCTGGTCGCTGAGGTCCTTGGCGTCCTTCTTCGCCTTCTTCTCGTCCTTGGCCTTTTGACGCTCCTCGGGGGAAGTCTTCATCAGCTTCTCGAGGGTTCCCTCGGGGAACAGGCTCTCGTTGAGCATGACCCGGTTCTTGAGGGCGGACATGGCCCCTGGGTTCTTGGAGTCAGGCCCCTCGTTGTCGTTCATGGCCCTCAGGAGGAGCTTCTCGGCCTGCTTGGAGTCCTCGTCGCTCAGCTTTTTGTTGATGCGTTCCTGCAACTCGTCCCGCTTATTGATCCGGTCCTGATAAATCTCCCGATTTACCTTCTTGCCCCTCTCGGCATAGTCGTTCGCCGCGTCGAGCTCGGCCTGATCCTCGGGCGATATCTTGGCGTTCGTCCCGTCGCCGACGAACCCCTTCATGAGCCCCACCTTGAGCTCGTTGAACCCGATGTCCTTGATCGCCCCTTCCTTGGACTTCTCGTCCTCCCGGGTGGCCTTGTTCGGGGTCTCGCGGAGCTTCTCGAGCTCCTTCTGCTCCTTCTTGTAGTCGTTCAGCCGCTTCTGTTCGTCGGCCGTGAGCTTCGTGGCCTTGGCCAGGTCCTCCATCTCCTCGGCCTCGGTCCTCGTGGCCCCGACCCCGAACAGATCCTGGACGTCATCCCAATGGACATAAAGCTGATATGCGGCGACGGTCGCCAGCTGTGCCCCGGCCGCGATCCCGGACGCCATCGCCGTACTGGCACCCGCTGCGGCCGAGAACGAGTACACCAGCGGCGAGATGTTGTTGACGACGCCGGCGAATCCATACTGAATATCGTCGACGGCGTACCCGACCTGCATGAGGCCCCGGGCGAGTGCCCCCGTGCCGCTGGTAGCCTTGGACATGCCGGCGTTCATCACGCCGAGTGCACCGGTCGTCTGGCTGACCGCGGAGTTGGCCAGGTGCATCGCCGCGCCGAGCTTGTTCATCTCGTCCCGGACCACGGCGACGCGAGTGCCCCAGTCCTGGACGGAGATCGATCCCCGCATCACCTCGTCATCGAGCGTCTTCAGCTCTCGCTCGAACGCGTCCATCGCCTTCCGGGCGTTGGCCAAGCCCCGTTCCATGTGTCCGCTGTCGAGCTGGAGATCCGCATGGATACCGCCGACGTCAATCGTGCCTGCCATCGTTCACGTCCTTGTGTTCAGTGGTGAAAGTTCTATGACTCGAGTCCGCCCGGTCATCCGACCACACGGAATGTCGGTCCTGCCGTCCCCAGGGCCTCGCGGGTGAGATTGCCGGCGAGGAGGAGCACACGCTGACGCTCCGGGTCGTTCGCAGGGCAGCCGTTGAACGCCGCGACGACGTTGAGGCCGTCGAGGATCTCGGACTCAATGGCCGCGTCCGAATGGCCCTTGGCCCGGCGGTTCCGCACGATCGTCCTGATGGAGCGGCCCATCTCGCGGACCTCATCCTCGCGACCTTCATACTCGATGGGGATGTTCATGATGCTATCCTGTGATTGTGCTGTTGAATGAATGACGTCCCGAGCCTCCATGCTCGGGAAGGGCCCTGGCGTGCCCCAGGAGCGATCGACCTGGGACGAGGGCCAAACGGTGGTCAGTTGCTCGCCGGCTCGGCCAGGAGCGAATCGAACAGTTGCAGGGCCGCATCGAGTCGCAACTCGACGGCGTCGGGTGCCATGCCGCGTGCCTCGCACTCCTCGGCGTGATCGATCGCCCGGTCGATGAAGTCGCCACGAATCTCCGCGTCCGAGATCCCGAGCCCGCGGGCCTTCCTGATCTCATTCCGGCAGCGGTCGACGCGGGCCTCGAGAGTGTCGGGGGGCTTGGTCTCGGCGGGGCTTACCTCTGCGTCTAACATCGCGATGCTCCTCCGTGTTGCTGGGCATGGGCCGAATCCCGTTCAGCCCGTGTGACCGCGAGGGACTCAGGGCCGGGGCCTGTCTCGGGGCGGACTCGACGGCGAGTGAGCCTTGCCGAGTTTCGCCTCCTTTTTTAGGTGTCCCAAGTGTCGGATTGCGACGTGCCCCCCTCCGCCGTCTTTGCCCTGTCTTTGCAGGCTTTTCGCCATCCGATCCCGGTCGAGTCGTGGAACACTCGCCCGGGATGACGACCTCCCCCCGCATGGCCGCCAGCAGTGCGGCAGTGCGTTCCGCGTGGTCGCGAGCCGGCGACGGTCCGGGGAGGAGTCGGATGGGTTTGGTGTTCAACGGAAGGCCTCCGATAGGGCCTGCTCGACGCCCTCCCTGGCCCAGGCGAGGAACCGCCGCTGTCCCGCAAGGGAGAGCCCGAGGCAGGCCCCGTGGGCGTCCTGCTCGCTCAGGGTCCGATTCTCCTCCGCGTCCATCCCGGCGAGTCGCCGTCGCGTGGCCAGGCTGCGGAACGAGTCCGCCACGGCTACCCGATCGGACGGGTCGAGTCGGGCCGGCTCGAAGGGCAAGTCCAGGTCCGGCGGCACCCAGTCGGACGAGTCCTCGCACTCGTCGAGGGCGGGATCGTCGGGAGGGGCCTCGATTGCGTCTTCCACGCCGTCGAGAGCCCGATCGGGCTTTCTCTTTACATGGTTCTCATTCGGGGTCGGAATTCCGACCGGGGGGTGGTCGGATATCCGACCGGGGGTGGTCTGAATTCCGACCCCCCCCGAGTCATCCTCGGTGGCCCCGATGGACGACGATTCGGACGTCGACTTCGAAGCCAGGTCAGGCCTCGCCTCGGGCCGCACGCCTTCACCACGCCAGAGGAGCACGATCGCCCGGTGCGTCGTCCTGGACTCGTCCCCGATCATGTCGATCAGCCCGTTCATCCTGAGGTTCTTCAAGGCCTGCTTGACGGCCGTCCGCCCCTTGCCGCCGCACCGCTCGCCGATCGAGTCGACCGAAGGCCAGCACCGGTCGGAGTCGCGGGCGTAGTAGATCAAGGCCAGGAGCACGCGTATGTCCGAGTCGGTCAGGCGACCGTCTTCGACGATCGAGTGCGGCAGGGCCGCGAACGGGGCGAGCCGAGCCTTGTCCGGGCGGCCGACCGGCCGACCGTTGTCCCGCTTCGCCTCGCCCGATGGGCCGCTCACGCCACGGCCTCGAGCGGGGCCTCGGTCGCCTTGAGTCGCCGGTGGTACTCGCGGAAGGCGGGTGCCCAGGCCCCGAACGAGTCGTCGAGCCAGCGGTCGAACTCGTCCGCGTCGAGGAGATCGCCCGCGGCGAGGAGGGCGTCGGCCATCCCGTCGATGTCCGAGGCGTGTCCCTCGATGGCCAACTTGTGGCGAGCGAGTTCGTCCTCCAGGGACACCGTGCTCGATGGATTTTGAGGAATTTCCTCACGGGTCCGGGGCCGTCGGACGGCCGCCACCGTCTTGTTGTCGACGCCCGCGAGCCTGGCGATGGCCCGGTCGGAGCACTCCTCGAACTCGGGATCGTCGAGCAGGAGGTTGATGACGCGACGTTTGTCCGCCGTGGACCAGCGGAGCCCGTTGCGGCCGTTGGCCCGGATGGCATAAATCATTGCGTCGCGGGCCTCGCCCTGGCGGACGTCGCAGTCGAGCTCGGACAGGCCGGCGTCGAGTGCGGCCCTGGCCCGATGATGGCCATCGGCCATGCGGAGCCGCCCGGCGGCGTCCTGGAAGACGACGGGCCTCGGCAATTGCTCCCCGGAGCGGTAGGCGTCGGCGTAGTCGGCCCTGGCCCCCTCGTCGTGGGAGACCCTGACCTGCGTGTACTCATCCATGAGGATGGAACGGAGTTGGATGCGCGGCATGCGTTCCCTCGCTGGCGTGCAGTCGTGATGTGGTTGGCGGGCGGGAAGAGAGCCGGAGTGGTGAGACCGGCTCACGATTGGGTTGCGACGGCCTCCCGGCGGACGCTGGACTTGGCCAGGGCCTCGACCTCCGAGCGGAGGTACTTCACCCTGACGCCGGGGAGGCGGATGGCGCTGAGCAGGCCCCGCTTGGCGAAGCCGCGGATGTGGTGCGGCTCGACCCCGAGGATCTCGGCGGCGACTTCGGTGCTGACTTGGTCGGAGGCGAAAGACTGGCTCATGGCTGATCCTCTCGGTTGCAATCCATCCCGGCGGAATCGGCGAGATCGCGTGCGTTCCTACATAGTGGGCCGCGCGTTGCATAATTCGGCGGATCGCGACACTTCCCATATAGTGGGCCGCGCGTTGCATTAATCAGCCCCTTATGGATCGCTCGCCCCGTGAGGGGGAGCCTACCCTCGGAACCGATGCAAACGCGACACATCCCACTATGTGGGACGCGCGTTCAATAAATACCGGCCGATGGCCTCCGGCTAGGGCGATGCGAGTGGCTAACACGTTATAGGGCCACACTTAGCATCGTGTGAGGCCAGGTCCGGCCCTCTCGCCGGGACGCATCTGAAGTGACCTGGGGCCTCGACCTCGGCCCGGGGCGGCCTGACGTGGGAGGCAAGGCCTCGGCTAGCCCCTCGATAACGACGATCCATCGCATTCCCGATGTGGACCAAACGACGGGAACCATCGGGGGCATGGAGAAACGCACCGGCATGCGTTTCCGTCAAACCGTGGACCATATGCGGACCAAAAATGGCCGATATTGGCAGGTTTGAACGCTCTTTCTGCGAGCCATGCGGCTGGGATTGACGCGTAAGTCGGGTGATGCCAATATGATGCGGCCTGAATGCGG
>NZ_CP186280.1:0-14379 GCF_049331405.1 Singulisphaera chitinilytica
CAGCCATATGGACGCCCTCGCCCCTTGCCTCGCCGACGCCGACGTCAAGGTCGTCCGGACGAACGATTACATGCTCGCGCTCGCCATCTCAGCGACCCCGGAAGCCGTTGAGCAGCTCCGAGAACGCATCCGCGCCGAGCACATCGAGGCGGTTATCTCCAAAAATAACATATGCGCACATGCCTAAATTAAAGCGAGTTCGACTCAGGTTTTCGGTCGTGTCCTGAGGCTTGAATCCGATGAAGAGCCTATTCTAGCCACCTTGGAACCGGACCAGCCCGACCACCGCCCGCGTTTCTACTGCCTGAACACCGTCTGCAAGCCCTACCAGCGGCGCGACGCCGGTAACCTCTCGGTCCGTGACAGTTACGGCGAGCAACGCTACATCCGCCTGCTCTTCAGCCCCGCCCCAAGACAAAGGACAGTGTAGACCAGCGCGGAGGCGATTCGCCGGCAGGACCGCGTACACCCATTTGGAATCAATGATGGCTGGCAGCGCATCTCTCCTTCCGCTTCCACCATTTAGAGCCCGATAATCTCCTTTCCGCTTGCCCCTTTTCCTCCACCGTTCTAAGTTCGGATAAAGTGGGTTATCCGAACTAAACGACGGGAGGGAGCATGGACGACAATGCACGCATGGTATCAGACGCCGAGGGCGAGATCGTGCCGGCGTCGCCGGCACCCATCCCGGCCTTCGCCGGCAGCCCCGCCGGCGACCTCCGCGCCCAGCTGGGCCAGGCCGTCGCCGCATGGTTGCTCCGCACCACATCGGCCCAGACCCGCAAAGCGTACCGCTCCGACCTCGACCAATTCCTCGCCCATGCCGGCATCCCCGCCAAGGCGTGGGACCAATTGGCCGATATCCGCCCCGAGCACGTCGCCGCCTGGCGCGACCGGCTGGCAGCCGGGGGCATGACCAATGCCTCGATCCGCAGGAAAATCACCTGCCTGCGGTCGCTCTTCTCCTACCTGAAAACCTACGGCTACACCGGGGCCAACCCGGCCCACAGCGATTTCGTCGCCGCCCCCGCCGTGCCCAGGGATGGCAAGACCGTCGGTTTATCTCCGGCCGATTGCCGCCGTTTCCTCGAAGCACCGGACGCGTCTACCCCCACCGGCATCCGCGACCGTGCCTTACTTGGGGTTTTGGCGTTTTCCGGCTGCCGCGTCGATGAGCTGGTCAAGCTCCGGGTGCGGGATTACCGCACTAACGGCGAGCACCGCATCCTGCAAATCACCGGCAAGGGGGGGAAGGAACGCAGCACGCCGCTTCACATCGAAGCCGTGGAACGGCTCGCCGCCTGGATCGAGGCCGCCGGCATCGTCCATGATGCCAACGGCCCGCTTTTCCGGCCGCAGAAATCCGCCCGCATGCAAGGGCGTGACGGCTTCCGACCCAAGGCGATGACGACCAGGGCGGTGGAAAAACTTGTGAAACGCTACGTCGCGTCGCTCGGCCTCGACCCCAACGTCGTCGTCCATTCCTTCCGCGTCACGGCGCTGACTACCGCCAGAGAGCGGGGATCGGATATCATTGATTTGCAGGATTTCGCCGGGCACGCCGATCCCAGGACGACGCTCAGCTATATCCGCACGCGCGACAGGCTCAGCAAAAGCCCAGCCTATGTGCTGAAATATTGAATTCGGAGTTAAGTATGAAAATCACAGGTAGTCTTCCTCTCAATACCGAGGTCGGCAACGCTTGGGAAGACCTTTATCCGCCCGGTGAGCCTACAAACTGGATTGTCGGCGATTGGCAAAAGTTTATACCAAATGACTCACTTCGATTCATGAAACGAGATCAGGGAACTCCGGCAAGTGGGGCATCTCTTGCCAAGCACGTCTCGGTCAAATGGTTTGTCCATGAACCGGCACATCCCGCCCAATGGGGCCAGGCAAAACCTCCTGGCGCAGGACGTACACTTTCGATTTTGGCAAATGGCGGAAAATTCCAAGTTACATTTTGGGGAGCTGATCCTGAACAAAAATGCATAGTGACACTAGATACACCTGGCGATTTTGCTATTTGGGGCGATGGCGTAAGCCACTCGTGGAGACCAATCGAAACATCCTCGATCATTACAATACGTTGGGAACCTTTGACTTAGACCACAATTATCAAGATCTTTTGTAAATCCCATTTCACTTTTTTTACTTCTTTCACATTCGTAACCAAAACAATCATGACACAAACAATTGTTACAACGTGGTGGGTCGAAATTATCGGCGAGACCATGATCATTCAAAACCTTTCGAATTCAAGAGTTGTGGAGTCGGCTGGCGCGAAATGGGGGCTTTCCTGGACGGTGGAACCTGACACCCAAGGCCGTGCGCACATAAGGTGCCTTCATTCTAGCGTCAAAAAGGGCGTGCAGTTAAAACCGGAAAGCTTCGTGTCATTAAGAGATGTTGTTGGTGAAACCATGACTGAGGCTGTTAAATCGTGGGTTTCGGTTGCCGTAAGATGCGATTTGCCTGGTCTAGATTGCCAATATGAAACCCCTGGAGCCGAATCGGTACTTTGAATCCCAGTTTCGGAAGCACATCTTACTAAATTTAGCGGTATAGGCATTTTTATATAGGAAAACATTTACTACACTGTGCAATCCCGCCAGTGTAAGGAGGCACGGGGTTCTTTCCTGGATTTGTCTGATTGCTAAGCATTCCGAAATCCGCTACAATTGAAAAATTATCTTTAAACTGTTATGGGCTAACACCTTATGGCAACCCATCAAGCTCCTATCGCAAATACGGAAGCGGCCATCCTCACCCGCATGATCCATCCCGAGCGGGCCGATTTGCCGGAAGCAGCCGCCGATGCTGTGCTCAAGTTGTTCGGCTTAGATCAGAGTGATTCCGACCGTCTCCATGATCTTTTGGTGCGGAATCAGGACGATGCCTTGACGCTCGCCGAAAAGGAAGAGCTTGAAACATATCTTCGCGTCAGCATGTTTATTGACCTTATGCACGCCAAAGCCCGCTATTCCCTCAAGAAACATTCGTAGGACGCCTGACCGGCATGGACGCCGCGTTGCAACGGCTGATCTGGGAGCGAGCAGGCAGCCGATGCGAATACTGCCATCTGCCACAAGCCGAGTCGCGCGCCGGATTCGAGATTGACCACATCATCGCCCGTCAGCATCACGGCCGCACGGTTTCAGGCAACCTCGCCCTATCTTGCGTCTTTTGCAACGGGTACAAAGGGCCGAACCTAGCCGGCCGCGATCCGGCCACCGGCAAGGTAACGGTGCTCTTTCACCCGCGACGGCACAAGTGGGGTTATCACTTCCGCTACGAAAGCGGAACGCTGGTCGGACGCACAGCCATAGGCCGAACTACGGTAGACGTGCTCAGAATCAATCATCCGCAGCGGGTAGCGCTACGTGAAATTCTGATCGCGGCTGGAGTATTTTGATTCCGACCCCCGCCATCACACGCACAGAAATCGGAAAATCGCTCCAAAAGTGACTCGCATCCTGCCCATAAGTCTGCCGCATCGCCATTGCGTGGCTACCAGCTCGCGGGTTTCGTAAAAGTCCCATTCGCATCCGTAAGTGTCGTTGGGAACTGGCTGGCTGCCAGCAAAGCAGGGTCTACCACCAAAGCGGGTTTTCCGCTTCGCAATCCGCTTGCCCTTCTCAGCTCTATGCTGGGCGACCGCCCCGGCCGGGAGCAAGGAAAGAGTATGATGATTCGCTTGCGGAATTCTGTCCTTACGAGGCGAATGGGTTCAGCGAGGTCGGAATCGTTCGAGATCACCACCGCCGCCTCAAAATCATCTTTAAATGCATCCATCAAAAGATATGTTGCTAAATTGACGTCCGAACCCTTTTCTTCGCTTCGCACGACCGTCACAAATTTCGGTTTGGCAGGAGGGGCGGGTATCGGATGCTCAGGCAACGTCACCGGCTTCTCGATGTAGCTGCCTTCGTGGATTTTAAGATTCGGCAGGGTTCGCAAGGCACGAAAAAGCGTAGCTTGACGCACCGGCTGATCCGGGTCATTCGGGCGTTCTTTTACCCGTGCGGTAAAATAGCGAATGCGATTGATGTGATCGGATGGGAAGGTCGCTTGACAGAAGGCCAGTTGGTTCAACCATTTAAAGTTTGTGCGGTACAGACTGCCGTAATACAGGTTGAACCCATCAACGTAGACATTCAGTTTCATCTCAGAACCATCAAAAGAGCAAGGGCCGCCCAAGGGCGGCCCTGCTACCCAACCACCGAAGCAGTTGGGGGGATATATCTCAAAGCTACCATCAAATTTTTGAGTCGTCAACTTGTCGTTGGGGAATCCGTGCTTCTGGGCAGGAACGTCCGTGGTTCTGGGCAGGAATCAACGTAACCCCTTTGAGCATCAACCTTTTTTGAGCATACAATTTACGAAAAACCCCGTTTTGGTCAAAACGAGCTCCAACGATCCGTGACTCTGGGCAGGAACGTCCGTAACCGATTGATGCCTCTTAGGTTCAGGAAAGCTGACTCCCCTGCTGCTGACATAACCCTTCCCCGCTGGCGGAATTTTTATCACCGATCTGCCTCCATGTCGTGGCCGAAAACAGCCACCTATCCGTGATTCTGGGCAGGAATTGGGCGTCTATCCGTGATTCTGGGCAGGAATATCCGTGAACCTGGGCAGGAACATCCGTGAACCTGGGCAGGAATATCCGTGAACCTGGGCAGGAATATCCGTGATTCTGGGCAGGAATATTTCCGTAAACCCTTGGCAGGTAACGTTTTTTCTTGCTCTAACTTAATAACTCTTGTAAACTAAGAAACAACAACAAACGAAAGCTCTCGAAATCACCAAACCCGCGATCTTGTTGTTGCTCTTTTGGAGAGATATTCTAAAAAGGAATTATATGATCGTAGAACCTAAGCCGTCGGTCGAACTGCTCCCCTCTCCTGCTCGTTCGGGCAAGGACGAGATGAATTTTGCCGAGCACCCGATAGCTTTGCTCACGGATCGTGTTCCCAAAGGGCAGACGATCATCAAATTCGAGAGCGAGGTCTACGACGAGCGGAAGAAGAAAATCATCCCCCAAAAGCGTGTCATCGAGGGTTCCGAAGAATACGGTCTACCTACGGCTACCGACGACACGGTCGTGTTGGCCCTGATTCAGCTCACCAAGCTCAAAAACGATTTTACCAGCCGAACCGTCGAATTTTCCCGATTGGAACTGATCAAACTGCTTGGTTGGGAGGACGAAGGCCATAACTACAAACGTATCAAGCTGTCTTTACAACGAATAGCCCACGTCACATATGATTATGATAATGCATGGTGGGACAGTAGACAAAAAACGTGGACGACCAAGATTTTCCACATCCTCGATACCGTCGAGATCAACGACAGCCGAGCATTAAATGGTCAAGGCGGCCTGTTCCCGTCGCGAGTCGTCTGGAACGAAGTCATTTTCGACAGCTTCCAGGCCGGTTTCCTCCGCAATATCGACTTTCAACTTTGCATGCGGCTTGAGCACGCCGTTGCCTTGCGGATGTACCGATTTCTTGGAAAACGCTTCTACCTTGAGCCAGACTTGACCTTCGACCTGAAAGAATTCGCCCTGCTTCATCTGAACCTTGGACGCAACTACGAAGGCGGCTCGCAAATCGCCCGTAAGCTGCAACCTGGCATCCTTGAGCTGGAAAAAGTCGGCTTCCTTGAGCCGATGAGCGACAAGGAACGCTTCACGAAACAAGGTCGGAACTGGACAGTTCGCTTCATCCAGAAATCCGCACCTCGTCCGGCCCTGCAAACGACGCCCGAACATCCGCCTGCCCCGTCGCCGCTGGTCGCGAAATTGGTCAGCCGCGGCGTCGGTGACAAATCCGCAGTCGAGCTGACGGAGCGGTTCGCCCCCGAGGTCATTGAAACGAAAATCGAGGAGTTCGATTTTCTGTCAGAGAAGAGCGATAAGAAGGTTTCCAAGAATCCGGCTGGTTATCTGGTCAAATCCATTACCGACGGCTACGGCGTGCCCAAGGGGTTCAAAACCAAAGCCGAGTTGGCGGAGCGGCAGAAGCAGGAGGCGGAAGCCGCTCGCGAGGCGGCCGAAAAGCGTCGTCTCAAGCAGGAAGCCGAAAACCGCGAGCGGGCCGAAGCAAAAGCCATCACCGATTACCTCGACAAGCTGACGGTAGCTCAGCTCGCCGAGCTGGATAAGGCGGCGATCACTCAGGCCGATCCCGAAACCCTCAAGCTGATCGAGCCGGGTCCGATGCGAAAATACGGCCTGAGCGGCCTCCGACGTCAGTATGTCGGTCAGCTCCTCAAAGGGCAGGCCCAGGCAATAGATGCCGCTCCCTGCCCCGTAGAGGCCCTCCAGGACAGCGAAACGCCATTCAGGCTGTCCAACTAGCCTTAGCAGGCTTCTTCGCTTCCCAGAGCCATTTACGGCCGTTTTTGACCCATCCCCTGAATGCCTTACCACGTAGCGGTCTGGGAGCCGTGCCAGTGCGCCACCTTTTCGGCCAGGGACGGCATGTCGATGGGCTTGGCGATGACGGCCGTTGCCCCGACCTCGCGAGCCTGGCCCTCGATCTCATCCTCCAGGTCGGCCGTGCATCCCGCCGCACAAGCACCTCGCTCAGCGGGACGGGTGCCTTTTTACCGCCGCCACCGTTCTGCCGGATTGCCGCTTGATGCGAGAGTCGGCGCCGGACGACCGTCCCGCCCGTCGTGCCTCCGGTCATGCCGGCCGTGATCCGTCGCCTGTACGAGGGTCGCTACGCTCCCGTCCGGTCATGATTCCGGCCGTCGGCACCCCATGCGCAAGTGGGGGGTGCCGACGGCCGGTTTGTATTGAGCGGAAGGTTGCTTCGCAACCGTTATTGAGCTTTCCCCCTCCCGTCCCCCGCCGGGGGAAGCGGGGGTAAAGGGAGAGAAGGGTATCGCCGGTTTTGGTGATCGCTACCGCTGGTCGCTCCGTGACGCGTCCGCATCATAGCGACCGTTGGGATACAGACTTCTAGCATTTCCCGTACGGGAAATGCTAGAAGTCTGTATCCTACTGCCCTGCCCTCTCCTGCTCGGGCACCATTTCGCCGCCGACATGTTGACGCAGTGCCGCGTCGAGAGCGTAGCGTCGCAGGCCTGCGTCAATCAGTTGCGTCGCCAGCGTACTGCGATCTGTTTTCAGGCTTTTCGCAATTGTGGTTAAACGGAAATCCACAGACTCAGGCAATAAGAGCGTCGCTGCAATACGGCCATCCGTACGTACTTTTTTGCTGTCAGCCGGTTTTGCGGATGTGCGCGTCCGCCGGGATTTGCCGCCGCCATTGTCAGGAAGGGTTTCAGCCATGGAACGGATCCCCATGCAGAAGCCATGAACGCCGCCGGTCGAATATGCGGATGCCGGGGCCATGTGTGTTATCGGCTCCTGAGGAAACCCGACTTTGCAGATATCCGTTTGTACGGATCATCCAAAAACCGGATAAACGGAAATAATTTTGGCATTCTAGAATTTCAGATATTTGAAATGCGAAAAGTCCAGACTTCTAACATTCCACGTACGGAGGTGGCTACATACGGGATTTTACCCATTTCTTGAGGAGGTCGTTCACCAACTCGCTGAAGTCCATGTCTTTGACGTCGAGCAGGGCTTTCTTAACTGCGATATGCACCGCCTCTTCGACGTAAGCCGTTGTTTGCACGAACTCCGGGTTGCTGCTCTTGCCGACTTTAGGCCGCCCGGGTTTCCGCTTGCTAGGCGTTGCCTTGGGAATTTCTGACGCTGGCAGCAGCGGGGCAGGGGAGGGGGGCGTCGCTTCCATCGCCGCTTGCGGCCCGGCCGCCTGTTTTTCCTTGATGTCGTCAAGAAGACCCTTGTATTTACCCATTACGGCAACACCTCCGCGCCGACTTTCTGGTAATCGTCCCATCCCACCGCCGCCCGGGCATCCTTGACTTCGGAGACGATGACGCCCAGGTCGGCCGCCGTCTGGAACGCCGTATAACGGCGAATGCCGCCGCTGAACAAAGGAAAGCCCGCCTCTTGCAGCACGGCTCGGGCCAGCTCGCCGGCGCGGCTTGGCGGGGCCGGAACCATGGTCAGTAAAATACGCCAGCGATCCGCGCCGAAGTCGCGTAGCACCGCCACCGTATCGACCATAGCGTCGAGCGACAGCCGGTCTGGTGTCGTCGGGATGATGAGCAGATCGCAGCCATCCGCCAATGCTTCCATATCCTCACGCGTCGGATGGGCCTCGGTGTCAATCACCGTGTGCACGAAATCCCCGGCTCGTTTGATCCCATGGCGCTGGTCTATCACCTGGAAAGAGAAATGGCCCCGCTTTGCCCATTTGGTGGCGCTGCGGTTCGGATCACCATCGACAAGCATCGTGTTGGCACGCGCCTGAAGGTAGGCGGCGAGGTGGACGGCCGTCGTGGTCTTGCCAACTCCGCCCTTGAAGGATGCCACAGTTACGATCATCGAGAAGCCATTTAGAGTTTTACGTACGGGAAATTCTAAAAATCGAAATCCCTGAAAGTCTAGATTGGGAAAATACTAGCATTCTGGACTTTCAGCAACGGGAAATTCGACCGGATGATTTGAGCCCATTTTGAGCTGAAACCGTTGGATCATTTATGACGGAACAGGTCGAGCGCAGAAAAAATCTTGCTCTGATGACGCGAGCCAGTGCCTGATTTCCGCCGGCGGACTATGGAATCATCCGGCCAGGGGGCGCCGTAGGAGACGGCCCGGTCGCCCTTCGTCATGCCAAAATACTGCCGCTCATATTCGAAGGCGTAGCCAAAGAGATCGTCGCGGAAGTGAGCAGGAAAGGCCGTCACCAGCCATGCCCGGCTGCCGGCCTCGAGCGGGGCATTGCAGCTATCGCATTGCCAAGGGCCGCTGATCAGCGTGCCTTCGACAATGAGCACGGTTTCGCCGGCCTGGCGGTATTCCTCTCCGCCGCTGGCGGAACCAGCTTCATGTTGCGGGCCATGCGTCCGGCATAAGAGATAGGGCATGCGTGATCCTGGTATTTCGATTTGTCCGCGACGCTACCCGCCACGCACGGTTGGCGCAATGGAAATTGTTCCGCCGCCAGAACGAAACCTCCAGACCGATGCCCTTTGGCATGCCCGAGGCAAATTGATAGGCTCAAGCCGTTGTTGCCCCGGCGAAGGCCCGAGATGCCGGTCACAGCATAAATAAAGAAACGGTAGCGATGCGATGGGCACGAATTACGGTGCGTCGAACGGCGAATCGTCCGGGGAAGGGCGGATATGGACGGCGGTCATCGAGGCCGATGGTAAGCCTCGTCTGTATGCCTGGATGGCGTACAACGCGAAATTCGACACGTTCGCGACGGATAATCCGAAGCATGCCCGGATGTTCAAGAGTCGTCAGGACGTCGAGGCGTGGATAGCGCGGCTGAAAATCAAGGACGCCAAACCTATTCGTATGAAGGATTGAACGCGCGATCGCCCCCTTCAGCCCGGTCGTGGCGTCGGCGCGAGGATTTCACCGTGAAAATCGGCCCTCCCTGTAGCCTTAGCTGGGCTAAGGGGAGAAGCCTGAAGATTTTCGATGACAGATGGCTTATACGTTTCCGCTCCGGCCGGCAACGGCCGCTTGCCCGGGGCAATTTCCTTCGGCTTGAGCGAAGGGCATCAGACTGCCGTTATTTTCTTCCTTCCCTCATGACGCGCAACTGGCCCCGGGTTGTGAAGCGTCGTGAGGGAAGGCCGTGCGGAGCACGGCTCAAAAAGTTCGTAGTCTGATGCCCTTCGCAGTGTGAAGGCAGAATTGAGCGGCACAACTGGCTGAAGCCGCTCAGGTGCCGCTCTCGGTTCCGACTTCGCGGGAGGGATACGCCCGGAGGATTTCGATGCGGGTCACGGCCACCAGCAAGGTGGCGGCCTTCGGTTCATCGCATTCGCGTATCCAGGTGACGCGGTGGTCGCCAATGCGTTTGAAGAGCTCGTCATGGCCCTTGCAGGTGAGGGCAACGGTGAAGAAGCCGGGATACTCGATCAGGAGGGAATCGGGCGGGTGCCCCCAGAGGATGGGGCGATAGCCGTAGGGCATGGCGAAGGAAGTTCCATCCTTGCGGCGGAATTCGAGGCACCCGGCATTTCGCTGCCCCTTGGCGGTGGCGTAGGCGTTGCCTTGGGCCACCTCCTCTTGCGGCTGCTCGTATGGTTCCGGTTCCACGGCCCGGCGGTTGGTGATGAGGTGGAGAAATTCGCGGTCGTCGTTCATCGCGTGCGCCCTGGAGCGTTTCGCGGCGTTTGATCGTTTCCCGCCGCTTCCCGTCGCATCGGCTGCTGACGTATCCAGTCGCGGCGTTGCTGTTCCCAGGCATCGAGCTCAGGCCGCGCCGCTTTGGCGCGTGCCCTGAGACGCGCGATCATGGCCGGACCGCTACCGCCAGGGGCCGGTTGACGCGTCTGTCGATGAGCAGGGGGGCTATCCCGGCGATCGCCGGCGGGGTGGCGTTGCCTGAGTGCGGCCTGGGCGAGGGCGACACGATCCGCGTCAGTCAGCCGTTGCCGCCACTCGGCCCGCAGCTGGGGCATGGTTTGGTCCTTCCGCTTGCTTTCCCGCGTCAAGGCCCCGAGCCTGTCCTTATCTTTGGCGTCGGTAACGCCACGTTTCTCGGCGGCCTGGTTGATTTGATGGGTGCGCAGGCTGAAGCGATCGATCAGGCCCCGGTCGATACCGGCGATCTCGAAATTGTCGCCCTTCCAGACGATGTCATAACCCAGCTCGGCCAGCCGCTGGCCGAAACGCTCCTGGAACTGGGCCTGCCAGTAGGAGCCATCTTCCTTGATGCTGGCCACGTCGATGGCCTTCCAGGCGTGTTCGACGTGATCCCAGCAAACATTCGGCACGAAGGCGTGCCCATGCAAATGGGGGTCGGTCTTGCCTTTGACCGGCCTGGCGGTGAAGTGGATGAACTCGGCCCAGGCCATGTTGCCGACGATCCGCTCGGCGAACTGCCCGCGTTTGCGGACGCGGGTTTTGACGCCGGCTTCCATCTCTCCCATTGTCTCCCGGATGGCCCAACGGAAGGCGCCCAGAATCGCCGGGTCGTCGATGAGGCCGTAGAGGATGGAGACGCTCTTGGGAGCGTCGAAGGTGAAATCGTAGCCGACGCGGCGGTCTTTCCTCATGCGGGCGGTAAGCTGCTCGGCGGTAAAGGGGTGGAGGTTATCGCAGAGCCGCTCGAAATGCGGCCGTAACACGTCCCCGGCCAGGTCGAGCCGATCAGCAGCCTTGCCGCCCCACTGGCCGACGATTTCCTGTTCGCCCGGCCGGTAATACTCGGCGGGAGAGGAGTAATAGCTCTTTGCCGCCGCCGCATTGGTCTGCTGGTTGATGCGAAGCATCCCGACCTTCCTGGTCAGTTGTTTATGCCTTCCGCATCCTACGACCCGCGATCGCCCCGGCGCAAGTGGCAAATCGGCAACAGGACGAAGCCACAGCCGGGCGGCTGACGGCTGCGCCGTCTCGCCGCCGGCAGCCGGGCGGCTGACGGCTGCGCCGTCTCGCCGCCGGTCACTACGCCGGCATCGCTTTTGGGTGTGCGGCGCGTGTCAGACATCTCTCCTAAGCGAGTACACTTAGGAAATGCGAAGATAGATTCGCCAGAAATTCAAGAGATCAAAGATATGATAGATAAAAGATAATGCCTGCCGACCATTGGCTATCAGGCAGTCAAAACGGCTGATCGAAGGAGGGAAAAATACGTCGGAAGTTAGCGGCCCCAAAAGCTTCCGGATCGCCGTGCCACTATCTCGTTTGGCGAGATAACCGCCTCGATGTGCTCGGCGCGGATGCGTTCTCGGAGCTGCTCAACGGCTTCCGGGGTCGCTGAGATGGCGAGCGCGAGCATGTAATCGTTCGTCCGGACGACCTTGACGTCGGCGTCGGCGAGGCAAGGGGCGAGGGCGTCCATATGGCTGCTGAATAGCCGCTTCAATTCCGCTGGGCGCTCCCGGCGTTCCAGATGCGAGAGCGAGGCCGGAGGGTGGAATTGGATGTGCCATATGGGCAGCATTGATCTTTGCTCCTGCTCCTGAGTAGGAGGAACGTGATCCAATGGCCCGGATGATGGCTCTTTCGGGGGGCGGAGATCCTCTCCTAGATTGATGTCGTCCTTTTGCATGCCCGACTTTACTGCAACCAATGTTAAACATTTGCGCAACAAGAAATTTGTTGCAACGTGCCGTGAATTTGAGACACTAACGTGCCCGCTGATTTGATCCTGACGAAATCCACTCGCAAAGCACCTATATAACAGGTCAAATTCCTACATTCAAGGATAATGTCATGTATGATAAATTGTTACGCTACTTTGACATTACTATTCCAGGTGTCGCCGATGCAACCGCGGCTGGCGACTCTTCTGCTGATGTTCAAGCCGTTAAAGTTCACTGGTTTCCTCAATGGCTCGCGTTGCTTTTGGGCATCATTCTACAGCCGTCATTCTCGCACTATCAGCAAACTCATATCTGGAAGTTTCCCGCGTTCCCCGGATGGATTTTCTTCTCGATTATCGTGGCGATAATGATTTTTCCGGGCATCTACCGGAATTCATTCGATCCCGAAAAACCCATAGTGATCCAAATCATTCCTCTTTTCATCGCCGGCATGGGGTGGCAATCATTGCTGACCACCGTATTACAATAAGGTGAGCATTCTCTGCTCCATCGTCGCACGAATTTATCCACCTTCGTCCACTAGCTTTGCGGCTGTGCAATTTTTCGACTAACCTGTATTCCTATGTCAAACACATCGATTTATTTTGGTGCAGCCCATCGTGAGAATAATCTCCGCAAAGTACGAGAGCACTTCGAAGGAATCGATCCGAATTTACATATAAGTATCATGATCAATCTCCGCATGGACGGTCCGCAACGGGCCATGTTTGACGATTTGGCCCAAAGCTCGGATCGCAAAGGTGTCTTCGACCTGATTACCAACAGCGCCAGACGTCAGTTCACGCGACTCCGGGAAGTAGTCGAGGCGGAATTGGGTGGACCACAAAATCGGGAGTTAAAAACGGTCGCGTTTGACAACGTTCACAGCGCGTCGATTCGTACGGATGTACGAAGTATGAACACGCTATTGCGTAATGAATCGCTCATTAAATTAATTTCACGCGTCGATTTTAATCGGCGCGTCTCCATACCCGTCAAGCAGTCGAAAGCAACCAAAAAGAAAAAGTCCTCGCGCGGCAATTTGGGATTCACCCTGGCTGCGGGTTACGCGTTGGGTGCCGGAAGCAATGACTGGTGGCTTCGCGACACAAGCCTTGATGTTTTACACGGTCACAGTTTTCGAGGGAGAGGTCGAAAAATAGCGGTGGTAGACTCGGGCGTGGATGCCGGAATGTCTACAGTCAGAAACAAGATTTTGGCGTTTTCGCATTTCGATCAACAGGGCGGCATTTTGGTGGATGACGTGAACCGTATCACCGACGCTGGGTGTCATGGTTCCAAGGTATGCGACCTCATCGCTGCGGGTGCGCCTGATGCTCAGTTTATCGTAACACGTGTGTTGGATGGCATTCCTAAGAAAGAAGTCGGTACCGTCGAACAAATTACCGGAGGCCTGCAATGGATCGTCGATAAGCATGTCGAATTGCAGCGAGAGGGAAATAAGGATGGTATTGATATAGCGAACATTTCCATTGATGTGGTGAATAAACAAAATGTCATTGCACCAATGATACATATCTTGAATGCTTTAGGCATTCAGCCGGTGGTCGCCGTCGGGAATCGCGGCAAGTTATACCGATCTCGGATCGCTGATCTCGGGATGAGTGTCGGCGCAATCGACGACAATGGATCCGTTTGGCACCGCAGTTGCCGTCGCCCTCACATCGTGGCTCCGGGTGTTGGCATTTGGTGTAACCATCCACCGCTCAGAGAATTGAAGTACAAGGTTGCCGGTTCCTACAACGGTACGAGCTTTAGCACTGCAATTACAACGGCATGCCTCGCCGTCCTTATGGAAGCGATTGACTGCGATCACCACGAGTATGCTAATGCGTTAATTGATGCGGCGAGACAAGTGTCAGGACGCAATGGCAGGCACCGACGGTCTGGATGGGGGCGTTTGAACGTCATGGACGCTTATAACCTCCTTCGTGCGAAACACCCGAGTCCTTAAGAAATTTTAAGAAAAATTAAGCTTGGAATGATGGGATCGCCAGGTTCGACCTTGGCAGCAGGGCCGGAAGCGAGTATTTATAAGTGATGAGAATGTCGCATAGCATTTGTTCAGGGTGCCTTTTCGACCTTCTCGCAAGAGGATTTCGTCACTATGCTGCCCATATGGCACATCCAATTCCACCCTCCGGCCTCGCTCTCGCATCTGGAACGCCGGGAGCGCCCAGCGGAATTGAAGCGGCTATTCAG